>JAYSRP010000298.1:0-4777 GCA_043721015.1 Synechococcales cyanobacterium | reverse complement strand
AAGTTTCGCTCTAGGCGGAATCTTCATTTCGCTCGCATTCATCCCGACATCCATCTGGGTACAGATGGGATGCGGGGCTTCTGCTGTTTAAGCTAAATCCCAGCAGCAGCATCGGCTACTGACAGCTCCTTGGGATGGCATTGATGTAACCGCAAAAGCTGAGCCAAAGTCGATCGCAGCTTGGGACGGGGAATAATTCGATCGACAAAACCATGTTCAAACAGATACTCCGAAGTCTGAAAATTGTCTGGTAACTTCTCGCGCAGAGTTTGTTCAATTACTCGCCGACCAGCAAAGCCGATCGTGGCTTTGGGTTCAGCCAAAATAATGTCGCCCAACATCGCAAAGCTAGCAATCACGCCTCCCATCGTGGGATTCGTCAATACTGGAACGTACAGCAGCTTGGCTTCCCGATGGCGAGCCAGTGCCGCCGAGATTTTGGCCATCTGCATCAGACTGAGCATTCCCTCTTGCATTCTGGCTCCACCAGAGGCACAGAGAATCACTACTGGCAGACGGTGAGTAGTGCCAAACTCGATCGCCCGCGTTAATTTTTCGCCCACCACCGAACCCATGCTACCGCCCATAAACCGGAAATCCATCACGCCCAAAACCACGCCTTCACCTTCTATTTTGCCGCTGCCAGTGAGCACTGCATCGATGAGTCCGGTTTTATCTTGGGTTTCTTTGATCTGATCAATGTAAGGCTTGCGGTGCACAAATTTCAGTGGATCAGATGGACGGATATGATCATCTAACGAACTCCAGGTGCCACTATCGATCAACTGCTCCACTCGCTCATCACAGGTGACACGCCGATGGTGCTCGCAGTCCAAGCAAACCATCTGATTGGCTTTTAGGTCTTTGCTGTAGGCGATCGCCCCACAGTCATCACATTTAGTCCATAGACCATCAGCGATTTCTCGCTCTTGCTGGGTTTGAATGGCGGGGTCAGCTTTTTTACGATCGGCAAACCAGTCAAAAAGAGTCATATATTACAACGCTGATAGGTGCTGTGCCCCAGACATTCCTGGCTCACGCAAAGTTTGTTAAGAACATTACTAAATCTTAACATTGGCTTAAGACAAATCGATCGATTGCGGCGGCCACTCCATCTTCGTCTACAGATGGTGCCACCCAGTTAGCTTGGGCTTTCACGGCAGCGGGGGCGTTGCCCATGGCCACTCCCCAGCCAGCATAGGCCAGCATTTCTACATCGTTGTGGTTGTCGCCGATCGCCATTACTTCATCAGCGGTGATATTTAAGAGGTTTTTGGCTAGGTAATCGATCGCTGTACCTTTATTAACCGCCGGATTAGTGGTTTCCAAAAAGATAGGAACTGAAGTAGTCACATGGAGCTGATCAGGGCGATATTTGGTTTTGAGATCAGCCAAGAGCCTAGAGATCAAGTCTTCGTCTTCGTGCATGGCCAAAATTTTAGTCGGTGGCGTAGTCAAAGCAGCGCGTAAGTCGGTGAGCGGATGTGCTACCACAGAGCTGCGCTGGGTATAGGCTGCGGTGTCTTCTTGGACGGCTTGGACGTAAAGCTTGTCGCCCACATAGACATGGATAGATAGACCGGCTGGTAAATGAGGCTGCTCGAAGTAGGTAATCAGTTCTTTGGCGATCGCAATATCGACTTGTAAATGTCGATACGGCTCAGCTTTGGCCGGATCTTGAATCCAGGCTCCCTGGTAGGCCATAAGCGGCACATTGGCACCAATTTCGTGATGGAAGCGCAGAGCCGATTGATACATGCGCCCGGTGGCTACCCCGACTTTGATGCCTCGATCGAGCGCAGCTTTTAAGGCAGCTTTGACTTTAGGACTCACCTGGTTATCTCTACCAGCGATCGTCCCGTCGATATCGACCACAATGAGTTTGATTGGTGCGGGTGGAGTGGTCATGATCATCAAGGGTCGGTGGGGACTTGTTCATAATAAGGTCGCAACACCACAATAAAATACTGAGATCGTATTTAGCAAAGCTGTTGGGCTGCTGCTAGTGATTGAAAGCCCCATTCTGTTTGCAGCTTTAGCAGATAATCTGGGTGAACCCAGCTTAAGCTGTGAGTGGTCAGCCCCAAATTGCACGACCTAAATTAGTACATCATTCAAAAGAATCCTGCGGTATGATCTCCTCTAAGCACCCCAGAATCTTAAAATATCCATGAGCGAAAAAAAAGCACCGGCAGCAGAGACTCCTAAAAATCCTACCGATCCGGCCTTTGGTTGGACAAGTTACGCCGAGCAAGTTAACGGGCGCTTTGCCATGGTGGGCTTTGTGGTTTTACTGGCGATCGAACTCTTTACTAGGCAAGACATCATCACTTGGCTAGGACTGCGTTAAACATTTATGAAGCAACAGAGCCGCAAGTGTTACAGTTCTTGACAAGGTGGTAAGAGTGGCCGGGTCGCAGTGGTACGATCTGCCTCAAAACCCACATATAATCACAAAATTATGGCGGACAAAATACAACTAACTGGTAAAACCCCTATCTACGGTGGTAATACTGGCGGCTTGCTATCCAAAGCAGATGTCGAAGAAAAGTACGCAATCACCTGGACTAGCAAAAGCGCCCAGGTATTTGAACTACCTACTGGCGGTGCCGCCACCATGAATGCCGGTGAAAACCTCTTGTACATGCCCCGCAAGGAGCAGTGCTTGGCATTAGGTACTCAATTGCGCACTAAGTTCAAGCCCAAAATCGAAGATTACAAAGTCTATCGAGTATTGCCCAACGGAGACACCGATCTACTTCATCCGAAAGATGGCGTATTTCCTGAAAAAGTTAACGCAGGTCGGGAATTCCATGGCAAGATAGACAGAAATATTGGCAGCAATCCCGAGCCAGTAACTGTCAAATTCAAAGGCAAAAAGACTTACGAATAGTTCTTTTGTAATGAATATGAAATAACCAAAAAAGACGGGATACACCCCGTCTTTTTTGATGGGGAAGCGCAGCAGAAGGGCGATCTACCGTCATCCTTCCCTATTTTTTCTATTATGTTTAAGATCACACCTGAATGTATCCAGCTATTCACAACTGATGGTGATGCAGCGCACAGCTTGTCGTATCTCGGCAATACATACCACCATCAAACCACATTTTCTTTAGGCCAAAAGACTGAAGCAGAAAATACCTGGTGCCATTTAACTGATAATGCCAGTAACATTTATTTATTAGTAACAGAGCCATCGGCTTACTCCCTATGGGTTTTAGTTAGTATGCCAAAATCATATTTAGAGCGATCTACTATTGCTAAGCTAGAGAATAGTTTTGCTGAACAACCTCACAAATTGTCGTCACAAAAAACTGTCCTACAGTCACCTTATCCCCAAGGCAGAGCTGTGCCCAATTTAGCAATTCATTTATTGCAATCTCTGTGGCTAGTTATTGCTGATTTGGGTGGTAGCGAAAGAGCTAAAGCTTTTGGCCGGGAAGTAGTAGCGAGCAATTTGCCGATCGACTCCGAGGCAGATCTACAGGCTTGCTTGCAAGCTAGTCCACCTCCTATTGAGGTGACAGAACTAGAGCTTGGTCGCCAAATTATCGATTGTTTTCAGCAGTTGGCGACCCGTCAGATTGGCAAAGATATGGTTGTTGATGTAGTTAATCGATTGCCCTTGGCCACTCCCAGAATGTCTCGGCTGTTCTAATTTCATTTTGGATTTTTATTAATAGCTACACCTTTCATTAGGCCAAAATTTCAAGGACTTTATGGACTACCGCAACAGTACCGAAACTACTATTCTCAGAATCAAATCGCAGAGTCGTTGGAATAGTGCAAAAGTAACAGCTTGGGGCACAGTTTTTTTGGTGTTTGTGCTGACTATTTACTTAATGTTTGGCTTTACAGAAGTAGGTACAGCTCGACCGATTTGGTTTAAATTTGTTACCAGTTTTTTTAGTACCATTGCAATGCTGGGTACGTTCTCTCTCTGTTGGCGCAATTCCTTACAGGCTCATATCCCCAGTGGACAAAAGGTTTGGGGCTTGTTTAGTTGGGCAACGATCGCCATTTTGATGAGCCAGATGCTGACGGCCATTTGGGAGCTTGGGTTTGGCCTAAAATCAGGGGCTTCACCAGCCGACTTATGCAATGTGGCCTTTTATATTCTGACCATCTGGGGTTTGGGACTGGTGATGGCTCAACAAAAAGTGGCTTTGAGTCGCATCCACATGCTGATGGTTGGTATTGTAGCGGTGGCAGCTAGCATCATTGCCATGCAAATCATGATTAGTGCAACTTTCTCTACTTCCACTAGCGTTAGTGGGGTGGCTTGGGCTAACTCGATCGATCACCTATTACAACCCTTAGTAGAAGTCTTTGGATTGTTTTATCTATTCTCAGATGTAGCGCTAATCGTAATGGCAGCCATTTTGTTCTTGGGTTTTTGGGGTGGCCGGATGGGTACTACTTGGCAAATTGTATCTCAAGGGTTGGCCTGTATTTATTTGGCAGATATGCGCTTTGCTTTTTTAGCCAAAACAGGTGGTTATGAAAGCGGTGACTTGTTAGAAGTTTTTTGGATAGCGGGCTTTGTTCAACTGTCGATCGCCGCTGCCCTGGAATGGGAAAATGCCCACCGGGTCAAGCGGCTCTTAAATCGTTAGCAATCCATGCTAATTTTTGCCGTCAGGATCTACTGGCTTAGCCTTTTTCCCCTCAGATCCATCGCCTTCAGCTTTAGGTTGTTTCGTCTTTTTACCTTCAGCTCCATCGACCTCAGCTTTGGGTGGTTTAGCTGGTTTAGCTGCTGGCTCTTTTTCAT
>JAYSRP010000297.1:0-4779 GCA_043721015.1 Synechococcales cyanobacterium | reverse complement strand
GCGGCCTGAATCACTGGGCCATCAGCCAACGGGTCAGAGTAGGGCACCCCTAGCTCAATAATATCGGCACCTGCTCGATCGAGGGCAATCAATGCCTGGGCGGTGGTCGCTAAATCCGGGTCTCCGGCAGTAATAAAAGGAATCAAAGCGCATTCGTGGCGATCGCGCAGAGACTGAAGGCAGCTAGAAACCGAGGTCATGGCAGTAGACAGGGGAGGGCAAGATCAACATACTACGCTCTCGTAATTCTTGGCAAGCTGGGCGCTTGAATTTTTGAAATCGGTAGCTTTGGTATATCCTTGGCTACCTCTCTTCATCTCGGTTAGTTTGAACTCCAGTAAAAGGCCAGATTTTCAGATCTTTGGTAACGTCAAACAATAACTATTACCATCAAAAAAGGAGTCAAGATTGACTCCTTAGTACCTATAAAAAATTTAGAAACCTAAACCTTAGCTGCCGCTTTTAAAACATCGACTTTATCAGTCTTTTCCCATGGCAGATCTAAGTCATTACGACCGAAATGTCCGTAGGCAGCCACATCTTGATAAAAACGACCGTTCCGCTCACTGGGCAACTTGCGCAGGGAGAAAGCTGCCAGAATTCCGGCAGGACGTAGCTCAAAATGCTTTTCGATCAGGTCTAAGATCGCATCGTCATCGATTTTGCCAGTACCGAAAGTATCTACCAAAATACTTACCGGACGGGCTACCCCGATCGCGTAGCTGAGTTGAACTTCGCACTTATCAGCCAAACCAGCAGCCACAATGTTTTTAGCTACGTGGCGACAGGCATAAGCAGCCGATCGATCGACTTTAGTTGGATCCTTACCAGAGAAAGCCCCGCCGCCATGACGAGAATAACCGCCGTAAGTGTCAACAATAATCTTGCGACCAGTCAAACCAGCATCCCCTTGTGGGCCGCCGATTACAAACTTACCTGTGGGGTTGACCAAGTATTTGGTCGCAGCATCGGGCTTGATCGAAAGCTCGGCAAAAACTGGCTCTACAACCTGTTTCCATAACTCGTCTTTAATTTTTTGCTGAATACCCAGATCATCACTAATGCCTGTAACAGTAGGATCGTGTTGGGTGGAAAGCAAAATAGTATCGACGGCCACGGGTAAGCCTGCTTCGTAGGCGATCGTGACCTGAGTTTTACCATCAGGACGCAGATAAGGCATTTGGCCATTTTTGCGCACCACAGCCATTTGTCTGGCCAAACGGTGAGCCACGCTGATGGGCATGGGCATTAGTTCGGGGGTTTCGTTGCAGGCATAGCCAAACATGATTCCCTGGTCGCCAGCGCCGATTTTGTCGAAGCTGTCGGAACTATCTTGAGACTCTTGGGCATCATTAACGCCCTGAGCAATGTCGGGGGACTGTTGGTCGAGAGCGATTAGCACCGAGGCACTGGTGGCCGAAAAGCCATTGTCGGCATCGGTGTAGCCGATTTCTGCGATCTTGGCACGAGCAAGGTCAATATAATTAACCTGAGCTTTGCTGGTGATTTCGCCAGTGATTAGTACTAGTCCGGTGTTGACTACGACTTCTGCGGCTACCCGGCTGGCGGGGTCTTGCTGAAGAAGCGCATCAAGAATGGTGTCAGAGATTTGGTCACAGATTTTATCTGGATGACCTTCGGTGACAGATTCTGAAGTAAAAAGATAACGACGAGCCAAGAACATTCCTCCTAAATAGAGTGAATAGCAGGTAAACCTACTGTGTTTACATAACTTTATCAGGTTGTTTGGCCTGTCGATCATTTAAGCTGTGGCTTTCAGTGCGATTGCTGGAAACTAGATAATCAGATAAAAATTGCACTGGGTTTTTCTCCCAGTGCAAGATAAATATTTAATTCAAGGATGGGCTACTTACTGCTCAGGATTTGGGCTGCTGCTGTTACTCCGGCTCCATTACTCTTGCCAGTGCCTAGTTCCGCGAGAGTGCCTTCGAGAGCTGCAAGGGCGCTGAGGATATCTCGATCGCACACAAAGCCCAAGTGACCGATGCGGAAGACTTGGCCACTGAGGTGATCTTGGCCGCCAGCTAAGACGATGTCGTATTTCTTCTTCATCACTTTGCGGATTTCTTCGGCAGCGGGAGTCGAAACTGCGGTGATCGCGGGGCTACCATGACCATCGGGAGCGTAGAGATCTAGACCCATCGCTTTGACCGCAGCACGACAGGCATCACGATGGCGATGGTGACGGGCGAAGATGTTTTCTAGTCCTTCTTTTTTCATCATGGCCAAAGAAGCTTGCAGCGCAAAGATTAAGTTAACTGCTGGGGTAAAGGGAGCACCATCTTTGCGATATTTGCCCAGATCTAGGTAGAACTTAGGAATTTTGGCGGTTTTGTAAGCTTCCCAAGCTTTAGCACTGACAGATACAAAGCCCATACCGGGCGGAACCATAAAACCTTTTTGAGAACCAGAGCAGACCACATCTAAGCCCCAATCATCGATCGGAACATTAGTGGCACCCATACTGGTGACAGCATCGACAATGATCAGTGCGCCGTGGGCTTTGACGTGCTTATTGATAGTTTCTAGATCGTTAATTACACCAGTAGAGGTTTCGCTGTGGGTGACAATTACGCCTTTGATTGCTTTGGCGCTATCGGCAGTCAGAGCAGCCTGCACATCGGCTGGATTAATCGGTTGACCCCAGGGAGCGGTGACTTCTAATACATCCAGGCCAAAAGCTTTCGAGACTAACACCCAGCGTTCGCCAAATTTACCGTTGTGGATTACTAGTACTCGATCGCCAGGACTAAAAAAGTTGATAATACCTGCTTCCATGGCACCGGTACCAGAAGCTGTGAGCAACAGCAATTCGTTGGTTGTCTGAAACAGCCATTTCAGATTTTCGGTGACATCGGCTTGAATCTGGATGAACTCACCGCTGCGGTGCCCCATTGGGTGCTTAGCTAAAGCCAACAGCACATTCTCTGGCACCGGGGTGGGGCCAGGAATCATCAACATCAATTTATTTTCCATGAGGTTCCTTCTAATTCGCGCGCCTGAATACTGGCTAATAACTAAGAGAAATTATCTTAACGCGGATCGATCGAATTATTTGATCGGTTGTTTTGGCAGCTATCTCAATCAGTGGGGATGGTGAGCTAGAGGTTCTTCTCCGAAGACACTACGTGAACGAGGCCAAATGTTCGGTAAGCTGACAGGATTCTCGGCGGGCTGAACATTTAACAACACCTCCAAATCCACCGTGGGGCGATGACGATACCAACCTCGGGGCAGACGACGACGGGTCTGGGCGATCGAAACTTGCTGAGATTCTAATTCTTGACGTAACTTGGTGACATCGCGGCGGATGCCCAACAGGTTAATTTGGTCACGAAACTGCTCTACTCCTTTGTTACCAGGCATCATAAACCTACTCCCTTGGAGTCAACTGGTGCTGGAGTATTTAAGCCCCAATGATGCTCTACTTCAAGTTGACGACGCAGACAGTCTTCTTCTAGCAAGCGCTGTTGAGAAATAGCTTTGCGCATGGTCACAATGAGTTGCTGCACTTGCTGGCGCACTTGGGGATCTTGATAATCCGAGTTCGGCAAAGTTTGCTTTTCTAGGATTTGCAGCACTAGTTCGTAGTGAATCAAAGAAGGCAGTTGAATTTTACTCACATCAAAGACCGATGATTTGGATAGAGAAGGACTTACGCAAATAACTCGGCGATCGCCTGAGCTGGGTCTGGTTGTTTTACTAGCGATTCCCCGATCAGAACAGCAGCGGCTCCAGCCACTCGCACGATTTCTAAATCTGTATGTTGATGAATACCAGACTCACTTACTACTAAGATATCGCGTTCGGCTAAAGCTGCACCATATTTTTTCAACAGGTCGCCAGTGGTCTGAAGCGAAACGCTGAAATCCATTAGATTTCGATTATTGATCCCTACTAGCTCGACATTTTCTAGCTGTAGAACTCTTTCTAGCTCCTCCGCACTGTGAACCTCAATCAGAGCTGTCATCCCCAAAGCCTTAATGATTTTAAGGAAATAGCGCAGGTCACTATCGGGCAAAATCGCCGCAATCAGCAAGACCGCATCGGCCCCATGTTTGCGCCCCAAATAGATTTGGTAGGGGTAAATAATAAACTCTTTGCAGAGCAAAGGTAAATCTACTGCCGATCGAATCAAGGTCAAGTTTTCAAAGCCACCTTGAAAAAACTTTTCATCGGTAAGCACCGAAAGACAAGCTGCTCCGCCTTGAACATATGATTGGGCGATCAATACCGGGTCAAAATCTTCTCTGATTACCCCTTTGCTGGGCGAAGCCTTTTTGACCTCGGCGATCAGCGCAGGTTGACGGGGGCTGGTGCGTAATGCGGTGAGGAAGTTACGGACAGGCGGAGCGATCGCCGCCACTTGTTCCCGCAGTAAATTCAAAGGAGTTTTCTCCCGCCAGCGAGCTACTTCTCGCTCTTTTTGCCAAACTATTTCTTCCAAAATATTATGGGGCTGGTTGTCTGGCACTTTGATCTGATATTCCAAGGTCTCAATGCTGACTGGGATACCGGGCTGAACGCGACGAATTTGCATATGATAAAAATAAAAGACTCAATTACAGAGTTGGGCAACCGCGCTGTATTAGAAGCAAGTAAACCCTTACGATGGGGAGTTTGTTCGCGGAGCGTCTCCTCTTAGGAGTGGGGGTGCGTCCCGCCCTCAATGGGAGGAGTGGGGGTCAGAACCCCCACATTCCAGGGTTCTCACTAGTGAGCAAAAGCCGCCCGCTTAAAAGCATCATCCAAAACCTC
>JAYSRP010000296.1:0-4780 GCA_043721015.1 Synechococcales cyanobacterium | reverse complement strand
AGAACATTTTTTACTAAGACCTGCATAGTGTTCATAATAGTGTTTCCAGTCGATCGCAGAAGATGCTGTTATTTTATGCGATCGACTGGAAACAAGCTATGGAAAAATTCTCAACGAACTCCTAAAGCCTGCTGAGAGCCAAAGCCCACTGCTGACCGATAAATGGCAATAGCTGTCGCTCTTGTGCACGACCTTCTGTAAACACCACCAATAAACTCGCTGGCCGATCGGGCATCAGGGCATAACAGGCATCGTGACGCACCTGCGAAGTCCAGCCCGCCTTAGAATAAGCCTGACTATTTAAGGGCAAACCAGCCGCTAAAAAGCCTTCCACCTGATTTTCTTCGCCCGCAGCGGGTTGCACTTGAGCCAGTTTTAAATCTCGCTGCATTAAATCCAGCATGGACTGCGATCGATCTCCACTCACTGCCACCCCGCCCACAATGCTGTGCAATAAACGAGCAGTAGCGGCTGTAGTTAACATATTACGGTTGTTATACAAAGTACCCACAAAATCTCGCTCTCGTCCGTAGGGGCCATCAGACCAGGGCTTTTGGTTGACATTAATTTCTGCCAACTCTGGCCAGCCCAAAGATTGATAGTAGCGATTCACAATATTGCGCTGGTGCTGCCAGGTTTTAAATGGTTCAGCCGGTAAAGCCGGTCCACTATTAGTACCGCTAAGCACATCCACCACCAAACTAGTAGCATCGTTGCTCGAATCTATCACCATATCTTGCAGCGCCCGATCGAATTCTGCCGAGGGGTTAGCCATGCCTTTTTCTAACCATTCTTGGGCAGCTACCAAATAGAACAGTTTGATAATGCTGGCTGGATAGATCCGGCGCTGGTCGTGATGGCCAAAGCCCTTGGGTTGATAGCGCCAAAAATCTACACTAGCAATGGCTCCGCCGGTATTAATCGGAGCATTGGCATCATAAACCAACCAAGTTAAGGCGATCTGTTCACTAGAGACCCTCGGAAAAGCCTGTTGGATATTGGCAATAATTTCGGCACCTAATCGATCAACCTGTTCATCGCTGATATAAAAACTCATCTAAAGTGCTCCGATTTATTCGTTAGGTGTTGATGGGGTGGCGGATTCAGATTCAGAGAGAACTTCTTGCTGAATTGAGATCCAAGATTGGTCACTATCGATCGGATCTGTTACTGGTTCATCAAATACTGCCGATAAATCATCAATAATACTATCTGACTCTAACTGCAATGCGGCTGCTTTTCGCCCAGCCGACAGATCAAAATTGGGTATTGGTGGCACTGGCGTTCGCTGATTTTCTGGAATTATTGCGCGGCGGAGGCGGAGGGTTTCCCAAGTGAACCAACCCAATAAAACAACGCTCAATGCTTGACCCAACAACAATCCACCAGCAAGGCTTGTACCATTGACCCACAATACCAAAGCGTAAAATAGCCCTAATCCACTCCAAAAAATATCTTTGGGGCGATGAATTTCGGGAAACAAAAAGGCGGAAAGATACAGAGCCACACTGCCCGTACCGACTATTACTGAAAGAATGTAAGCCAGCATCACAAGTAAACATCCGAATTGACTACTCTCAGGGCTAAACCTGCGACAGTTTTGCCTGAACTCTTTCAGGCAAAACCTGCATACACGTTTGGTCTGAGGCAACCTCAGACCCGTGCGTGGCAGGTTGTCTAGCAGGTCGCCACTGAGTTTCCCGCATCCCGCACTACTTAGATGATCGCTTCAACAATAATGCCACCAAAGCGGGTCAGCTTGGTGGCATTATTGTTGAAGTTTTAGACCCGAAGTAGGAAATTGATTTACTTAGCTTCTGTTTTGGGGGATTCAGAAGGCTTAGCACCATCTTTCTTCATGGCATCACCATCTTTTTTCATGGCATCTTTCTTCATAGCATCACCATCTTTTTTCATGGCATCGCCTTCTTTTTTCATGGCATCACCATCTTTCTTCATGGCATCGCCTTCTTTTTTCATGGCATCTTTTTTCATGGCATCGCCATCTTTCTTCATGGCCTCACCTTCTTTCTTCATGGCATCGCCTTCTTTCTTCATGGCATCGCCTTCTTTCTTAGCGTCACCTTCTTTTGCAGCAGGAGCTGGAGCAGCGGGATCAGCAGGCTTAGTTTCAGCACCAGGAGCAGCCGCAGGTGCGGTGGTAGCAGGAGGAGCAGATTCACAAGCGCCTAGACCAGCACCCAAGGAAAGGGTGGCAACTACTAACAAAGACTTCCAATTCAAATTCATTTTATTTTCCTCACACTAGGATAATTTATCTGACCCTTGGGGTCATGTACTTATATTAACACCGTTTGGGTGATAGTGTGAGAATTGATTGACATTTTCTAGGAAAAAATACTTGAATTTTTCACCGCTGCCACAACTCGCTCTAGCTAATGATATTTTGCCAAATGTGATCAGCATCACCTGGGAAGCAATCAATTTATTGCGTGATTTTTATCGCCGCCCGCACTTGCAAGTAGTGGATAAGTGTGGAGAACCGCAAACCGAGGCAGACGTGGCAGCCGATCGACATATCTCTAACAGACTCCAGGCAATTTTTGGCGAGAGCTGTGGCTACCTGACCGAAGAAACCTATCAAAAAGAACAAGCCCTTCCTCAAGATTGGGTATGGATAATTGATCCGATCGATGGCACCAAAGAATTTGTGAACAAAACTGGCGAATATGCGGTGCATATCGCCTTGGTGTATCAACAGCGCCCTGTCTTAACAGTGGTAGCGTTGCCGGAGGCCGAGTTGATTTATCACGCGGTGAAAGGACATGGTGCTTATCGGGTGAATAGAGCTGGTGAACAGGTTAAGCTGAACGTTGATCGATCGACTCCAATCAATGAAGCAATTATCATTGCCAGCCGCAGCCACCGCAGTCCGGCCCTAGAAAAAATCTTGGCAGCTTTGCCCAGCACCAATCAAATTCAAGTGGGTAGTGTCGGAGGCAAAGTAGCCGCTATTGTTGAACACCGTGCCGACATCTACATATCTGTTTCTAGTTCTTCGGCTCCCAAAGATTGGGACTTGGCTGCGCCGGAGCTAATCTTGACGGAAGCTGGTGGAATTTTCACCAATGCTCAGGGTCAAGCCTTGCTTTATAACCAGGACGATGTGAGCCAGTGGGGCTGCTTGGTTGCTAGCAGTGGCCAGTGGCATTCCGAAATCTGCGCTTATTGCTCAGATAGTTAATGTTAATCTTTGCAAATAAAAATGAAGTTTCCTTGAGAAGCCGCCCTCTGATAGACTGGGATCGCCATATGTGTTAACAAAAATATCGGGAGATTATATATAAAATGGATAATTCTTTAGGTTTAGAAATTATTGAAGTTGTAGAACAAGCAGCGATCGCTTCTGCTCGTTTGATGGGTAAAGGTGATAAGAACGAAGCCGATCGGGTAGCAGTTGAAGCTATGCGCGAGCGGATGAACAAAATTTATATGCGGGGACGCATCGTAATTGGTGAAGGTGAACGTGACGACGCACCAATGCTATACATTGGTGAAGAAGTAGGGATTTGCTCTCAACCAAACGGCAAAGATCTCTGTAACCCAGACGAGTTAATCGAAATTGACATCGCAGTAGACCCTTGCGAAGGTACTAACCTTTGTGCCTATGGTCAACCTGGTTCGATGGCTGTATTAGCCATTTCGGAGAAAGGCGGCTTGTTTGCAGCTCCTGACTTTTACATGAAGAAGCTAGCTGCGCCTCCAGCAGCTAAGGGTAAGGTAGATATCAGCAAGTCTGCTACCGAAAACCTGAAGATTTTGTCAGAATGCCTCGATCGCGGTATTGATGAGCTAGTAGTAGTAGTCATGAAGCGTGAGCGCCACAATGACTTGATCAAAGAAATTCGGGAAGCTGGCGCACGAGTGGCTTTAATTAGCGACGGTGACGTGGGTGCCGCAATTAACTGTGGTTTCTCGGGTACTAACATTCATGCTTTGATGGGTATCGGTGCTGCTCCTGAAGGAGTTATTTCGGCAGCGGCTCTGCGCTGTATGGATGCTCACTTCCAAGGTCAGCTTATCTATGACCCAGCAGTTGTGAAGACTGGTTTGATCGGCGAAAGCAAAGAAAAGAACATCGAACGTTTACTTTCGATGAATATTACTGATCCTGACAAAATCTACACCGCTGAAGAATTGGCCTGTGGCAAAAATGTTATTTTTGCTGGTTGCGGTATTACTGCTGGTAACTTGATGAACGGTGTGCGTTTCTTTAAGGGTGGAGCCAGAACTGAGTCTTTGGTTATCTCTAGCCAATCTAAGACTGCTCGCTTTGTAGATACTGTCCACATGACTGGTAATCCTAAGTCTGTTCAAGTTCGTTAATTCTATTTTCGCAGCAGATCACTGATGAAAGCTATTGGTTAGGTTTTAGTTTAATTAGTTTTAATTTAACCCTGCCAATTATTAAGCCTTTGATTTCTGTTATTTTTAAATATTTCCTTCTGTCCTAGGTGGTAGAAGGTTTTTTTATGGTTGAATTTATTAATGTGGCTCAGAAATGATGAGCTAATTCAATCTTCGACTTTTCCGGGGGTGGGGTTGTTGATCGGTGCTAACTCGGAGGTTTCCATACAATCTGAGATTTTTTGGCTAGTAGACCAGCTAATCGTTCTGCCTGAGCCAAATTATCTTCTTTGTAAGGTAAGCCCATAATATTGGCATGAGTCAATTACCCGACTCTCGCCTCATGGCAGAGAGCGGGCTTGTAGTAGCCCTAAGCTAGATCTTGCACTGAGCAAGCCAAGCCTGAACCTCT
>JAYSRP010000295.1:0-10857 GCA_043721015.1 Synechococcales cyanobacterium | reverse complement strand
AATAATGGGCAGTAGTTCAGCAAAGCTTTTAACATTGAGCTTCTGAAGTTCCTCTAGGGAGATATTACTATCTGACAACACACCCCGATCTGCAATGCTGTCAATCAATAAGCGCTCTTGAGGATTAAATTGATCACGGAATGCTTTACGCGCATTTTCTATAGTTTGTTCAATTGCCGCAACATCAATAACATCAAGATTTTGGACTTTACCATAGCGCAAGGCATAGCTACCAATACGGTTGAGAACACGAGGGGAGCCATGAGAGCGCTCACAAATTAGATTGGCGGCATCTGCCGTGAAAGGTGCAAAAGCATCCTGGTCGGTAATTGTTTTAGGTTCCTTGCGGACGCTATTGAGATATTTGAGTAACATTAGCTTGATGGTATCAGGGTCAAGCGCAGTAAGCCGTTGGGTTTGATCAAACAAGCCTCGATTGCTCAATAAAATCTCATTAGTAAGACCAAACGGATGTCCCGTAAGAATAAAAGAAGCTTTACCTTTGAGCATTCCTTGGGCATTGAGCAGTAGCTCTCTAACGATCGATGGATCTTGTTTATCGAGATCGTCGATTGCAATAATGACTCGATCATATTTTTTTAATGCCCGATCGAGCAATCCATTGAAGGCTAAATCAGCAAATTGGATCTGGTTTTGTGCGGAGCCTTCTGATTTGCCTTCTACTCCCAAAAAAGCGCTGAAACCCACTTTATAGGTTTTTGATTCCTTTTGAAACGAGCTTTCGCCAAGTAAACCTAACTGGTTCAAGATTTTATTTGCATCTTCGTCATCGGGCATTTTGGCTGCTAGAGCGATCAGAGCAGCAGTAGCAAGCTCTGTTTGAGCAGGAAGAGAAATTTGAGCAGTTAGAGTTTTAGGATCTTTACGCTCAAACACATCTAGAATCATGGTGATAAAAGAGGTTTTACCAACTCCCAAATCCCCATAAACCATGATGCGGGAGCGGTTGACACTACGAAGCTGCTGGATAACCGTCTTAATTTCTTCATCTCTGCCGGTGAAGACTTGACGCAACCGATTGATGTCGATCGAAGTTTCTGTGAAAGGGTTTCCCTCAATTCCCCAAGCTTTATCCTTGCTAGCTTTGGTAATGTCTGGGTTGGAAGAGAGTGCAGAAATGATTCCAAAGTCCATAATCTATGGCTGTGCGACGAAAAGTAACTGTCTCCAATCTAACTCAGTCCTGCAACGTTTAGCCTGAGCAGATTAAAGTACCACCTCTGTTTACCCGAAAATATAGATCCGCTACAATGAAAATTTTACACCCTCTTTTGCCGTGACCGCCTCCTTACCAGCCATCGCCTACGATGCCGCCACCATTGATCGCGCCGATCGCACCTTTCGCTGCTCACCCTTTCACCTAAAGCTTTTACTGGACATGCGCTACAGCGGTGTCTCCATCACCAAAATCTCTGGCAGCAGCGGCGTAGAACTGGGCTACACCAAACGCAAAATGTCTGAGCTAATCGCAGAAAACGATATGGTCTGGCTTATTCAGGTGGGAATGCTGCGGCGCGAAGTAGACGGTCAAGGCTTAACCGACAGCTTTAGACTGACCCCCTTAGGCTGGCAAATTGCCAACAAGTGGGATGGCAAAGTAGTGCCAAAACCTCGGAAGCGCGATCGATTAAAAAACTTTATTAGTCGCTGGCTGCGATCGGTGCTTTAAAGATGCCAGCAATTATGGTCGTAGGCACCACTTCTCATGCCGGAAAATCTTTGATGACAGCGGCAATCTGTCGGCTGTTAGTGCGCCAAGGCCACAAAGTCACACCCTTTAAAGGGCAAAATATGGCACTGAATGCCTATGTGACCGTCGATGGTGGTGAGATTGGTCACGCTCAGGCAGTGCAGGCTTGGGCGGCCAAAATTGAGCCGCAGGTAATCATGAATCCTATTTTGCTGAAGCCTCAAGGCGATATGACTTCTCAGGTAATCTTGATGGGTCAGTCAGCCGGTCGAGTGGGAGCAGCAGAGTATTATGAAAAGTTTTTCGATCGAGGGTGGCAGGCGATCACCCGCTCTTTAGATCAGTTACAACAAGATTACGATTACGTGGTGTGTGAAGGCGCAGGCAGTCCAGCCGAAATCAACCTCAAGCACCGAGATTTGACCAACATGCGGGTAGCAAGCTATTTGCAGGCCAAGACTTTGTTAGTGGCCGATATCGATCGAGGGGGTGTCTTTGCCCACATTGTCGGTACGTTGGAGCTGCTGGAGCCAGAAGAACGGGCTTTAATCAAGGGCTTTGTGATCAATAAGTTTCGCGGGCAGCGGTCTTTATTGGAGTCTGGGCTGGATTGGTTGACGGAGCGAACAGGGATTCCGGTGCTGGGGGTAATGCCCTATTTTCAGTCGCAGTTGCCTGCGGAAGATTCATTAGACTTGTTCGATCGACGGATCAATAAACCGGCGGCGGAGCTGCAAATTGCCGTAATCCGACTACCTCGGATGGCCAATTTTACTGATTTTGACCCTTTGATGGCCGAAGATTCAGTACAGGTATCTTATCTAGATCAGCCTGTTCAGAAAAAGTTTGATGCGATTATTTTGCCCGGTTCTAAAACCACGATCGCTGATTGTCACTGGTTACATTCCACCGGTTTAGCAGATTGGATCAAGACCCAGGCCGCAACAGGCACCACAATATTAGGGATCTGTGGGGGTTTGCAGATGCTGGGGCAGAAAATTACTGACCCCGATCGGCTAGAGGGAGACATATCGGAAGTTACTGGCTTAGGATTGATGCCAGTAGAAACAGTGATGCTCGATCGCAAGGTTTTACGGCAGCGACAGGTAGATTCTGAGTATTTTACGACCAATGCTCTGGTTACTGGTTACGAAATTCATCAGGGTCAGAGCAACTGGGTATCTAATGACTCAGGGCGTAAGCCGTTGTTCGGTGATACTGAGTTGGGCTGGGTCTGGCAAGAACAAATCTGGGCAACATATCTGCATGGATTGTTCGATAGTGGGGCTTGGCGTAGATCTTGGCTGAATAGGTTGCGCAGTGCCAAAGGTTTGCCACTGTTGCCGATCGCCATCCCAAATTATGCCAGTCAACGCAATGATGCCCTTGATGCGGTGGCCGATTTGGTGGGTGAGCACCTTGATTTAAAGCCACTTTTGTAATTCCTTGTCACTTTATTGTTTCAAAAACATTTATACATGTAATGATTGGTTAGTCATAGTGCTGAAGGTCGATCAATCACTGATTTTCTATTTCAGCATAATAACAGATGAATAATCAGGGTGCTATCGGTATTCTGGTATCAGCCTATACAACTTGTTCAAACTATTGATATGTTGAAAGCACTATGATTTGGATAGTCTTATTTTCAGTTTTATCAATTTATTTACTATATTCGACCCTAAAGACAGAACCTCACGTAGCTAAGCCAGGAAAAGATATATGTTTGGATTTGCCGATCGGCTTTTATGACGCAATTTTGGGCTGTGAAGCAGAAGTAAGAATCCCCCGCCTAGAAGCCATTTCTGATGATGCGGCTGTTCCAGTAATTAGATTGCTCAAAATCATGGTGCCACCAGGAGTGGAGTGTGGTACTAAGCTCAAATTATCAGGCGAGGGTGATGCCAGCAAAAATGGCGGTAGGGCGGGAGATCTATTTATTCATTTGGTGGCACCAGTTAAAGACAAAGAGTTATTGCGGAAAGGGCTAAATATTGAATCGGAAGTAGGTATCACCAAGGAGCAGGCTGCTGTGGGTTGTAATCTAGTAGTGCATACAATTTGGGGTGACTTAAATATAGTTGTGCCACCTTATACTATTCAGGGAGACACTTTTTTACTAAAGGGCTGTGGTGTTGCAAAGCCCGGTTCTCTTACAAAAAAGGGAGATCACAAGATTCATTTTTTTTACCAGGAAACAGAATTTAACATTTTAGCAATGCTTGCTCCGGCTGATGAAGAAACTGGTTTTCCTTATTTGGAAGAAGGCTGGGGGGAAGGTATTTAGAATGATAGTCGATCGATTTGGCTCTTTGGATGCAGAGTTATCCAAAATTCTCCCTAATGTTTTTAAGCTATCACCGTCGGAGTTTACACCGTTGTTGATGCACTTGAGTCGGAAAGAGTTGATCGATCAATTCACTGATAGTTCTGATTAATGATTATCAACTCAATTTTGGCATGGATCATTTTTGGCAGGATGTATTCCAGTTTTTATCCAGAGTTCTCTAGTAGCTTGGATAGAGTCTTCTTTGGCATAACGAAGATCATTCAGGTCTAAGCGGGTGCAAGTAGCTCGTCCGGTTGGAGTGACACCTTGAATGACAACTCCACGATCCAACCATATAAAATGTTCTGCCCAACTTTGGCTACGAGGATTAAAGATTGGTACGATCTCTTTGGTTTCTGGATCAACTCCGGCCACAAAGTTGTAGCGCCGTTCATTGCAGCGACGACAAGCCAAAGCTAGGTTACTAATGTCGTCAGAACCTTCTAAAGATCGAGGGATAATATGATCAACTGTAAAACGATTGGCACTTAGGCGTTCTGGAGAATGGCAATATTCACACAAATACTCAGCTCTCTTTCGTACTATTTGTTTGATCGCATCATTAATGGACATCTTGTGCTGCCATCATGGCGTTGATGTGAGTAAAGATCCGATCAAGTTCTCCAATAGTGTCTAGCTCTGTTAATTCTTCTGCCACTAGCTGATCAGCTTTCTTTTTTTCTAGTAATGCTTCCATTCGCTGCTGGAGTGACTCACTAAATTTAAACAGATTCCAGCCATCAACTTTTTCAAGACAAATTTCATTTATTAGGGACGATGGCTTGCTGAGGGTAGAAATCATTATTAATAAGCTCCAAAATCTTTTTGTTAGCACATCTTCCTCAGAGAGGACTCCTCGATTATAGCCTTCTAGGTATAGGATCTGAAGATCTAACCTGATGAGACTCCGCCGATGAAGCCATATCAAAAAATTGCGATCAAAGAATGCCATGAACCCCTGCTGCCTCTTTCCCCAGCAGAATTCGCCTTGGTGACACCCCATGCTTACATGGCCTGCGGAGCAGATTATGGAGGAAAATCGCCGTATTTTTTGCGTCAGGGATCGATCGACCGTCTTCGTCAAGCCCAACAGCATCTGCAAATTCTCCGACCCGATTGGCGACTGCAAATCTTTGATGCCTATCGACCAGTAGAAGTGCAGCAATATATGGTGGACTATACTTTTCAGCAAGTAGTCGTAGAACGGGGATTGCAAAACTTAAGATTGGCTTCTGATCAAGCCGAAGAAATTTGGCAGCAGGTTTATAAAATTTGGGCGACCCCTAGCTTTGACTTAGATACTCCACCGCCCCACAGTACCGGAGCTGCGATCGACCTTACTCTGTTAGATTCTGAGGGAAATGAAGTCGATATGGGATCGCCGATCGATGAGATGTCAGATCGATCTCAGCCCAATCATTTTGCTACCGATCCCCAAGGACAAACATTTCATGAGCATCGAGAAATACTGCGACAAGCAATGAATGCTGCTGGTTTTGAGCGGCATCCAGGGGAATGGTGGCATTTTTCTTGGGGGGATCAGCTCTGGGCTTGGATCTGTCAAGAGAATAATAGAGTGGGATCAGTGGTAGCTCGTTATGGTAGGTTTATCGAATAGTCAGTTTTCTTTTTGCCATGCGCGTATACGTCATTTTGTTCAATGCCCGTACCGATAATGAAGGTATTCATTCCGTGCGCGCCGAAGGTCACGACCTTATTTATATGTTTGCCGACGAAGATGATGCCACTCGGTACGCCATGATGCTGGAGGCTCAAGACCTGCCCACACCTGCGGTGGAGCCATTAGACTCGCAAGAAATCGAAGAATTTTGCGCTGACAGCAACTATGAATGTGTGTTGATCGAACAGGGCATGTTGGTGGTGCCGCCAGAAAATAATATGACCGATACCGATTGGCAGGCCGATGGTCAGCATCGGAAGGCCGCTGAGGCTGTTAGTCAGGATGAAGATGCCAGTAGTGACGTAGACTACGATCGAATTCGTCGTCAACTAGAAGGATTACTTTAATGCCATCAGAACCATCAGCCCAGAGAGGCTACTTGACCACCGAACAGGTCAATGAGCGCAGTCAAAACCTCGATCAACTGAGTGCGATCGAACTAGTAGATTTATTTAATACCGAAGACAACCAGACCATCAAAGCCATTGCTGGTGCTAGAGCAGAGCTGGCCAAAGTAATTGAGGCTACGGCTGCTGGAATGCGTGAGGGTGGTCGATTGTTTTATATCGGCGCTGGAACTAGTGGCCGTTTGGGCGTATTGGATGCTGCGGAATGTCCGCCGACTTTTTGTACTCCACCCGCAATGGTGCAGGGGATTTTAGCTGGGGGTGACGGTGCTTTAGTCCGCAGCTCAGAAGGCTTAGAAGATATTGCTACCGATGGGGCACAGGCCATGGTCGATCGGGGCGTGGGCACCCATGATGTATTGGTGGGGATCGCGGCTGGTGGTACTACGCCTTATGTTCATGGCGCTTTGCAAGCCGCCAAAGAACGGGGTGCGACCACCGCATTTATTGCTTGCGTGCCTCTAGAACAAGTTTCTGCTAAAGCAGATATCGAAATTCGATTATTGGTCGGGCCAGAGATTTTGACCGGTTCTACCCGGCTTAAGTCTGGGACTGTGACCAAAATGGCGCTGAACATTATTTCTACCGGCGCGATGGTGCAAATGGGCAAGGTTTATGGCAACCGCATGGTGGATGTGGCTGTCACAAATTCTAAACTGCACGATCGAGCGATCCGCATGTTGGCGGATTTGGCTGAAATAAATTACCAGGCTGCTACTGAGTTGTTAGAAGCTGGCGATCGATCGGTAAAAGTTTCATTGCTGATGCACTGGACGGGCGTGAGCCAGGTCCAAGCTAAACAGCTACTACAAGATCAGCAAGGACAATTGAGACAGGCCAGAGCTGCTGCCTCAAATTTTGCTTAGTTACAACAAGGAAATTAGACTGATTGGCCGCTGAGCGCTGTTGCCCGCTCGCGGTCACTGTTCTCCCCCATATCATGGTCGATCGTCAGTCGCTCCGGCTTACAGCGCTTGACTACTGCCTGAATACCTTGGGCAGATTCGCCTTCGAGGTCTTCAATATAGCCCTTCATTGCTAACTCTGCTTCCTTTACATCGGCGAAAGGGCCAAAGTAGTAGGTGCATTTGGGCTGTGTGGTAGACACTTCGATCCACCATGCTTGGCCCAAAAAATCTAGGGTATTAGTCCAGATCTCTCCGATCTTCCCGAGCTTAATTGGCATTTTTCTATTTAGATCAAATTTACGATAAATGTTGACAAGGAAAATATTTTCCCCTCTGCAAAGCTTGCCAGCAGAATCAACGACAGTAGAAAGTTAGTAGATCAACATCATCTAGTAAAAGTACCTACTTGCCAGTGGCTGGGCGGTTCTTCGCAGATGCCTTTATGAATAATGAAGGGGAATCAGTCCATAGTCAACCTCAACATTCACCAAACTTCATAAGAATCACCATCTAAAGCACAATCTTCGCTTTGATTTTGCAAAAAAACGGTGATTTAAATCAATCAAAAGCTTTTCCTGTGACACTTTGAGAATTTAGTGAGCAATTAGATTAAATTTTAAAACTCCACCTGAGTTAACAGATGAAGTTTCTAATAGTTTTATGAGAGTTTAGCCGA
Organism: Synechococcales cyanobacterium; assembly: GCA_043721015.1. GTDB lineage: Bacteria > Cyanobacteriota > Cyanobacteriia > Cyanobacteriales > Chamaesiphonaceae > JAAFHZ01. The sequence goes on along the minus strand of JAYSRP010000295.1, from coordinate 3,145 downwards.
TTGACTTACAGCCGTATCCGATTTGACCATCGCTGACGTTGGATCTCGTATAGAGCCATTGCCGCTGCTGTGGCTGCATTCAGGCTGGCTGTTTTACCCGAAAGCGGGATCGAGATCAAGAAGTCACAGGTGTTTTCGGTAAGTAAACTTAGTCCTTCGCCTTCTGCTCCAATAACTACAACAACTGGCCCAGTAAACTTAACATCATGAATGGCGGTAGGGGCGGTAGCCACTGTGCCATAGATCCAGAATCCGGCTTCTTTGAGTTCTTGCAGGGCACGGCTAAGATTTGTGACTCTAGCAACAGGCAGATGCTCTAGCGCCCCGGCAGCGACCTTCTGGACGCTGCTAGTGATACCTACAGCTCGCCGCTGCGGGATCACTAAACCCTGGACACCCAGGGCTTCGGCAGTGCGTACCATTGCGCCTAAGTTTTGGGGATCAGTGAGGCTGTCTGCAACTAAAATTACCGGCTGCTCGCCAGATTCCTTAGCTTTGGTAATCATTTCAGTCAGATCCCAATAGTGGTAGGGAGCAACTTGCGCCACGATCCCTTGGTGATTACCACCATCGCAAAGCTGATGCAAGCGCCGTACATCTACTTCGTCTACTACTGTCCCGGTGCCTTTGGCTTCGGTAACTAGTAAATTAAACTGGGGATCGTAGCGGAGTTTGGGCAAGAGCCAAATCCGATTGATCTGCCGACCGCTTTCTAAAGCACTGAGTACTGAATGCTTACCGTAGATAAAATCTTCAGAAGCTTGTTCTAGGGGTGCCGAAGATTCTTGGGCGTTGGGTTGCTCAAAATAAATGGTGTCGCCTTCTACTTTGTCTTTCCCGGCATATCTTTGGTCGCCATAAGGTTTCCGAGGCTCTCTGTCTCCTTGGAATCCACCTCCATCTCTGTCAAAAGATTTCCGAGGTGCTCTGTCGTCGCCACCAAACCGACTATCGCCAAAAGATTTGCGATCTGGACGGTCAGAGAAACTACCACCATCTCTGTTAAACGGTTTACGTGGTGCTCGGTCTGTCGGATTAAATGACTTCCGTGCTGGTCGATCACCTTTGGTGTAAGCGGAGCTATCGCTTTCAAATCTACGTTCACCATCAAAGTTGCGGGCGGGTCTATCTGAAAAACCACCGCCGTCTCTGTCACCAAAAGACTTACGAGGTGCTCGGTCTGTTGGATTAAATGGCTTGCGATCTGGGCGATCGCCACCTCCAAAAGATTTTCTTACTGGACGATCTCCTTGGTATCCACCATCATCAAAAGATCTACGCGGTGCCCGGTCATCGCTACCAAATCTACTATCCCCAGAAGATTTGCGAGGACGATCGGAGAAACTACCACCATCTCTGTCGCCAAAAGATTTACGTGGCGCGCGGTCTGTCGGATTAAATGGCTTGCGAGGACGGTCAGAAAAACTACCACTATCTCTGTCACCAAAGGACTTGCGAGGTGCCCGGTCATCACCACCGAATCGGCGTTCGCCGTCAAAGGATTTTTTTGGCCGATCAGAGAAGCTGCCGCCATCTCTGTCACCAAAAGATTTACGAGGTGCTCGATCGTCTCCCCCGAATCTGCTATCACCAAAGGACTTGCGAGGCCGATCGCTAGGAGCGCCACCGTCGCGGTTAAAAGGCTTGCGCGGTGGCCGGTCATCGCCGCCGAATCTGCTATCCCGGTCAAAAGATTTACGAGGAGCGCGGTCATTAGGATTAAATGGCTTGCGGTCGCCCTCGAATTTACGAGCCGGACGATCAGAGAAACTGCCGCTGTCACCAAAAGATTTGCGCGGTGGCCGGTCATCGCCGCCTCTGCTGTCATCAAAATACTTGCGAGGTGCGCGGTCGTCGCCGCCTACTCTACTGTCTGCTCTGCGGGGTTTACGATCGCGGGGGGTAGCGTCATCAGCACGACGACTACCAAAATTACCACCAGCTTTACGGGGTTTAAAAGGCATAAAAAAATACTCGATCGCTCAAATGTCGATCGGCTCAAAGGGTAGCAGAGACCAAAACTATTTCTGCCAGCAGTGTTTGCAGGCGTTGGGGATTGGTGAGGTACAGGTAGCCAATTAATGTTTCAAAACCAGTGGCTTGCTGGTATATCTCGGGACTGACGCGGCGTGGGCCGCCGCTGGCTGCATTGCGGCCTCGTCTGAGCCAAGACAGCTCCAACTCGGTCAACTTGGGCAATAGCAATTCTAAATGACGAGCCTGAGTCTCGGCTCGGACTTGAGCGACCACTTCCTGATGGTAGGAGTGCGGTCTCTTGAGAGGCAATAGTAGACTAGTGCGCACGTACAGTTCGTAGACTGCATCACCAATGTATGCCAAAGATATTGGCGATACTTGCTGTATGGGCAGAGACAACCCGCCAATTGCCGGGAGGTTCGGCCACATCTCTTCATCTAGATCGGTCACAAAGTTAACTATGAAATTAGCTAATCACAGAATTAATCGATCATCAAAAATAAATGATCGATTCACAAAATTCGAGTTGTCAGTGACGATTATCTCCAGGGGAGATTTGTGGCACCTATGCTCTAAGCCGCTGGTACATTAGTCAGAGCATCATCCACCGAAGCCTGAATCGACAAGAATTTTTCTAGTCTTACCAATTTGACAGTCTGCATTACTCGCGCGTTGGCAACTACCTGCAAAGTACCCTCTACAGATTGGGTCTTTTTGACCAGTTTAACCAAGGCTCCTAAGCCAGAGCTGTCTACGAAATCGATCTTAGAGAGGTCTAAGATGATATGCGGTGGTCCATCTTCGATGAACTTGCCGACAACTTTTTGAAAAGTCGGCTCCGAAAAAGCGTCCAACAAACCGGTAAGCCGAAACACTTGACAGGTGTCTTTTTGTTCTCGGGTGCCGCGTAAGCTGACTGTTAGAGTTAATGTTTCAGCTATGATAGCCTCCTTACCTGTGTCTGGCAGCAGGGAGCAATGAAAATAGAGAATCGAGCATAGCAAGCTGCCTGCTGTTTGTCAATCTTACATGGTGAATTTGTTTATTGGTCATATCATCGGCGATCGGCTTTAGCTTAAACAGCAGAAGCCCCGCATCCCATCTGTACCCAGATGGATGTCGGGATGAATGCGAGCGAAATGAAGATTCCGCCTAGAGCGAAACTTTT
>JAYSRP010000294.1:0-2395 GCA_043721015.1 Synechococcales cyanobacterium | reverse complement strand
CTAGCAAGAGCAGTAGGAGCTTGAGGAAAAGCGTAAGAGCGTAGATATTACTGTGAATGAGAGCCATAAAAGCGCGGAAGAAAGTTCACCCAGGGGGTGAGCCCCGAAACATTGAAAAAGAGCTAGCTGCGCGAGTGGTAGATTCGTACGGGGGAGTGGTGCGAGTGAACTGGGAACCTGGGGCGGAGGTGACGCAATTTGGGCAGTTAGTATATTTTGTAGAGTTTTTAAAGACGGCAGGATTGTTTGATAAGTGGGTTGAGGACTGCCCACTAAAGTACAGCAGCAACAATGGGTCGAGCAAACAAGACGTGCTTGGCACGATCATGCTCTCACTGCTTGCTGGGCATAAGAGATATGCCCACATAACAAACATACGCAGCGATTGCGTAACGCCGGAACTTTTAGGAATGAGTAAAGTAGTTAGTGAAGATGCGGTTAGGCGAGCACTGATTTCTTTGGATAAAAAGGAGAGCGATCAGTGGTTAAAAAAACATCTTGGGAAATGCTCTGAAACGCTACTAACAGAGCCGTGGATTTTAGATATAGATTCTACAGTAAAGCCACTTTATGGAAAACAAGAAGGAGCAGTACTTGGATATAATCCGCAGAAGCCAGGTCGACCGAGCCACGTATATCATACATATTTTGCTGCGAATGTGCGGATGATTCTTGATACGGAGGTGCAGCCTGGGAATCAAGTCTCAGCAATGCATGCACAGCCTGGACTGTGGTCATATCTTGATGGGGTGCCGAAAAAATCATTACCACAATTCTTAAGAGGAGATTGTGCTTGGGGCACTGAGAGAACGATGCAAGAAGCGGAGAATCGAAAGATTAATTATCTGTTCAAACTCAAGCAGTCAACTAATGTTAAAAGGCTTATTAATAGGGCATTTTCTCGTGGTGATTGGGTCGATGCCGGACAGGGCTGGTGCGGCATCGATGAGAGAATGACACTTAGTGGTTGGACCAAAGAGCGCCGCGTAATTGTCCTCAGACGACCAATTAAAGAATCAGTAGTGCTTGTAGTTCCTGTTGGCCAACGACAGGCAGAACTAGCATTTATCGAAAGCTCAATTCCAATTGAAAAGTATGAGTATGCCGTACTTGTTACTTCAATGAAGGAAGAAATTCTTGCGCTAGCACAACACTATCGAGATCGTGCGGACATTGAAAATGTTTTTGATGAAATGAAGAATCAATGGAGTTGGGGTGGATATACAACTCACGACTTGGCACGCTGTCAGATTATATCGCGAACTGCGGCACTTGTATTTAACTGGTGGTCGTTGTTTTCAGGACTTGCATTTCCAGATAGACATGCAGAGGCTATCACAACTCGTCCGCTACTATTACATGCTGTGGGGAGGCAGACTCGCCATGCTGGACAAAAAACAGTAACTATTACTAGCTCCCATGCTCAGAATTCTTCTGCTCGCAAAGTTCTGACCGCCGTAAGTGCCTTCCTCTATAGAATTAAACAAACTGCGGAGCAGTTGACTGATCTCCAGCGCTGGCAGCTAATTCTAAGTAGAATTTTCGTCAGGTTCTTGCGGGGAAAGATCATCGGTAAGCATCCGCCAAATGTTTTGGCACTGCTCGCCGCTTAAAATCATATTCGCGAAAAAATTTCAGCAATTTTAGGGGCAGGATCTATCCTGCTACTGCTCTTTTTAGGATGAACCAACACAGCCACTGACGATTATTGATGTTAAAAGACTTATAGCTGAAATTGATTTCATGAGTTCTCCAAATTACTAAGTTCATTAAAACTGTGTACTAGCTCAGTTGCTCTGATTACCTTAGAGCCATATCGAGAATTTATAAAAAAAACTTGAGAGAAGACTTAAATTGCCACACCAAATCCAATATATTCTTTTAGACAGATATTTGATTCAATTTTTTAAAAACACCAGGTTTCTCTACAGTTATTTCTGGCAGATTCCGAAGCTGTCTCTAGCTGGCAACTTCCAGCAGCTTGTCAATTTACTCTGAGAACTGAGTTTAAAAATCGGGAATAGATATCCATGAAAAAGTTAATATTTACATTATTTATATTTTTAGTTGCAACACAAAACGTATCTGCTGAAGGGCTAAAAGCCAGTGATTTGAGGCTCGCAAAAAAAATTGCCATAAATGCAGCTCGCCAAACTGCAAGTTCCATTCATAAAGGAGTAGCGGCCGAAAAATCCAAGGTAGTAGACTTTAGAGGCTACTGGCATGGTGCCTTCGTCCGGGTATCTGGCAGCTGCACAGGCTTTGCCTCCAGTTTTGGATTTAGACATGCTATCTCCATAGCGGGAAATCAGGTCTCACTGAATACAAGCCATGATGGGTTACTTGGAGGGATTACCAGAAAAGCCGGAACGGAACTCGAAGCAACACGAGTTTA
>JAYSRP010000293.1:0-26791 GCA_043721015.1 Synechococcales cyanobacterium | reverse complement strand
ACCAAATCGACCAAATCAAACGGGTAAGGTTGGTTAAAAGAGCGGATGGCAGGTACGTTCAATTTTGCATTGATGTCAATCGAAATGAAGATATTAGGCCAACAGGTAACACCATTGGTCTTGATATGGGAATCAAAAGTTTCTACACAGATTCAAATGGTGTCGAGATTGAAAACCCTAAATTCTATCGAGCGAATGAGCAAAAGATGAAACGTGCCCAAAGACTTGTTTCCCGCAAAGTAAAAGGGTCAAAAAATCGAGCAAAGTCTAGATTTGAGCTAGCAAGAACACATCTTAAAATAAGTAGGCAACGTAAAGACCACGCTGTAAAATTAGCGCGGTGCGTAATCAAGTCAAACGACTTAGTAGCCTATGAAGATTTGAGAGTGAGAAACATGGTTAAAAACCATTGTTTGGCTAAATCTATTTCTGATGCTGGATGGTATCAATTCAGAGTTTGGTTGGAGTATTTTGCTAAGGTATTTGGCCGAGTAACTGTTGCGGTTAATCCAGTCTATACCAGCCAAGAATGCTCTAGCTGTGGGACTATAGTTAAAAAATCCCTATCTACCCGTACTCATGTTTGCATGTGCGGATGTGAGCTAGATCGTGACCATAATGCAGCAATCAACATTCTGAATCGTGGATTAGGCACCGTAGGGCATACGGGAACCTCTGTATTAGATACAGGAATCGCTTCTGGAGAATTGGCCTCTACTCTTGCTGGTGCAAACCTGTTTGAGCAAGTCAGCTCGGTGATAGAAGAATCTCAGTCTCTTCAGAGCTGAGAGTGTCAATTTGCCATATTTTGTGGTTGGTGGTCGTGACAAATGTTAAACCTTTCTTATCTGGAAAGTGTGGATAGCGCTATCTCAATAGATTTCTCACTTAGGGCAGTAGTGGCTTCGATAAAACAAAAATATCCAATTACTCAATCAGATGTTATGATGTAATCAACCTTAAAATCAAGGACTTGTCCTATGACCACCGTTACCTCCATGAAATGCGCCTGCGAACCCTGCTTGTGCATCGTCTCTCTCTCCGATGCTGTCATGAAAGATGGCAAAAACTACTGTAGCGAAGGCTGTGCCACTGGCCACACCGACAAAAAAGGCTGTACTCAAAATGGCTGTGGCTGCGGTAGCTAATGCCAAAGTCTCTATTGACAGCCCAAAATAACTCCGAACCCAACAGCCCAAATCATTCTCTGGATCAGGCTCAGTTGATGGCGGAGTTTTTTGCATTGCTGGCCGATGCCAATCGGCTGCGGATTTTAGAACTAGTGGCCGCCCAAGAAGTCTGCGTTCACGAAATTGCTGCGGCGATCGGCATGACCGAAGCCGCTGTTTCGCAGCAAATGCGTCACCTGCGATCGAACCGCATTGTTACCCACGAGAAGCGCGGGCGGCATGTTTTTTACAAGCTAGCCGATCGACATATCATTGAAATTTATCAGCTAGTTGCCGAGCACTTACAAGAACATAACTGTCGGTAATCTTCACCTCCAATTGTTTGCTACTGTGTCAGAAAACGCTTATCCTGATTCTCGGTCAGCATCCTTCACTGCAAATCTATGAGTTCTACATTCATTACCCAAGAAGTCTCGATCGTCATTGCCGCTCAGCAGTCTCCGGCCATGCTGCGCGAAGATCTACTTAAATACAGCGGCATCATTCCCGAAGATTGGCAGCTTAGCCGCCAGCCCGTTAGCGGTGAACAGCTCAGCCAGCTAGCCTTTGACAATGGCTGTAGCCTCGCGGCTCAGCCTGATCGACTGATGTTTTTGGAAGCGATCGGCGACAAACCACCCGAAAAAGTGTTGATTGGCGACGTGGCGCGCCGATACGTCGAAATCATGAAAGCTGGCAGCTATCAGGCCGTGGGCATCAATTTTCGCAGCTACGTACCCTACCCTAACGACAATGATGCTGCCGATAAATACATTTGCAGCAAGCTTTTAGCTCCTGGCGACTGGCAAACTTACGGTAAAGAAAATGTCCGCGCTGCCCTCAATTTGCTCTATCACCTAGAGCGTGGCCAGCTAAACCTTTCGATCAACTCTGCTAGCATCCAACAGCCCGAGCAAGAGCCTTTACCAATTTTGCTGTTTTCTGGCAACTTTAACTACGATGTGAAAGAAGTGCCCGCCGAAAAACGCATTCCTACCATGGCCGCTTTGATTGATAACTGGATTACCGACTACGACACCTTCCGCGAACTTATTAGCCAAAAATTTGTGGCCTTGCTGGGGGAGAACTAAACATCCTGGTGCCACCGCCGTTTCCTGGGGTGTTTTTGTATTTAGACGACTCCGCCCAGACCGTTAAACAGATGTGGCAGCAGTTTGAAATCTTCGATCGCTGAAGGCGCAAGCTTAGCTATCGGCCTACCTCCTAGATCCAATTTATAGGTCTGAATAGATCCAGTGGAAAGATTGGACTCCGTAACCGAACAGAAATCTCAAGAGATTCGGCTAGAGCTGCGCCGTGCGGCTTTAGCCATCAGTTTTTTGTTACTCAGCGGCACTGCCTGGTATCACTTTGTAGAGGGGTGGAAATGGCTGGATGCCGCCTATATGACCATGATCACTCTTTCTACTGTGGGCTTTGGTGAAACTCACCCCTTGGGCGATCGGGGTCGAATTTTTACCATGACTCTAATTACTTCGGGAGTCTTGACCATTGGCTACACCGCCAACACCTTTACTGATGCCCTGCTGGGCGGCTATTTTGTAGAAGAGCGTAAACTGCGTCTGCGTCGGAAACTCGTGAAATCTCTGAACCAACATTATTTAATTTGTGGCTTTGGCCGCATCGGGCGGCAAATTGCTGATGAATTTGCCGCCGAAAAAGCCCCCTTTGTGGTGATCGATTCTAGCGCTGAGCAGGTCGAAATTGCCCAAAAATGCGGTTATACGGCGATCCAAGCCGATGCCACCTTAGATGAAACCCTAATTGAGTTAGGAGTAGAGCGGGCTAATTGTTTGGTAACTGCCTTGCCTTCCGATGCCGAAAACCTGTATATCATTCTCTCCGCTAAAAGCCTAAACCCCAAAATTAGAGCGATCGCCCGTGCCAGCACCGAAGAAGCTGTCCAAAAACTGCAACGGGCTGGAGCCAACACCGTAATTTCGCCCTACATTACTGGAGCCAAACGGATGGCAGCAGCAGCTCTGCGCCCTCAAGTATTAGACTTTGTAGATGGCATCATGACCAGTAGCAGCGGTGCCTTTTACATGGAAGAATTTTTAATCGATCAAAATATTTGTCCGGTAGCAGGTTTATCACTGCGAGAAGCCCGACTGCGATCGCAATCTGGGGCGCTGGTATTGGCAATTCGTCGCCATGGGGGTGAATTGATCGTGGGGCCAACTGGCGAAACAGTGATTACCGGCGGTGATAACTTGATCTGCATGGGTACTGCTGAACAGCTACGACTAATCAATCGTCTCTTAGATCCTCCGATTGGTTGATAAACCATAGCGCCATAAGTCGGATGTGGTGATCCTAATCATTCCGCCAGATCGCCGAAAATTAGCCCTTTGTGACCATTAGTGTTGCCCGAAAGACGAATTGTGGGCATCCTAGTGGAGTAAGTAATTTGTAAAGCAATAACCGCAGATCGATATATTCTGTATTTATTGAATACCACCGCACAGGAAAAGCCTTTGGCTGAACCGCGCTAAAAACAAAACCATGACAAGTAAGGCAAAAAATTCATCCAGTCAGTCCACTTCCTCCAACCACTGGTCAATGTTGGTTCGTCACCCGTTATTGCTGAAAGCATTAACATGGCTGAGCAGCTTGACCATCATGGCCAATGCCAGTGTTTCTTGGGCAGAAATTAAGCCAATCAACGCCACTCCTTTATCGCCCAATGCGACACTGTTTCAGTCGTTAGCAAATGCTTCAACGACTCCGGTTGATCGCATTGCGCTATCTAGTGAATATAGCAGTAAATATAAAAAGCTCCACAAAGACCTGCTGGGTGCCGATAATTTCACCATAGCTGTTCAAAAGAATACTTCTAGCTTCCGGCGTACCTATCGGTCTCAGCCAGGAATCTTAACCGCCAGCAAAACTGTTGATAAAAACGTAGTTAAAGCTCCAGAACGGCAACTAGTTAGCAGCCTGGTTAGCAATGTTCAGCCACAGGTTCGCCAAGTATCTTACCGCCCCGATGCTGCTCCAGAATTAATGCCATTGCCAGCAGTTGTAAAACCCGCAGTTGTAAAACCCGCAGTTGCAAAGCCAGCAGTTGCTAAAAATATTGCCCCAGCTCGCGCTAGATTCGTATCTCAGCCTCGTCAACAGCCTCGTCAACAGCCTCAAGTTCAAGTAGAAAAACCTCAGGCTTTGGCCTCTTGGTCTGTGCCAACTGCGCTGCCAGCCATTCCTGACTCAGTGCCTGTATATGTGGCACCACCCCAGTCAAATATTATCCCTCAGCTAGCGGAGATGCCCAAGGTATCTAGACCAGCTACTCCACAGATTTCGCCTTTGCCTACTGTGCAAGTAGCCCAAGTTGGTTCGATCGCCCCCACTAGTCTGGCAATGTCAAATTACAGCGTTAATTCTGACTTTGTTTATCCTCTTTCTACCCCAGCCCCTACTAGCTCCCCTTACGGCTGGCGGATTCATCCGCTGACTGGCAACCGCCGCTTCCATGCTGGCCAAGATTTGGCAGCACCCAGTGGCACCCCGATCGTGGCAGTTGCTAATGGCCGCGTGGTATTAGCTAACTGGCATGGTGGCTATGGCAAAGCTGTAATTATTGAACACAATGGCAGATTGCAAACTCTCTATGGCCACATGTCCGAAGTCTTCGTACAAGAAGGTCAAGAGATCAAGCAAGGCACCGTGATTGGTCAAGTAGGTAGCACAGGTGCTTCTAGTGGCCCACACTTACACTTTGAAACCAAGTTACCAACCGCAGAAGGCTGGGTAACAGTAGATCCTGCTGAAGATCTGCGCTATGCCTTGAACAATTTAGAGCAAGCGATGCGTTTAGCTCGTCGCCCTCAGTAGTAAAAAATTAAGTCTGGTTTTGTAGGTGGGTTGCTAATAGCAGTCCACTTTTTTTTATTTTCAGCCTGAATAAATTGCCGCAGGTCCAGCATGAGATCTGCACAGATTTTGAGGTTGATGGATGCTTGGATGTCAAAGCTTATTAGAGTTGAATGGGGTAGACTGGTAAAGATGAAGTCAGTGAGGCTAATTTGTATGACAATTTCGCCATTAGTTAAAATTTCTCAGCTTGTTGTTGCCAAAGATCTATCGCTTAAGAAGCGGAATCCTACGATCGAGGATTTTAATTTTCCCGATGGGTTGCCGACAGCGGATGAGTTACCAGATTCGGATGATACACCTGTGGATAGTGAGTTACAAGAGTTGATTCCGGGGTTGCTAAAGGCAATTTTGATGGATATGTGGGGCAGCCGTAAGGATTGGCTGTTTAGTATCGATATGGCCTTTTATTACGACCCGATGCAGCGGACGAAGGCGATCGCTCCTGATGGGATGTTGAGTTTAGGGTTAACAGCAACAGATAGTAAAAAGTTACGATCTAGTTATGTTTTATGGCAAGAGAAGGTGCTGCCATTGTTTGTGGTAGAGATTGTTTCTAAAACTTCTGGAGGGGAAAAAACTAAGAAGTTTGAGCTTTATCAATCGGTTGGGATCTTGTACTATTTAATCTATGCTCCTTTGCTCAAAAGAAAGGCTAAGTTTCAACTGTACAAGTTAGTTGAAGGTGAATATGTTCTACAAAGCTCTGGTCAGCAGCCTTATTGGATGCCAGAAATTGGGCTGGCGATCGGCGCTGAGCAGCAAGTTTATGGCTACGCTGAGCGAGAGTTACTGTACTGGTATGACGAAAATAATGTGAGATATCCTACTCCGACGGAAAAATCGGTGATGGAAGCGAATAGAGCTGATGCTGAGGCTAGAAAGGCGGCAGAGGAAACTAAAAGAGCTAATGCTGAGGCTAGAAAGGCAGCAGAGGAGACCAGAAGAGCTGATGCTGAGGCTAGAAAGGCGGCAGAGGAAACTAAAAGAGCTGATGCTGAGGCTAGAAAGGCAGTAGAGGAGACTAGAAGAGCTGATGCTGAGTTGGCGGCAAGGGTTGCTGTTCATCAGGAAAATAATATTCTCCGAGAACGTCTCAGGGCATTGGGAATAGACCCTGATTCGATAGCTTCGCTTGCACCGGAGATGATCGATGGAGGCGCAAGCGATTAGTGCTGAGCTTATCGAAGTAATTGATCGATACAGAGATTAAGTAACCCAGTATGTTGACGTATTTTATTGGAGATGAGGTAAATATTTATGTAGCTATTCATCAGATTACTAATGCGGGCTTGGGTTTCGCCAAAAGGCAGGGGTGCTTTCGCTGGGAAAATGCCCCATAATAAAGACTAGTTTCTAGAATATTGAAAGATCCACGTTAAATCAGTGCTCTTTCCTAAGCGTCCAAGTCGGAACTAGCCAACTCCTGGGCGATTTTGCCTGCCAAAGCAAACCCTAGTAAACATAATCCACCATTGATAGTCAAAGTACTACTAGCGCCAATTACCGCTGCCACTCGGCCAATTAACAAATTGCCAAAAGGAGTCATGCCCATATAAGCCACTGTAAATAAGCTCATTACTACTCCACGGTGCCGATCGACCACCAAAATCTGGAGCAGCATATTACAGATAGCTGCTTGGATGACCAAACACAAACCAATTACAAACATCATCAATAGCGATAGTGCAAAAATATGAGATTGAGCAAAGCCAATTAAACCCAAGCCCAAACCCACTACTGAAACCAATAATAACTTATCCAAACTACGCTTATCTTGTCGCCAGTTCAAGTAAACGCTACCCACCAATGAACCAATGCCTGCGGCTGCTAGTAAATAGCCCAAAGTGTCAGAACCACCCTGAAAGGTTTCGCGGGCAAAAATTGGGGTGAGAGTTGGATAAGAGCCACCCAAAAACCCCATCGCAGCCAGCAAAATTAAGATCGATCGCAAGGCCGCATTACTCGATACATAGCTTAAACCAGCTCTAAATCTTTGCCAAGGTGTCCCGGCTGCTAATGAAAGTGGAGAAGTAATGCGGATCCTGATTAATGTGCTAATTACCACCAAATAGCTGAGGGTATCGATCGCAAAACAAAACCCCAGATCGCTATGAGCAATTAGCAGCCCCGCAATCCCTGGGCCGATAAACCGGGCCGTGCTGATAATGAGGGCATTGATGCTAATAGCCGATCGCAGCTCGGGTTTATCGGTCACAATATCGGCAATAAATACTTGGCGGGCAGTAATATCGAAGGCACTAATTGCACCCCGCATGAGGCTGAGGATAATTAAAGACTCAATCCTTACCGTATGACTAAAAACTAATAGAGCCAGAGCAAAGGCATGTAATAGCGATAGTACCTGAGTAATCAGCAAAAATTTACGCCGATCGCTGTGTTCAATAATGCCACCGGTAATAGGCACCAAAAGGAAGTTGGGCACCTGCTCTAAAAAAGCAATCAAACCCAAATACACAGGGGAGCCGGTCAACTGATATACCAGCCATAGCACCGCCGTTTGGGTCATCCAAGTACCCACCAAAGAAACGGCCTGTCCGCCAAAAAATAGGCGGCAGGCTTTAGAGCGCAGCACGGCTATGTTGTTGTGCGGATGGTTTAGATGCCTGGGGTGAAGATTTCACCGGAGTGTTTGTGCTGATTACCGGGTTCATAGGTACAAAATCATAACCAGTCCCAGAGCTATAGCGGCGATTTGCGCCAGTTTTCTCAACTTTGACCAAGGTAACGCGGTCATTGGGGTCGCCATTAAAAAATTGAAAATCGCCTGCTGCACCGGTAAACTTCATACTGCCCAAGAGATCTCGAACGGTGGTACGAGCGGGTTTTGGATCGGATTGGATGGCTGTGCCCATTGCTTGCAAAGCATTATAAGAAGTAGCAGTAGCCCAGTTTACGTTGCTCTGCCACATGCTGCGCGATTCTCGGGAGAAAGGCGTATTTTTTTCATCAATATGCCAAGAGACACCCAGTACCATGCCCTGTGACGCGCCACGGGCTTCGTTTAAGGTTTCAAAACTATAGAGCGTGGCAATATCACCAAATACGACCGTGTTGGAATGTTGCTCTTGGCGATTTCTTAACACTGCCCAGGCATTTTTGCGGTGTTTGTGGCTGGGAAACAAGACAATTACTTCGGCTTTTTTGGCGATCGCTTGATTGAGGTTTTTATTGATATTACTGGAGTTAGTAAGATCAAAAGATTCTACTACTTCACCTCCAGCCGAAATCAACTTGCGCGAAAACTGTGCTTGCAACTCTTCGCTGTAAGGGCTGTTGGGCACATAAAAAATCGCTGCTTTCTTTTTTTTGCTTTTGTTCAGCATAAAGTTAGCTAGCTCTTGGGCAACAACTTCGCCACGCACGTTGGTGCGAAAAATGTAGGGTCTGCTATTGCCGGTCAACTGACTGCTGATGCTCATAGGGGTAATAAACGACAACTGGCGCGAGTTGTAGATTTCTCCTGCCGCTAAGCTGACGGCGCTGCTATTGTGGCCAACCACTCCTAAAATATCCGATCGATCGACTAACTGCTTAGCAATGGCCTCTGCTTTATCTTTTTTGTCATTATCATCAAAAATTTCGATTTTAATTTTAGATTTTGTGTTGGCATTCAAATTTTGCTGAGCATGGGCAAAACCGCGCAGCATTTCTAGTGCCCGATAGTTGTTTTCTTCTTCATTAATTGGTACTGAAACAGCGATCGTCCGACTGGGTTCATTGCCAATCAAGGCATTGTTTAAAAAGATCCGAGTTTCTGGTGCGTTAGGGTTTTTAGTTAAGGCCGCCTGAAAGTTTTGTACTGCAACCGGATAATTTTTTTGCCCCAGAGCCGCAATGCCATCTGCTTTGAATTTTTGAAACTCCGGGCTATTAGTACCCTCTGATTTTAACAGCGAATAGTTGCCAACACTGCTAGTTACTGTTGGTTTCATTAAATTAAATGCCAAAAGGCCAATAGCCATCAAACCACCGGTTGCTCCTACCCCTGCCGCTGCCAGTCGCCGGTTAGCGGGCAATAAAAATTTGCTTGGTGATTGTTGGGGACGGGTATCTAGAGGAATAACCGTGTCATCGTTATTACCTAAGCTATTTCCGAGAGGATTAGAACTATTTAAACTGACCAAGGCTGCGCGGGCGGACTGAAAGCGATCGACTGGTACTTCTTTCACCATTCGTTGCAACACCAGAAAGAGTTGGCTCTGCTGGTTGATCTCTAATTTGTCCCATAGCCAGGTGTGATTACGAAAGTCAAATAGGTTGGGGGGATGCTCACCGCTGAGTAAATGTAGACAGGTAACGCCCAAAGCATACAGGTCAGAAGAAGGGTAGATGGCATGACATTGGCGCTGTTCGGCAGGGGCATATTCTGGAGTACAAATGCCGGTAACACCCAGAGCTGGAATTTGGGCAATGGTAGTAGCGGTGCTGATGATCTGTTTCACCGCTCCAAAGTCAATCAGATGTACTTTGCCGGACAGATCGCGCACAATGTTGGAGGGCTTGATATCGCGGTGAATGACATTACGACTGTGCATAAAGTCTAAAATTTCTAGCACTTCCTGCAAAATTTGCTGCACCTCTGTTTCGTTGAGCTTTCCGTTACTTTGCAGTTCGCGCTGAAGGTCTTGACCTTCGATATAGTCTTGTACCAGATACAACAGTCTTTGGGGTTTGGCTGTGGTGAATTCTTCGGCATCGATCTCTAAAAAGGCAAAAAAGCGCGGAATGCGGGGATGCTCACCCAAAGACTCTAAAACCTCGGCTTCTCGATGAAACAGAATAGTGGCAGTGGCCATCTGAGCTGGCGTAAAGCTGCTGTTGAATTGCAGTTGTTTGACAATACAGCGCTTCATGGTGGGCGTGCGCCGATCGTAGGCCAAAAACACCGAGCCAAAACCACCTTGGCGCAGTCGCTGGAAAGGAATATACCGGCCATCTAAAATTAGGTGCATTCCACAGTGATGGCAATGACGCTGGGGCACTGTTTTGAGCAGCGCACTATCTTCCAGTTCTGGGAAGATGTTGAGGGGACGAGCACAGCCAATGCGCGTGCAGTGGATTTCCATATAATTTGGTGGGGACAGCGTTGGGTGCAAATCGGTGGTTCTAGACAGGCAAAAATCGATTTGGTTTGGTCTAACAGAATTGATTTGGTAAATCGACCTTGTATAATCGCATTTATAAACTGATTACTACCATTCTACATTGAGCATTGTTACTCATTATGTCAGTGAGCAATGATGTTCATTATGCAACTAAGTACTAATACTCAGTTACTCAGTGTAATTATCACCTGACTCTTAAGATTTGGCAATTACTGGTAGTCAGTTTCCGACTTTTTAGCACTTTAAGGAGCATAAAATGGCCAGAGGTTTAGCCTGGTTAGTGTTTTTGGCCATTTTTATTGGTCTAGCCGGGGCGGGCTGGGACGAATTTCAGAAGCTTCAGGCTTACGAGCGCTGGGCAGTGGACTTCGATCGAGCAAAATACGATATCCGCGCCATCTTGGGGCAAAAAGGCCAGCAGCTTACCTGGGGTAAGCCCAGTCGCCAAGGCATTAAAGATCCACAGAGCATCTTGCTTTCGGCAGTGAGTGCAGTGCAGCTATTAGTCAACGGCAAAGTTGCCGATCCTCTCAATCCGCCAGCCGGAAAACAAATCGAACTGGAACTCCTGTGCGAAAATCAGGAGAATTGTAAAATTCCTTTTACTGACAGCGACATCGCCATCAAATGGGGACAGGCTTTGACTATTGACCTTCAACATACAGCAACCAACGAAACTTACACTGAAATTTTTACTGAGACTTGATATGCGTGAACCAATTATTCAGTTGCGGGGTGTCTGCCAAAAATTTGGTGACAATGTAATTTTAGATGGGGTAGATGTAGATATCTATAAAGGGGAAGGGCTAGGAATCATTGGTCCTTCGGGCACCGGCAAATCGACTATTTTACGGATCATTGCCGGACTCTTGACTCCCGATAGCGGCAGTGTGTACATATTGGGGCAAAAGCGCCGAGGGTCGATCGAAGACGCTCAAGACCCTTTGTATATTGGCATGGTGTTTCAGCAGGCAGCCTTGTTTGACTCTTTGACTGTGGAAGAAAACGTCGGCTTTCGGATGATTCAGCAGAGCAAGCTCCCCCGCAAAAAAATCCGCAGTTTGGTAGAAGAAAAGCTTTCACTAGTCGGCATGAAAGGCGTGGCCGATCGCTACCCAGATCAGCTTTCGGGGGGGATGAAAAAGCGAGTGAGCTTTGCGCGGGCGATTATGTCTAACCCAGAGCGACCAGAAGACAACCCAGAAGTACTGCTCTACGATGAGCCTACTGCTGGACTAGACCCGATCGCCTCGACTGTGATCGAAGATTTGGTGCGCAACCTGCAAACTGTTCAAGGCGGCTGTGAAACCCATGTGATGGTCACTCACCAAGACAGCACTATTCGCCGCACCACCGATCGGATTATTTTTCTTCATCAAGGCAAGGTGCAGTGGAATGGTCGTACTGCCGATATTGATAGTACTCAAGACCCCGTGGTTCGTCAGTTTTTTAGTGCTAGTACCGAAGGGCCAATTCGGGTAATTGGTTGATTTTTATCTCGCTTAAACAAAAAATTTAACAATTTGTTTGATTCTGGATGTGGATGGGGAACGTTAACGTCAGGCAATCTTTACAGCTTGCCGTTGCCAGCCCACGCCACGTCATAAATGAGAGAACGTGCTCCATGAGTACAATCAGTACAGAATTAATCCAGCAACAAAGTTTGGAGACGGATCTCAAGAACGTTATCGTCAGAATCCAACAGTTTAGACAGCAAAACTTTAGCGGAGAGCTAGTAGTTGAGTCCCTCAACAAACAAATTTGCTTCGCCTTTGTCTTTAGACTGGGACGGCTGATATGGTTAGGATCCAATAGTGACCCTGTATTATATTGGCAACGGCATTTATCTAAGCAAGAAAGTCCTATTCCAGTAGAGTGGATAGAAATTATTTCTAACCCCCATACACCGCAGCAAAGCTCTTTGCGGTTAGCGGATTTGATGATTGAAGATACACTAACTCGCCAAGAGCTAACTAATATTAGTATTGGGGTGGCTGCTGAAGTCTTTTTTGATTTGATTCAGTTCAGTAAATCTACTGAAGATAAATTCACTGTCAGATTAGTCAACTATGAACCTCAGAAATCTGATGATGACGACGAGGACGGTACTTCTACCAAGTCTACATTATTTTTACCGTTACTAGAAACTGATCCAATCTTAAAAACAGCAGTAAGAAACTGGCAAGAATGGCAAACCAACTTCAATACAGCTTTTTCGCCTAACCTGTTTCCGGTAGTTCAAAAAACTGACCTGATTGCGTCTCTACCCGAAGATTCTAATGAAAAAATGATGCTTTCGACGATCGACGGCACCAAAACCATGCGAGATCTAGCCGCCGAACATCAATATGTTTTGCCTGAGCTGGCCAAGTCAATCTTGTTCTTTCTCAAATCTGGTTCGATCGGGCTTTCTAGAACTGCGGTGCCTAGCAGATCGATTGAAAGTCGCACCCCCAAAATTATTAAGAAGGGCATTACAGTAGCCTGCATTGATGATAGCCCATTGGTTTATCAGACCCTCAGCCAAATTTTGACAGCTCATGGCTACGACTGCTACGGCGTGCAAGAGCCGCTCAAAATTATGCCGCAGTTGATCAAAAACAAGCCAGATTTTATTTTCTTGGATTTGTTGATGCCAATTATTAACGGCTATGAGGTTTGTGCGCAAATTCGTAAGACTCCTAGCCTGAAACATATCCCAGTAGTAATTTTGACTGGTAAAGATGGCTTAGTCGATCGAATGCGTTCCAAAATGGTGGGTTCTACAGATTTCTTATCTAAGCCCGTCTCTGCTGAAACTGTATTAAAAATCTTAGAAAAACACATCACCGTAAGGAGTTAGTCATGAGTCAAGTTTTAATTGTTGAAGATAGTAAGACCGAAATGGAAAAACTGAAACGCTGCCTTGAGGGCAGTGGCTACACAGTTTTGGGTGTCACCAGCGGGGAAGAAGCCGAGATTCGGGTCAAACAACAAAGACCATCGTTGATTTTACTCGACGTGATCTTGCCCGGAGAAAGTGGTTTTGAGCTGTGTCGCAAGCTCAAAGATGACCCCAATACCAAGTCAATTCCGGTAGTGATTTACTCTACCAAAGACAAGGAAATGGATCGCACTTGGGGCAACATGAGCGGTGCCGATGCTTATTTGAGTAAATCGGTAGATGAGCAAACATTGATTCAAACCGTCAGTCAGTTAATGAACTAGGGTCGTTATGGTTTCAGCAATTCAACTAGCCAACACATATATTGATAAGCCGGACGGTCAAGCATTTGGTCGGTCTGCCAATTTAAACATTGGCGCAACAGAAGAAAGGTTCTTAGGCTTTAGCATTCAGCCAGATACTCAGGCATTGCTTTCCTTGAACAACTTACAAGGAGCGATCGAGCTACCAGTTAGCGAGATTTTACCAGTTCCCCAAATGGCTCCCTACTTGTTAGGCATTGTCAATTGGCGTGGCAAATCCACCTGGGTTGCCGACCTGGCGCAGTTTATGGGTGGCGAATACTACAGTCAGCGCTGCCCCCAAGCTACTAAGGCCACGGTGCTTATGGTACAGGTCGGAGCAACCACCATTGGGTTAATGGTCGATCGAACCATCTCGGTCACGACCTACGATCCGGCTTTGGCAATTCCGATCGATGACAATTTTGTTGCTGCTAAAATACGTCGGTTTTTGGCTGGTTACTTTCTTGACCCGGCCAATCAAACCCAGACAGATCAAACCCAGAAAGGCCGAACGTGGCTGCTAATTGATTTGCCCCGTATTTTTCAAGCGATGAATCTATAACAAACAAACTTTAATAATTTCACCGCCCCGCTTATTTTTCGCTTAACCTCAATCACCCCCACCAAATTGGAGACAAAATTCCATGTTTAAGAGCAGAAGTGCCGACCAACCAGAGACCACTATGAAAGTAGACAACACCAGGCTGCAAATGGAACCCGAGTACGATCGCTCAGTTCCCCCGACTAAGACTGCCGCTGGCGCTAGCAAAGGTGAACAGCAACGCATTCATGGTATTGCTACCAAGATTCGTCAAGCCAAAAACAGCGAAGTAGCTTTGGCTATGGCCACCAGCGAACTGCAAAATATCTTGAGCATTGATCGAGTATTGGTCTGTCAGGTAAATGACAACAACACTGTTAAGGTTCTTTCCGAAGCTGTTAACAATGGCTTTAGTCCTGCTTTGGGTGCTGAGTTACCCCTGATTGCTTTTGGTGGTGACTATGCTGCGGACTATCAAAACCAGCGCTATCTAGAATTAGACATTGTTTCTACTTCTCCTCACCAAAAACAGGTATTAGAAACTCTCCAAGTTCGTTCACAAATTACTATCCCTGTTTTATTGAACGACTATGCTAACGATACTAATAGCTACGGCCTGCAAAAAGTCTGGGGCTTGTTGGTATTACAGCAGTGCAGTCGTGCTCATCGCTGGACTGATGGCGAAATCAATCTTCTTGCCCAAATTGCTCTAGAACTTACCCTTGCAATTCAACCTAGCTTGCCTTTGTTGCAACTAGTACAAAACCGCGATCCGATCAACGCTATTGAATCGGAAGCACGGGGATTGATGCAAAAACTTACCGAGCAGATTCGTCATCAACTACAAGTCGATCGGGTAATGGTGTATGCTTTTAATCCTGATTGGAGTGGCAGCGTATTAGTGGAGTCGGTAGATGTCAACTGGCCAAAAGCCGCAACGTCTCTCAACTTGGACTATACTATTAATGAGGAAAACTACAAACCTTATTATGCAGTCAATGATATTCAAACCAAAGGTTTGGCTCAAGCATTACTTGATGTGTTAGCTCCTCTACAAATTCGCGCCTATTTAGTCGTACCGATTATCTATAACGAACGTTTGCTAGGTTTGGTTGGAGTATATCAAAATTCTGGGCCAAGAAACTGGCAGAAACAAGAGTTAGCGTATTTACAAGAGATTTCTACTCATTTTAGTTCACCTCTACAACAGACTTTATACCAACGCCAACAACAGTTTCAAGCAACCCAAATGAACGTCCGCTTTCAGCGAGAACGTAGCTTGGCTAAAATGCAAGAGCGGATTAGATCGGCAAAAAACGAGCAAACTGTATTTCAATTAGCTACCCAAGAAGGTCGCAAATTATTGGGTGTTGAGCGAGTCGCAATCTATCAATTTGCTCCAGATTTTAGCGGTTCCTTTATTTCAGATTCAGCAGTGGCTGGTTTAACGCCCATGCGGGAAATCATTCCCATGATTCAAGATACCTTTCTCCAAAGGACTAAAGGTGGACGATATAAAGATGGTGGTTGTTTTTCGATCGATGATATCTATTTGTCAGGACATCAGCCATGTCACATTCAACTGCTAGAGCAAATGGAAGCACGAGCTTATGCGATCGCACCAGTATTTGGTGCCGATAAGCAACTGTGGGGCCTGATCGCCATGTACTACAGCACCAAGCCCTACAAATGGCAGGAAGAAGAAGTTGAATGCTTGCGCCAGATTGGTCTCCAAGTCGGAATTGCGATGGAGCAATTAGATTATGTGACCAAACTAAGCACTCGTGCCGAACAGCAGCAGACCATTAATAAAATCACTGATCGAATTCGCCAAACTTTAGACGTTGATGCGATCTTCCAAAATGTGACTCAAGAATTACGTTCTGCAATGGCTGTCGATCGAACAGTAGTATACCAATTCAACCCAGATTGGAGCGGCCAAATAATAGCTGAAGCTGTTTCTAGCGGCTGGGTTCCACTATTGGTTGACCAAACTAAAGACCCAATACTCACTGGTAATCGCATTCAAAGTGATCAATGCGTAGTTCGTAAATGGAATATTAGCGAGAACACTCAGGCTGACACATATTTGCAAGAAACCGCTGGTGGTCGTTATGCCAAAGGCAAAAAATTCACTGCTGTCAATGATATTTATGCTCAAAAATTCCCAGAGTGCTACATTAACTCGCTAGAAAAATATCAAGCTAAGGCTTACATTATTGCTCCTGTTTTTCAGGGCGAAAAGCTCTGGGGTCTAGTGGGAGTTTATCAAAACAATGCGCCGCGCCAGTGGCAAGATAGCGACAGTGAGCTAGTTACTCAAATCGCCAATCAGTTGGCAGTTGCGCTACAGCTCACTAGCTATGTAACTCAAATTCAAACCCAAGAAAAAGAATTGGCTGAGTCTCTGAGTCGGGAACGGGGTGCTAGAGAAGGCATGGAGCAAGAAGCGATACGAGTTCTTAAGGCATTGGAGCCTTCGTTCCGAGGTGATCTCACTATTCGTGCTCCATTGTCTGAAACTGAAATTGGCACAATTGCCGATGGTTATAACACCACTATTCAAAGCTTGCGGTCTTTGGTACGCCAAGTCCAAGTAGCTGCCAAGAGCATGAGCGAAAACTCTAGCTTGAATAACGTGTTGGTCGAAGGTCTATCTAGCCAAGCTCAAGGTGAAATTGATCGGCTAGACTCGGCGATGAACCAAGTAAAACTGTTAGAAACTTCTTCCGCAGAAGTCGCTGAGTTTGCTATGCAGATCGATCGAGCAGTAAATGCCGCAAACAGCACTGTGCAAAACGGCGATCGGTTAATTGAATGTACCGTAAACGAGATTTTGGAAATCCGCTCTACGGTGTCAGAAACTGGCAAAAAAGTGAAGCGCTTGGGTGAAACCTTCCAGAAGATTTCCAAAGTTGTAAGCCTGGTAGAAAACTTTGCTACTCAAACTAACCTGTTGGCATTGAACGCTTCGATCGAAGCAACTAGAGCTGGTGAATACGGTAAAGGCTTCGCAGTGGTTGCCGACGAAGTACGTTCTTTGGCTTATCAATCGGCCAATGCAACTACCGAAATCAGCCGCTTGGTAGACGAAATTCGCAGTGGTACTAACGAAGTTACCGAAGCGATGGAAGTGGGTATTGCCCAAGTAGTTCAAGGCACTCAGTTGGTGAACGAAACTCGCCAAACCCTCAGCGAAATCGTAATTGCTACTAGCGAAATTGGCGGCCTGGTGCAGTCGATTTCTAAGGCAGCTAATAACCAAAACCAAGAGTCTCAAAAACTGACTGTGGTAATGAACGATGTCGCCGAAATCGTTATTAAGACTGCTGACAGCGCTACTCAGCTCTCGTCGTCCTTTAAGGAGCTGCTAACTACTTCCGACAATCTGCAAACTAGCGTTAGCCGCTTTAAGGTTGATTAGGATCTCCTGAATCCAATAAGTGGGGTGGGTGAGCGAAGCCGAACCCCACCCCTATGAATTCAATGATCTTCAATGGTGTCCCATTCGACTCCGCTCAGGGAGCACCCTTTATTGATATTTAATGATTTATTTCGGATCTGTCGTGGTCAAGGAAGAGCACCCACAAGGGGATGCCCCTACGATTACACCCTGACTAACAAACGTATTTCTTGACCGTTCGCGTTGCCCACGCCACCCCCAAACCCCATCTCCCATGACCGACTCTCAGATGACCGAATCACTTGATCAATACTTTGCGATCGAATCGGCAGAACTAATTGAAACCATTGAGCAGACCCTGATTGCTCTGTTGGAAGAAAAAAACATCGAGCGCGTCCATACCCTCATGCGGGCGGCGCACACAATTAAAGGTGGCGCGGCCAACTGCGGTTTCAAGACGATCGAAACTATCGCCCACCATTTAGAAGATGTCTTCCAGGCGCTATACCCCGAAGAACTAGTTATTGATGATGAATTAGGCGCATTGCTGCTAGAGGGCTATGAAGTTCTCTATACGCCACTGTCAGCAATTTTGACTGGTTACGAATGCGATGAAGAGCAAATTTTGGAGCAAACTGCCGATTTGTTTGCCCGTTTACAGGCTAAGCTAGGCGACTTTTTTGGCCGGGAAGCACCGTTGCCTACTGCTGAAGACCTCGGATTTGATGTAGTTGGCTTAATCTTTGGTGACAGCGTACCCGAAGACTTAAATAATATCAGAGCTTCTTTGGCTACTGGTAATAAGCAACAAATTACTGAACTATTAAAAACCCAAGCCGCATTCTTTCTAGAGCTGGGAGCTTCTTATAGTCTGCCGGGAATTAGTCAAATTGCCGAAGCTACCTTGCGCGCGATCGAACTAAATCCCCACATGATTATTACCATCGGGGAAGCAGCTCTTGCTAACTTTGAATTGGCTCGCACCGAGATTTTGGCAGGCGATCGAGAAAATGGTGGCACTGTATCTGCGGCTCTAACTCAATGTTTAATTGCTACCGAGCCTCAAGCTGTTGATGAACAGGCCGCACCGGTTTACCCAGCAATCACTGAGCTAGATGATAGTAACGCCGACGACTTTTGCGGGCTATTAGATGCTAGTGACTTTAATGCCGAATTGCCAGTTAGCTCCGAAGTTAGTGAATTCCTGGATTTCTTAGATACAGATGATACTAACATTAGTACCAGCACTAGCGAACTATTTGATTTGTTTGATGTAGCGACAACTGCCGAAAATTATAATGACGACTTGTTCGACCTATTTGATGTAGCTCCTGCTGACAACAGTAATAGTGTGTTCGAGTTATTTGATATCTCAGCGGCTGCAACCGATGATACTAATGATTTCCTGGAATTAGTAGAATCAGAAGAATACGAAGTGATCGAAAGCAGTGGTGATCTTTCAGGAACAGAATTCACACCGTTAGTAGAATCTAGCGGATCATTAATTGACGAGCCTGATGAATTAGAGATTACTGATAGTCAACCAGTAGCTATTAGCTCGCTGGCGATGATTGCATCAGCCGACGCTCAATCGGCAGCTTTAGCAACTAGTGCTTTCCCTGGTCAGTTACCTGGGCCATTCTCGGCGATTGATCGGATTCTCCATTCTATCTCCACTGAGTTACCAGAAGCTGCTCCCCCACAGGCTCCACCGGCTGCGGCAAGCATCAACGTCAATGCTCCTACTATCCGGGTGGCGATCGAGCGTTTAGACCGGCTCAGTCATGCGGTCAGCGAATTGTTAATCGATGAAAGTCAGCAAAACAACCGCACCGAAAATATCTATCAAATTGTCAAAGAAGCGATCGAAGAACTGGGTCGCGCTCACAACCAGCTCGGAGCAATTCGCCACTGGTCAGACAAAAACTTGCTGCACGTAGATAAATCGCGCAGCCGCCGTCAAGAAGAGCGCCAACCAGCAGACTCCACCAAAGTAGCCTGGACTGAAGTACCCGGCGCTAACCAGCCCAGCTTCGACATGCTAGAAATGGATGTGTATAGTGATCTACACATGTTGATTCAAAAACTCTCCGATCACATGGATCTATTGGGAGAAAAACTAGAAAATCTGGAAGGTTCTAGTCAGCGACTGCGCAACAGTCAAAACAAACGTCAGCGAATCTTTGCCATTGCTCAAGATGAGTTACTTCAAGCCCGGATGGAACCGATTTCTACCGTGTTCGATCGCTTCCCTCGTCTAGTCCAACAAATGGTCACTAAGCACAAAAAACCTGCTGAGTTAATCTTGGCTGGCACCAGTGTTTTGGTAGATAAATCTACTGCTGAAAAGCTCTATGATCCTCTGCTCCACCTAATTCGCAACTCCTACGATCACGGTTTAGAAACTCCTGAAGTTCGGTCGGCTCAAGGCAAGAGAACTAGTGGCCAGATTACCATTAGTGCCCATCACCACGGCAACCGCACAACTATTGAAGTCAAAGACAATGGTGGCGGATTGAATTTTGTGCGGATTCGACAAAAAGCAGTAGAACAAAATCTAATTTCAGCAGATCAAGCTGCTGTTGCCAATGAAACCGAATTAGCTGAACTGCTCTTCCACCCAGGATTTTCGACCGCCGACAAAGTTAGTGAACTGTCTGGTCGTGGTATTGGCTTAGATGTAGTGCGAACTCAAATTGAAGCTCTTCAGGGTTCGATTTCAGTGAAATCTGTGGTTGGTCAAGGGACTACCTTTAGCCTGCAAATTCCGCTCAGTTTCACCACCGCCCGCTTGTTGATTTGCAAATCTCAAGGTAAAACCTACGCTCTGCTCTCCGATTCTGTGCAACAAATTATTATTCCACTACCCAAGCAGTTGCAAGAAAAGCCCGGTGGTCAAAATCTCTATCGTTACCAAAATGGCTCTCGTGAAGAGCTAATCGCGGTGCAAAACTTGGCCGATCTAATTAGCTACAACTGCCCAGTAACATCTGAAAGATCAGAGGTTTCTCCCGGTCTATTGATTATGGTACAGGCTGCCAATGGCCGTCGCTGTTTGTCGATCGACAAAATTGTCGGTGAGCAAGAGCTAGTAATTACTCCAGTCGGTAACGTATTTGCTATGCCCACCTTTGTCCAGGGTTCTAGCACCCTCGGTGATGGTAGTTTGACTCTGGCGATCGATCCTGTAGCTTTACTAGATGAAACCGGCAGTCGGCTAGTCTCGATGCGAGCCAGAGATAATGGCGCTAAGCCACAGCTATCTTTAGCTGCCGCAGAAACAGCAATCGAAGCAGAGCTGCTGCCTTACAACGCTGGCAACAACCAAATTACTGTCTTGATTGTGGACGATTCATTGGTACAGCGCCAGGGCTTACTGCGCACTCTCTCGGGAGCAGGCTACCAAGTAATTCAAGCAGCCAATGGTCAAGAAGCCCTCGCTCAACTCAACCAGCACCATGAGGTACAAGTAGTAGTCTGCGATATCGAAATGCCTTACATGAACGGCTTCGAGTTCTTGAGCTACTGTCGTCAAGATGCTCGCCTTTCTCAAATTCCGACCATTATGCTTACCACTCGCAGCGGTGCAAAGCACCGTCAACTTGCTCTCGCCCTAGGAGCCAAGGCTTATACCACTAAGCCTCACGCCGATCAAGAGCTGCTGACTGCTGTTGAAAACATGCTCAAAACCCCCGCTTTGGTCTAGTCCTCTTCACCCTAATTTCTCGCCATGCTTCTTACTGATTTGCCCCAACAGCGCCTTTCCACCACCACCAATAGTGAAGATTTTTTGCGGGTGATGATGTTTTCGGTATGCCAACCCCAAGAATCTGCCCCCAACTATTTCTTTGCGTTGCCCGCCGAGTCGATCGTCCGGGTTGCCCCAGCCCCCAAAAGCCTAGGCAATTTCAACCATGGCATTACCATGCTCAACATCGGGCAAGACATGGTGACGGTGGTGGATCTCTGTTACCGAGTAATGCCCGATCGGGCAACAACTTCAGCCGATCGGCAGTTCCTAATCTTTGTTCAAACTACTATGGGCGAAGCCTGTGCTATACCCACTGCTAATTTCCCGCTGCTGTTGGATATGCCGATCTCCACTGTCCGTCCAATACCAGCGGCTTATCGCCAGGTAAATGATATGAGTTTTGCCAGTCACATGGCGATCATTGACAGAGAGGCGGGCGAAGCACCTCTCCAGGTATTTTTGATCGGGATGAATTATTTGATTGCCGAAAAGCTAATGTCAGTAACAAATGAAGAAAAACCGCTAGAATTAATGGCGGGGCGAAACTAGCCAGTTCTGCCCCAACTATCTTGCTGATAGCAGATTTTTAGAGGGTGGAATAATAATGGAATCTTGGACTTTGATGGTGGCTCCGGCAGCAGTGGTGCGCGGAGCAACGGCTCTGCTGGAATCTTTAGATCAAATCATTCAACTCGGCGATCGTCCCCTGATTATTGGTGGCGATCACAGTTTGGCGTTGTCTCAATTAACTTGCCTGCTGACTGATCCCAGATTCCAGATTGAGACGGCCAATTATCATCCCGACTGCTGCGAAACCAGTCTCAAAAATCTGACGGCATCGCTGCAAGCCCATCAAGCCAATGTGGTGATTGGAGTCGGCGGCGGTAAATGTTTAGATTTAGCAAAGCTGTTAGCGCATCAAAATCAGTTGCCGATAGTGACAATTCCGACCACAGCAGCTACTTGTGCGGCCTGGACGGCACTCTCAAATGTCTATTCTCCGGCGGGCGCTTTTTTATATGATGTACCTTTGGCCGTTTGTCCCAACTTATTGATTTTGGACTATGGACTTGTCGCTACAGCTCCACCGCGAACGTTAGTAGCCGGTATCGGAGACTCGATCGCCAAGTGGTATGAGGCTTCGATAAGTAGTGGTGCCTCCGATCGGACTCTAATCATTTCCGCTGTCCAACAAGCCAGAGTCTTAAGAGATTTGTTATTCCAAAAATCTGCTGCTGCTCTAGCCGAAGTGGGTAGCCCAGTTTGGCAAGATGTCGTAGATGCCAATGTTCTACTAGCCGGGGTAATCGGTGGTTTAGGTGGTGCTCAATGTCGCACGGTGGCTGCTCATGCTGTCCATAATGGTCTAACTCACCTGATCGCTTGTCACGAGATGCTCCATGGCGAAAAAGTAGCTTTTGGGATTTTGGCACAGTTGCGGCTAGAAGAAATAGTAGCAGGCAATCAACTTGCTGCTTCTTCGCGTCAACAGCTCTTAGAGTTCTACCAACAAATTGGATTGCCCTGTAGCTTAAATGATTTAGGGTTAGCGGGGGCAACTGTAGCTGATTTACAGCATGCTTGCAAAATCGCTTGCCAGCCCCAATCTGATATTCATCGTCTGCCTTTTTCGGTTACTCCTGAGCAACTGTTAATGGCGTTGGTGTCTACTACGACGGCTGCCCATTCAGAGGTTTCTGCTGCTCAGAGAACTGCCACCTCTACCATTTTGTAGCACAACTACTTATTGGAAAGATATGAGATGTCTAGAGTCCACTGAAATTGGCTACGAGTTTGCCATAGTTGGGCGCAATTCTCAATGTAGTCGTTCGTCTGGCTGATTGACCACCGATTCACTCGCGCTAAGTGTGCTGCTGCAATATCACCACGACCTCGACTATGTGCAAATCCAATGTGTTTACACTCATGACAGGCTGGGCAAAGAGCAATCAACCGAACCAATTTTTGCTGGTGCAGGATATCATTGTAATCCCAAACTTCATGGCATTCTACAGGGTGACGTTTTCCTTTTCCACCACAGATCTCACATTGATCATTGGCTTTTTGGAAAGTCTGTCTTTTCAATATTTCCCACACCTTTGGTGTGACCTCAGAACGCACGTTGGAAAACCAGCAGGTTTCTGGCACCAGTTCGATCGTCAGTTTGGGAGGTGCTGCATCATCGATAGGAATGGGTATCCATCGATCGAAGGAGTCAGATTGAAGCTCTGAAGTAATAAACCATTGCTTTAACTTGGCATCCCATTTTGCGCCTAGTTGTTTGGCTGTATCTTTCTCAGCATAGGGAACGTTCAAATACACTCGATTCGACGGCATGGGCGACCCTCTCCAGATTAATGTTAGAACAGGTCGCCACTGAGTTTCCTACATCCCTCACTATGCATATGATTGATCGTTATTAGTTGCTCAAGCCAACCAAGCGATTATTATCATCAATATGCATCACCGAGTTTTCCATCTTGGCGGACGAAGATTTTTCTCCATCAGCAGCCAAAACTTCATGGTGCATCGCGGACAAGCTCAAAGGTACGACAACAGTCTCAGAAACATTATAGTCAGTAACACGTTCTGGTTCTTCAGCTCTTACACCATTGGCCGAAAACACAATTGCAGTTACAGCCAACAAAGCAACGGTAGAAATTCTCATAAAAAAACCGGGGGAAGGGGGAAATAGATATTCGATATATCCTTTTACATCTTGCCCATTTTGCCGTCCGGAAACTGCGATCGACTAGATCCAAAATACCCATCTCGATCACAGCAACCGCAGGATGGCAGCAGTCATGTCATCACTCTGCTCTTGCTCACTACCAGCAAACTCGCGGATTTCTCTAAAAATATCATCAATAATTCCTTGGGGATGGTCGTGCTGCCGACAAGCTCGATCGAACACCCGATGTAAATTTTCCTCGTCAAAGCGCTGACCATTCTGGTTACTGGCATCGGTCAAACCGTCGGTATAGTACAAGATAGTATCTCCAGATTGCAGCAAAATTTGGCCTTCTTCGTACACACTATCTGGTTCTAAGCCAATCAACATCCCCAATGTATCTAAGGGCTGTAAAATATCATTGCGCCATAGCAGCGGTGGATTATGAGCAGCATTGCTATAGGTTAGCACCCGAGTTTTGGGATCATACTCTGAATAAAACAGCGTCAAGAACCGACTAGAATTCTCCAAATCTAGGTACATTAACCGGTTCAGATTCTGCAAGATTTTGGCCGGAGAATGACCGTTGAGCACCTCCGCGCGCAGCATTCCCCGCGTCATAGTCATAATCAAACCCGCTGGCACCCCTTTACCCATGATATCGCCGATTGTGATGCCCCACTTGCTATTGGGATCGATCAATCGGCTACCAAGCTGATCATAATTAACTGGAATAAAGTCGTAGTAGTCGCCACTCACCCGATTGGCATTTTGGTAACAGGCTGCCACCGCCATGCCGGGAATATCTGGGCATTGACGAGGCAACAGCCGCTCTTGAATCTCTGCGCCAATCTCTACTTCCCGATGGAGTAAATCGCGCTTGCGTAGTTCCACCGTTAACTCTTCATTTGCTGCTGCCACTGCTGTTTGATCGGCCACAATTTGCATGAGTTTTTGCCGATCGCTGCTCCAATCGTAGACCGGATCTCCTGCAAAAATATATAGTCTGCCGCGTTCTGCTCCATCCAAAATAATCTTGACGGTAAAAAACTTCACGGCTTGAGTGGCAGTATTTTTAGCCAAGTGAGATATCAAAGTAGTCTCCAAATCTTCCCAATAGCTGCCCACAGAACGCTCTTTTTCGTTCAAAGCTATCCAGGCGTTTTGCAGAGACTGCTCAATACTTTGAGTTACTTCTGGACAGTTTTCTTTGCTGCGACAGTGAATTGCTTTGGTTGGCTGCTGAGTATTTTTACGAAATAGTACAACCATTGCTCCATCAGCATCGGTGATGCGAGCAATCATTGAGGGTAAAATTTCTAGATACTGATTAAAATTTTTGAAGTTTCGCAAAGCAAAACCCAAAGACTCCAAAATCAGGTGAATATTTTCTTGACGCTGAGAGCCGCCGATAGGCATCACCAAAGCAGGATTTAGCTCTGGTGCAGAAACATTGGTAATCGACCCGGAAGAAAGTTGGGGCATAGTATCAAACTAATCTGCCTAGCGCCGCAGATGGATGTTTTTGAACAAATTTTGATGGACGAATTTTGATGGACGAATTTTAATGGGCAGATTTTCAGGCAGAAAGCATTGGCTAACTGCTGAGCAAAGCTTCCACAAATTCGTAGCTAGAAAAAGGTCTGAGGTCTTCGATGCCCTCACCAGCACCAATAAAGCGAATTGGCAACCCGAGTTGCTGTACAACGGCTAATGCTACACCACCGCGAGCAGTACCATCCAACTTGGTCAATACGACCCCACTGAGCTTAGCA
Organism: Synechococcales cyanobacterium; assembly: GCA_043721015.1. Classification (GTDB taxonomy): domain Bacteria; phylum Cyanobacteriota; class Cyanobacteriia; order Cyanobacteriales; family Chamaesiphonaceae; genus JAAFHZ01. The sequence goes on along the minus strand of JAYSRP010000293.1, from coordinate 1,227 downwards.
GCTTCGGCAAAAACCTGCGCTTGCCGCAAACCGTTCTGTCCCAGGGTAGCATCTAACACCAAAAGTGACTCTACCTGAGCATCGACTGCTTGCTTGTCTATAATGCGCCTAATTTTACCCAATTCGTCCATTAAGTTCTTTTTGTTTTGTAAACGACCAGCAGTGTCTACTAATAACAGCTCAGTATTCCGAGATTTAGCTGCGGCAATGGCATCAAAAACTACTGCTGCCGGGTCAGTATTTTGGCCGGGGTTAGCAATTACTTCGATATCACTGCGCTGTCCCCAGACCTTGACTTGTTCTACCGCTGCGGCCCGGAAAGTATCGGCAGCCGCAATCAGGCAACGGTAGCCGGAGGCTTTGGTCATGTGCGCTAATTTACCAATGGTGGTGGTTTTACCGACTCCATTCACTCCGGTCAGCATCCAAATGTTCAGTACATCTCTTTGGGGAAAGAAATCTATGGCGTAGTCTTTTTCAAAAGGTTTATCCAATAATTCTCGCAGGATCTGCTTGAGATAGGCGATCGCCTCTTCTGGCGGTAATGTTTCTGTCCGCAGTTTTTCTTGTAACAAGCCAATAATATAATCGGTAGCTTCAATCCCCACATCGGCCTGTAGCAGCAGCGTTTCAATTACCTCAGTGGCTTCCGCGCTGAGTGGTCCTTGGCCAATTAAGGCTTTCACTTGGTTCACCAAGCCCAACCGAGTTTTGTTTAAACCCTGGCGGAGCTTGGTTAACCAAGCAATCTCGGCCATCGCTACTTCTTCGGGGCTGCGGCCTTGCTCAGCTAGGACTCTGGCTGACCATAAGAAGTCTTCATCTAGCTCAATCGGCTCTTCTGCGACCGGGGCTTCGATCGATTCTGCCCGCAGTGCCGCTAGTCTATCTTGCGCCGTATTTTCCTTTGCCCAAGCCGGTCTGGTATCAGGACTTGCGACTGGAACCTCTATAGCAACCATTACCGGCTCTACGGATTCCAGCGAGACATCGGATACTTCCGGTTCTGATTCTTCCTCAATTACAGCTTCTTGAGCAACACTCTCGGCTGCTGAAACAGGAGTTTCTACAACAGCCTGCTGTTTTTTAATATTTTCGTAGGCAGCTTTAGCCCAAGCCAAAGTGTCAGCGCTAACGACTTCTGGAGCTACAACTTTCTCTGGCGTATGTGACTCCGCCGCTGGTTCTTCTGGCTCGACAGCAGTTTCCTCGATTACCTGATCTGCC
>JAYSRP010000292.1:0-10915 GCA_043721015.1 Synechococcales cyanobacterium | reverse complement strand
CCTGTCCTTCTAAAACAGCAAAAGCCTGCAACAAAGGGTTTACTGCCGCCTCCTCCCAGAACATCACCAAACTGCCGTCTAATACTAAATATAGGTGTTCGATCGCCTTCCCGGCCTGTAACAATACCTCCCCTGCTGCCACCTGCTGCACCTCCCCCATCGCCATCAACCATTCCACATCACTATCGTGAAACTCCCCAAAAACCAGCCACACATCGCGCAACAATTTACCCTGCGCTAAATTACGTCGCCCCAAACGCCGCAGCATCCGCTGTAACCGCCCTGCCAACAAAATAGCTACCCACTTATAAAAACGTCCGGCAAACGCTACATCTGCCCCTAACTGCGCCAGTAGATCGACCATCGGCAACGCCAAAACCATACAGTTGGTCTTCGCCACTACAGTCGCCGTTGGTAATGGAGCCACCAAACCGGGCAAAGCCCCAAACACATCGCCATTTTCTAACGCCATAATTTCTTGATCAGCCGTGGTGCCTTCAATTACCGCAAAAGCCTGCTGCAAAGGATCTAAAGCCGATCGAGGTAAAGTGATTGCCGCCCGCCCATCCAATAGCAAATAAAAACAATCTGGCACCGTACCAGCCGGAATCAGCATCTGCCCCGCTGGCACCATCGCCTGCGCCCCAGCCTGCTTCAGCCAATTAATATCAGCAGTAGTTAATTCCCGCAACAATAATTCTGACATTACTTAAACCCTCACCAGCTTATTTTTTAAATTCGATGCCAATTCTGTCAACACCTCTACTCCGTCGGTCATAGCGATCTCTTCTAAAGTTAGACAGCTCAGCGCTTGCGCCAAACACCGGGCATTTTCTAATACCATGGGAGGCTGACAGACCAAAACATGTGCCCGCTCTAAATTCTGTGCTGCCATCACTACTAATGACTGCAATACCTTCCAAGCACCAACCGACAACTCTGGGTTTCCTCGATAATTTCCCAACCGCCCACTATCTCGATAGATCGGCCAAGCCTCCAAACCCAAAAAATGCAAAAACCAATCAGCCCGATATTCTCCAGTAGCAGCCACCAAGCCCCAATAATCGGCCATCAATTCATCCAGCGCCTTATTTTGCATTGCCCCTAAACAGCGCTTTGTCCAATAGTGAATAGATTCATGCTCTAACCGAATTTGCCGCGACTGTTGTCGCCACACATCTTTAGCTACACCTAATTCTGCTCCTGTCACATTGCTATAAGGACTATCACTTAAAATTATCAACCGATCTTGATACAGCGCTTTTTGCAGAATTAGCTGCTGCCACTCCTGATCCCACCCCTCAGATCCATGTTCTGATTCCCACTGGCTACGATAGTTCTGAATGCGATCCCAATTATTGAACCCCGCCACCATACAGGCTCCCATTGCCACCGGAATCGGCACTGGCTCATTACGGCGTGACAGCGCCTGCACTAATAATTCAAAATCAGCTCGATCGCCCGCAAAGATTACCGGAATCGGCCCTGCCCAGCTCTCATGAATAAATAGCTCTAATAGCTGTGGCGATCGCAACTCCAAACATTCAGTCCCCACCGGCACCGGCAGACCACGTCGGGTACTCGATCGATACTCCACTGTCTCCGACATACCTAACTGCACCGGAAACTGTAACTGCACCAACCGTCGTCGCAAACTCTCCCATGCCCCCACCTGCGTCGCCTCAGCCAAGTACCCCCGCCAAGCTGCCACATGTGGCTCCGGATCAACATCTATATTCTGATCCTGGACAAAAATATTTTGATTGTAAGCCAGCAACTCGATGACTTCTGTAGCTGTTGCCCCATGGTCTACCAATACTTGCCGACGTGGTTCAATTTGTTGGTCTGGCTTAGTTGCGATCATAGTTACCATTATACTACCACCCCTAGCAATCGATCGGCCACTGCCCGCAGAGTAATCGAAATCGGGTGCTGCGGATACCGTAAACAGAAAACCCCTTGGCTGGCCAACTGCGCTATTTCGATCGCCAACGGCAACACGCCCACCACTGGCACCTGATATAGTTCTTCCACCTGCTGCTGTAAATCTGCCGCTACCATTTCGGGTAAAGCCTTATTGATTAGCAAAGCCATTTTAGCCACCTGCAACTTCCGCGCCACATCTACCGTCACCGCCGTTCCCTGAAAATCTTGACTATCTGGGCGCAGCACAATCAACAGCAAATCAGCAATCCCGATCGACAGCAAAGTCTCCTCATTCAACCCCGGGTGAGTATCAATCAGCAAATAATCTAACTTTAAACTGCGAATCATGTCTTGCAGACCATCATTCAAATGCACCACATCGTAACCCTCCCGCAAGATTCGGGCAATTTCGTTGGCCTTAATGCTAGCAGGCACCAAAAACAAACTGCCCTTCACCTTTGCGCCTCCGGCTTCTCGTTGTAAAGATGCCGTCAGGTCGTAGGCAGCATCTTTCATGCCACAGCGCCCCCATAAATAGTCATTTAAAGTAAACGTCATCTCAGCGGGTTGCAAACCTAAAATTACATGAATACCCGGAGACTGAATATCGGTATCAATAACTCCCACTCGCCTACCCTGCATAGCGATCGAAGCCGCAATATTAGCCAAAGAGTTAGATTTTCCGGTGCCGCCGCGAAATGAATGTACTGCAATAATTTGGGTCATTTGTTACTCCTAAAATAGTCTTGGCTACTGTCACGATATGTTTTACTGAAGGCTTAAACCATCAGATCTACCCATTTTTTTTAGCGACTGCACTTGCTGCTGTAGCTGTTGAAAGTAATCTGTCTCAGTCACCTGTCGATCATTTTTCCGCATCTGCTGAATTTTTTGTTGCAAGATTTGAAACTGATCGCTATCAATAATCTCGGATACCTCCTGATCGCGCCGAGTGCGATCAACTTCTATCCGCAGAGACTGTACCTGAGACTTAAGCTGTCGATCGCGGCGATGTAGCTCATTAGTCATCTGCAAAAAAGCCCGCACAAGCTGCCCCAAATCATCGGGAGGCGCAGCAAACTTGGCCAAGTCTTGCTGCACTAAATCAAATAATTCAGTATCTTCTTGCTCTAAAGATTGTGCCGCAATAGTCAACGCATGAATTGGTCGAGAAATATACATGCCAGTCAACACTGCCACTAGAGCGGCTATGCCACCTACAGCTACTACGCCGCGCAGATTTAGCCAAATTATCTTTAATAATGGTGCTTGAAACTCGGTTTCCGATCGACTCACTCCTAGCATCCAAGGCCGAGTAGCTAAAGTCGTGAAACCAATAATTTGTGGCATCCGCCCTGGCGATGGTTGATAACTAAAATGTCCAGAACTTTCGGTTCCTAAGATCTGCGACCAACCCACTAGTTTTTGGTAAAGCAAAGATACCTGTGGATGACTAATAATTGTGCCATGACTATCGGCTAAAAAAAACTGACCTGCCGTTTTGGGCGGCAATCCTCGATTGACCACCGACCAAATTTCGACTCCCTTCAACTTTAACAACACTGTTCCTGAGCTGCTGGGCAATGAATTCACGGACTTAGTCACAAACATCCCCGGATAGTCACGCACATTGCTATGCAGCCGACTAGAAATTGTATCAGCAGGCATAGTATAGTGATGACCAATAAACTGAGGCATTGTTGCTGTTAAACAATTTCCGGTGCGATCAAATATCAAAATAGCTTCTAAATCTGGATGTGCGGCCACAATTTCAGATAGTTGAGGCAGCTTAGATCTCGTAGATTGAGGATCTGACACAAGCCTGATCACATCAGCCCGCTGACTAATATCAGCGGCTAGCTGCTGCCGTTTGAGCAATAGTCGATCGAAGCGCTGGGCTGTACTGCTGGCTAATAATTCCAGTTGATGGTATTCACCATTATTAGTAATTGTGGTGACTTGCTGCAAATTGAAGTATGCCGAAATAGTCGTCGGCACAATCACGGCTAACAGCATAGCAGCAGCAATTCTGCAAGCGATCGACCAACTCGGATAATATAGCCCAGCCAAAAACTTCATCATACCTTTACCCTACTTGTTGTTGAGATTTTCGCCATGCTAAAGGAGTCATGCCACAATGCTGTCGAAACTGCCGAAAGAAGTGACCTTCGTTTTGATAGCCAGTAGCTTCAGAAATGTTAGTCACCGTATTGTTGGTATCTTGCAACAAGTCACAGGCCAGCGCTATGCGGCGCTTAATAATCCAATGGTTAACCGTATGGCCAGAACAGCGCCGCACCAAATCAGTTAGGTAAGATGGACAGTAGCCTGTAGCTAATGCGACATCTTTCAGGCTAATCGATCGAGCATAGTTTTCTTCGATGAATCTAAACACCGGCTCTAACTGTGGAATACTGGGTAAAATAGATGCTGGCTTCAGCACCTCAAGCTGCACTTGGCGAATCAACAAGCAGCTACATTCTTGTTCAATTCCCTGATCGTAGCTCATTGTTACTTCTACAGCTACTTCATCATCAGTAGCGGTTATATACTGATCTGCAAAGCACAAGGCTGTTCCAGCCTGCGAACCGCAGCGTTGAGTGCTCCAAACCTGCGCTAAACTCGCCAAAGGCAGATCTGGTACTGCCATGGTTAGTAGCTCTGCCGTTGAGCAGTCTAAAAGCTTATGTGCGGAAGGATTCCCATAAGTGAAATTTCCTGCGGGGTCAACCAAGAACGCCGCATCATTGATTCGTTCTAGCAACATTACTGTTAGTGGCTGTACACTAACTGATCCAAAAAATTCGTCAGATTTACTTAGAAACATAAGTCCTGGATAAATGGTTAATTTAAGCTTTTATATGTATCTCTAAGATGGCGATGCAACCAAAATAGATGTAGTGATAATCAAAGAGAGCAAATCGTCATCGGTGCAAAACGTACTATATCTACCCAGAGGAAAGTGGATACAGACACAATAAAATATACAAGCTCTGAACTTAGCCTAGTGGAATTATCAGATTATTCAGAACGCATGAGTTCCAGTATCCGACAACTGGTTAGATAGTAACTAGTTGATGAATAAAGTGTCAATTAGCAAATGTGATTTTATGGTAGATAACTGGAGAATAATCCGTAACATCCTTGTATTCACTAAGTTTCGGACTAAAATAAGAAATATAAAGTCATCAGAGAATATCTTTACAATAGCCATTCATAGCTTAATAGAAGTGCTTAATGATACAAAATCTGAACATTGCTGAGGCAAGAAAATTAGGTCAGCACAGCATTTTTCACCCGACTTCGATTTGAAATAGAATGCTCAAGGTATTGAATTTTGAGAAACAGATCGCTACTAATTCAGATCGCCACGATACTTAAGAGATCTTTAATTACCAATGCATTGGCTAGGTCTCCCCGATCGAGGTAAATCACCTGCAAGTTATTTAACATCCGGGCAATAAACTGTGGCTTAGTCACAGTTGGCACCAGGGAAGGTGTCAGGTATGGGATTTCTTGCTGGTAAATATTCATCAGCTTTTGCCGACAGTCTTCGGCAAACAAAATATCACCATTATGAAAAGTATCAATAAAAATCTCAGAATCTTCAAAGTCAGGGCGAATCATAAAATGCCCCGGCATCCCGATCGCCATCATCGGAAAATCAATGCGCTGAGCAATTTCTAGGTATACTAAAGCCAAGGTAATCGGAATACCAGTGCGCCTAGCTAGCACCTCATTCAAAAAGCTATTGCGCGGATCGTAGTAGTTGCTGTGATTACCTGTGAACCCCAGCTCTTCATATAGATAATTATTGATTGTCCGAATCACCATTAGTGGGTATCGAGACTGGGGTAAACGCTTGGCCACTTCTTTGGCCATCTCATCTAAGAGCTGGAGCTGAGCATTGATATCTAAATCTGGATAGGTGGTTTGGGCGATATAGAGAGCAGCTCGCGCCAAATTAATATCTCGATCGGACTGATTGATTTCCGCCAAAAGCAGATCGGTGATAGACATCATGGCAGCAGGATTTCAGAGTTCGATAGAACAAAATTTCTGTCTCTATTATCCTGCTCCACGACCGGAAAAGCTTGCCTCTAACATCTTTCGGTGGAAACGAAATAAAGCTTCGCAAATCTTTATTAACAAATAATTACATTCAATTCAATATTTTTGCTTGATAGCGCTATAAGCACTCCGAAAGGGGTCGCCTCTGGCGCAAGCGAAGCGATCGGCCTAAAATAATCGACATATGCAATTATCTCACCCATCACATCAAGCCCTGCAAGCCGGTCGTTGGTTCAAGCTAATCTGTGGGGCCAGCTTCCAAGATCTACCGGCCATTCGCCATTTAGTGATCGCCTATAGTCTAGCCGGTGCTGACTGTATAGATGTAGCGGCTGAACCAGCAGTAGTCGCTGCTGCTAGATCTGGAATCACTGCCGCTAAATTTTTGATGGATAAAGCCGCACGGCTTGGCTATCAACCAACTCAACCTTGGCTCATGGTCAGTGTCAACGATGGCGAAGACCCCCATTTCCGCAAAGCCGTCTTTGACCCGGCTAGTTGTCCTGTCGATTGCCCTCGTCCCTGCGTAACTATCTGTCCGGCTGATGCCATTGTTTTTACCAAAGAAAAGCAGGGAGTGATTGTCGATCGATGCTATGGCTGCGGTCGCTGTCTGCCGATTTGTCCGATTCAGATTATCGGCGAACAAAAGCACGTCTCTACTCCTGCTGCTGTGCGCGAGTTGTTGCAGACTGGGGAGGTGCAGGCGATCGAGATTCATACCCAGCCCGATCGAAGTCAAGAATTTCTGAAGCTCTGGCAAGAGCTATCAGGAGCCTTGCATCAGCTCCAACTAATTTCGATTAGCGCTCCTGGGGGAGATTTTGGGGGACTAAAACATCTGCGATCGATCTCGAAACTCTTAACCAACCTGACACCGACTCCACTAATTATCTGGCAGACCGACGGCAGACCAATGAGTGGCGACATTGGCATGGGCACGACTCATGCCACGATTGCCCTCGGTCGCCAAGTAGCGGCAGCCAAGCTACCAGGATATGTACAGCTAGCTGGTGGTACTAATAATTACACAATAGAAAAGCTGCGTGAAGTAAAGCTATTAAAATCGACTGGTCAAGAAATCTTTATCTCGGGAATTGCCTATGGCAGCTATGCCAGAGTGATGCTGGCTCCTTTATTTGAGCAAATTCCCGGCAACGATAAACTCGAAGATCATCCAGATATTTTATGGGAGGCGGTCGATCGGGCTGCCTCCTTAGTCCAACAAATCAAGGGATAGAATCATCCAAATTATCAACTTTCGCACCTGAATATTTCTCAATAAGCACGTCGAGGATTTCAGGGAAGCGCATCGTGCTATCGATCGGCGTAATAATCTTGCTAACATCTGATATCGTGCGCAAAAAGTTGATGTCACTCATGGCATTAATTCTCGATTCTCGAACATCACATAATGTGAGGATGAAGTTTGCTGTCTTTGCCCTTCACTGTTTCGAGTTTTACCCACCAGCTAACTTAGCTAAGTTTTTTTCATTGAGTACAACTTCTAACTGGGCACCATCACGGCTAGTTAAATTGCGCTTAGCTTCACCCAAATAAATTGGTTCAGAAACTCCCGGCTGCGGATGCAGAATCGATCGCATCCGAATGTGCATATTGCCATCGGCATCGCCCACCCGGCCAAAAGAATAGAGATCAGTAGCTGCCTGCTTCAGCGTTGCTGCTGCCGCTTCAGTAGTAATCTTGCGATTTGGCACCGCAATTACCGCCTGATTAGTGCTGTTATCATAAATTACCGCATAACGCACCGCACCAGGGAAGGCCGATCGAGGAGACAAACCAAAGCTCAGACCAAACAACCCCACGGTCATCACGATCATAAAACCAGTGATGCCCACTAACCGGAACTTAAAGCCCCAGGCTAAAAACAAAGCCACAACTGTCAAAACAGCCAAAGCCACTGTGGCAATGCCGCTGTACTTGGCGTATTCCAAAAAAGACTGGGGAGAAAACATATTATTCCGCTTCGTTGCTTACTACTACTGCCCCGGGAGACTGCAAAGCAGCCCGCAGGGTATGCCAAACCAAATTAGCACACTTGATCCGCACGGGGAACTGAGAAACGCCCTTGAGCACGTTTAGCTTGCGCAGCTCGTGCGGAAACTCAAAGTCGCCGCGCATCATTCCCTGAAAGCCCTCAATCATCTTTAGAGCCTCCACCACCGTTTTACCTCGCAGAGCCTCGGCCATCAAATCTGCCGAAGACAGGGCGATCGCACAGCCCTCACCATCGAACTTGGCCTCAATGATTACTTGTTGCGCCTCATCTAGGTGCAGAGTCAGCTCGATCGTGTCTCCGCAGGAAGGATTATGGCCTTTCTGATATCGATCGACAGGATCGGTCACGCCTTTAAACTTGGGTTTTTTGTAGCGCTCTAAAATTACCTGCTGATATAGGTCGCGGAGATTACCGAGATTGGTGCCAGAGTTGGTCATGAGGGCAAATGAATCTTAAAGTTATAATGTAACAAAAGTTGTACTCTTCATGCCCGCGACTTTTCTATCTGTTGTTTCTTAGGGTAACAATGCTCTTCTAACTAGCTAGCTAGTCTTTCGTGTGTTAGACTGTTTAATTATCTATTGAAGGGAGTAATTTATGACGGCCAATGGCAAGGATGAAAAGCCATCTTCAGAAACAAGAAAATTAGATCCAACATTGATTGCAAAACCTGTCCTTAGAGATGCTGCGGATGGAAGTCCTGGAGGTTTTGGTGGCGGTGGTGGCAGCAGCAGCGGAATAGGGAGCCTGGGTGGTTCGGCTGGGGGAGTAAGCGGGAGGGGTACTGTTGGTGGAGCTGGAACGAGCAATTCAGGAGGAGTTGGTAGTGGAACAGCGCCAGGGAGTGGTGGCCTGAGTGGTTTTGGTAGCAGCAGAGGAACTGGTAACTCTGCGGGACTTGGAATACAAAATGGTGGCGCTCCAGGTACTGCACCAGGCAATGGTAGTTTTTCTAGCGGTGTTCAAAGTGGTAGCAGTTACACAATTCAACCCAAAAATCCTCAGCAACCCCAAACACGGCCATCGACTAATTCTAATAATAAACCACCAAAATCTCAAGCAACGAGAAATAACCCTACACCCGACTATTTAAAGATTCCAGTAGGTCAAAATCCTAATGACGCTGTTGTTGATCGAGCGGTACGGGAAGTAAGAAAAAAACCAGCTCCTTCGCCTAAGCCAAGACGCACACAGCCTGCAAGCAATGGATTGATTACCTCACCGTTTCCATCCCCACCAGAGATCACGCAGCCGAAGCGGAGAAAAGGCAACCCGCTGCCCAACATTCCTCCACAGTACGATCCTCTCACCGAAATCATTCCTCCTTTCCCAGAAATAGATCCTTTTGTTAATGCTAATCCAAACGTTCGGATAGCTCTGCCAAAAGATCCTTTTACTAATGCTAATCCAAACGTTCGGATAGTTCCGTCAAAAGATCATTTCACTAATGCTGTTCCCAACGGTCGAATAGCTCCACAAAAAGATCCCTTCACCAACGGTGATTGGCGATATTCAAACCCATCATCAACGACTCCTAATCCCAACAAACCGTCAAGAAATAGGAGAAATCCTCAAAAGCCAGATCCCTTCACCAACGGTGATTGGCGGTATCCAAACCCATTTTCAACGACTCCTAATCCTAACAAACCGTCAAGAAATAGAAGAAATCCTAAAAAGCCAGATCCTCTACGGGTTAATAATAGACCCGAAGTTGAAGAACTCTATAGAAAAAATCCTCTAATTCCATCGCAAAAGCCTAATCCTAACAGTATGCCTCCAGGGAAGATAACTTCTCCGAATAATGGTGGGCAGCCTATTCAGGCCAAGAAAACTCCTAGTAATGATGGTTCTCAGAATTCTAATTCTGGAGGGAATTCTGGTCAGAAGCAGCCCACCAAGAAGCAGAAGAAGGAGTTGGCTAAAAAGTATGCTGGTAAAGATATTGATAAGCTGACTCCGGCTGAGCAGAAGGAGTTTCAGCAGGGCTATGTCATCAGTACTAATGACAAAGGAAAAAAATACATTAAGCGAAAAAGTGAAGCTGATGATTACCCACCAATGCATTTGGAGGAGGTGAATGGCAAGCAGGTTATTACTGAAGGGCCATCACCCAGCAATAGGGGCAACAGCAATCCCAGCACAATGAAGAGGGAGTTCAAAACCAAATTTGGGCAAGATTCTCCGCAAGGGGATGATCTTCATCACCTAATTCCTGTCAATGTTTGGCAAAAAGATCCGATCGTTAAGGCATTGGAGAAAAAGGGTGCAAAAGAGCAAAAACCAGTAGCTGGGGTTGATGATGGAAATGGGTTAATTTCTGTTCCCAGTAACTCTAATGCAATGGAAGACACTCACCAAAATCTGGAGCAGAAGGGCGGACGGGTTAAAATTGCTCACCCTAGTTCTCACACTAAATGGGATGAGCATGTTGAAGAATTGAGTAGACAAGAAGCAAGAAAACTACTGGGAAATAAGTATAAAAAACTTGAAGACGTGCCTATTAAAAACCTCGAAAAAGGCATTGATAACATACGAGGGCAGTTACGAAAAGATTTACAAAATGCTGCTAAACAGTTAGAAAAAGGCAACTATAATAATCTTCCAAGCTGGATTGATCCAAAATACCAGCTTAAGCCTGATCCCAAAAAAGCGCCTCCGTCTCAGACTAAAAAATATCCTAGACTCGTTCAACAGAAGCCCACAGGTGATGATATTAATGAGTTCCGGAGAACATTGGTTGCTTTAAAAGCAAAGGTTGGACAAGGAACACAGAAACACGCGTTTTACAATAAGCGTACTGACCTAAATGCTGATGAACGACAACTTCGTACTCTTGGCTACTCTGCAATGCTGGCTGTAAAAAATAATAATGGCCATTCTTCTGGTCAGCCATTTGTG
>JAYSRP010000291.1:0-11016 GCA_043721015.1 Synechococcales cyanobacterium | reverse complement strand
TGAGCTGAAAACCGGCAATGGTGGCTAGCTCCGGCTGACGTTGGGATTCGACTCCGCTCACCCAACTAGATCTCTTTGATCACTCAACTAAGGATTTTATTCGTTACCTTTGTCCCTTACACCGCGCATAATGCGAGATAGTTCGCTCTTTTCATCTACCGTAATGCGGCTGGGGGAGCCGCTGATCAGACCTTCATAGTTACGGAAGGAATCCTTAATCTCTGCGCCATCTTTGCTGATGGTGTATTCGCGGATGCCTTTGTCGTGCCAAGAGCCGCGCATTTTAAAGACGTTGATGGCACGGGACATTTCGCCGCGAATTTCGACATATTGCAACATCAAAATGGTGTCAGTAATAGTAGAAATATGAGAATCGGTAATGGAGTGCGAACCCATAAACTGGTCTGAGGTATTGGTGAAGAAACCGGTGATTTCTTCTTGTTTAGCATAGCCAGTGAGTCCAATTACGAATTGGCGAAAAGCGTTGTTACTTACGCCCCGCGCTAAGGCCGAAAGAGAATCGATCGCAATTCTGGTGGGTTTGAAATCTTCGATTTCTGACTTGATGGTTTGCAGGTGATCTTCTAAACCGGCAGATTCGGGGTAGGTACAAAGAATTTTGAGTAAGCCCTTGCGCTCCATTTCCTCAAAATCGGTGCCCCAAGAATAAGCATTGCGAGAGAGCTGTGCCCGTGATTCTTCGTAGGCAAACAGAATTGCTCTCTCTCCAGAGTTACAGGCTTCTTGAATGAATTTACTAACCAACAGGGTTTTGCCGGTACCGGTAGCACCAGTTGCCAAAATAATTGAGTCTTTGAAAAAGCCGCCACCGCACATTTCGTCTAGGGTTTTGACTCCCGAAGATACCCGCACATTGGAAGATCTTTGGGTCAGACGCATAGCCCCCAAAGGGAAAATATTGATGCCCTTATTGGTAATAGTGAAGGGATATTCTCCTTTCATATGGGTGGTGCCACGCAGCTTCAAGATTTCGATTGTTCGGCGACGGCGTTCTCCTTCTAAAACGTTACGGGCAATCACCACGTTGTCAGAAACAAATTCTTCTACCCCATAGCGGGCAACTGGGCCATATTCATCTAGGCGTTCAGTGGTCATGATGGTGGTAGCATTCATCTGCTTTAGTCTGGCTACCAGTCGAAATACTTCGCGGCGGACTACCGAGGCGGCATCATACTGTTGAAACACCGCAGTCATCGAATCTACTGATACGCGCTTGGCCTTGTATTTACCGATCGCATATTGAATGCGCTCAATCAATGCTGATAAATCAAAGCTGCCAATTACCTCCTGGCCATCTGGATCAGGGGAGGCATCGAGAATAAACAGTTTGCCTTGATCTACTAAGCTTTGCAGATCCCAGCCAAAGCTATAAGCATTTTTAATGATATCGGCTGGCGACTCTTCAAAGGTCACAAACAGTCCGGGTTCATCGAATTGGGTGATGCCATTGTACAAGAACTGCACAGCTAGCATAGTTTTACCTGTGCCTGAAGTACCACTGACAATCGTGGTGCGACCCACTGGCAACCCGCCATGAGAAATATCATCAAAGCCCTCGATCATAGTGCGAATTTTTTTTACCCCTAGATTATTATTTGGGGTATTAATTAGCTGAATGCTGGAAGGGTTGTTTTTTTCTTCGGGGGTTGCTGGCGAATTGGATGTGGTCATTGGGAAAAACTCGAGAGATTTACTTGTAATTTGGCGTGTTTATTGGGGCATTTCGATAGCTGCACGCACCAGAGGTAGTCAGAACTTTTGCAGTAAAAGCTATGAACAATCAGCGATTATGCTATTCAAAGCCACCGTCCACCAACTCTTCGTAGAGTAGGTCTAAACCAATCAACACTCGCTCCCGATCGGATAAATCACCAATAATCTTGCGTACCGGCAGCGGCAATACTTTAGCTAACGTGGGGGTAGCCAGAATTTTATCTTCTTCGGCTAATTGGGGATTTTTCAACACATCAATTACTTTCAGAGCATAAACGCCTTGAAATTCTTCTTCCAGAATATTTTTGAGGGTACGCAGTGCCCGCACCGAGTTAGGCGTGTTACCCGCCACGTATAATTTTAGTACGTAAGTTCTAGCTATAGGACTCATAGATAATCGCTTTTTGTACTTATTCGGTCAGACCCAAGTAACGTTTTTGATGGGACAGACTTGGATAGGGCATTGGGATACGGTGTGGGGATACAGACTGTTCCTGAAGACTGGCAAATAGCCAGCACTATCAAAAAGTGTTTTGATTATCCCACTGAGACTCCGCCAAAAACAGCAGTGACTCAGCAATCGTTACAAAAACTTTGTATCTCAATGTCCCGATCCTAGCAGCCAATCAGCTTATCATTTCTTAAAACATTATAAGTATTGGTACTTTACAGCGCTAAATGATCAGCGCTATCGTTTGATTGCAAAGGTTTTCAGGCTGAATTAAGATTACCTAATTTCGTTCTTTGGTCGTTCTCTGGGCACCGATCGGCGATACATTTCGCAGAGATGAGCGATCACATCAATCAAGGTAAGGCGATAGTCTAAAAGAATATCCTCGCTCCAGCCTTCTAGCTTAAGCTGCTTGGAGAATTCTTCCATTAGCTCCATGTGCAACTCTACGACCTCCGAGACAGAGAGGTCGGCAAAAAACAGCAGGGTGACAAATTCATCGAGCATGTCATTAATATTGATTTCGGGGGAAAAATAGGCAAGGACAATCTCGTGGTACTGCGCCTTGAGCTGGGCAGAGAGAGTTTCTCGTTCTGCGATCGAAAGATTGCGGAAAAAACGTTCGGAGTTACGGTTGTAATAGACCGCTAAATAACCTAAGCGCTCTTTGAGCTTTGCAGTGAGGCGACGCTGTTGTTGTAATAAGAAAGCGATCGATTTTAAATCGGGCAATGGGCAGCTCAATTGTCCTATTGCTGGGGCTAGGGATAAAAACTCTGCAATGGCGCGCTCGATCGACTTATCCAAGCTCAGCACTTTTTCTGGCGAAATAGTGACTTCGGAGGAGTGGTAGATAGGGGGGGGTGCAGCATCGATGCTGGTCAGAAAAACCACTGGCAGGATCGTCCCTTGATCGCGCAGGGCAGTAATGCTGGACATTAATTCATCGTCTACTTCTAATACCAAGCAATCGATTTCTTGCTTACGGCTACCAACCAATCGCAGCAGATCTTCACCGCGCTCTAACTCTTTCAGGACATAGCGACCATCGCTCAGGGCTGCGCGTAGTTGCTGCAAAAGCTGAGGTGACTTTACCGAAATTGCAATGGTGAGGAGGGCAGACAAAAGACTGAATTACACTTCTATTAAGTTAGCCTTAATGATATCACAGAAAATTTACAGAAAATTCATAGAAGTTCACATAATTTCTATAGATTTTCAAGCTAGAGCCAGCCAATAAGCTAATCAGTCAGCCAGTCAGTTTTTGACCCTGATGTAAGATGATGCGATTGCCATCGGGGTCGTATACGTAGCATTCCCGACCATGACTGGCAGTTAAAACTGTTGGAGTTTGGGGATATCCATTAGTAGCTAAGTGTTCTAGAACTTTTTCCAAGCTATCCACCGATAAGCAAAGACTGACCGCACCGGCAGTTTGGTGGGCAAACTCCTGATTGTTGCTAGCTTTGGGCTGAAAGATCCCCAAATCGATTCCGGCTATTTTAAAGCCCCCGTAAACATGGGGTTGATGGGGCTGGGGTGCCTGTTGGAGCAAGACAGAGTAAAAAGCCAAAAGTCGATCGAAATCCACGGCGGCGATCGTTATCAAGGCAGCAGAATAATTGAACATAGTGATTTAGGTAGAGGCGAAAAAACAAGTAGACCGAAATTTGCTGTAAAAATGGCGAAAATTCAATGAAAATTCACTCGAACAAGGTCTATAATGGCTAAACTCGGGCAGAGTTAGCAAATAGCACCCGAGCAGAACAGCGCCGTGGGAGGGCATCGATCAGTTATGGAATTGGCACATCGCACCAGAGAGGTCAAGCCTTCTGTCACCCTCGCCATTTCCGCGCAGGCCAAAGCAATGCAAGCCGCAGGAATTGATGTTTGCAGTTTTAGCGCTGGAGAACCGGATTTTGATACGCCAGAGCATATTAAAGCTGCTGCTGCTGCTGCTCTGGCCATGGGAAAAACCAAATATGGAGCCGCAGCGGGTGAACCGGTCTTAAGAGAGGCGATCGCCCAGCAAATGCAGCGGGAAGAACAGTTAAATTACCAAGCCGCTAATATTTTGGTAACTAATGGCGGTAAGCATTCTCTGTTTAATTTAATGATGGTGCTACTGAATCCGGGGGACGAAGTAATTATTCCGGCACCCTTTTGGCTGAGCTATCCAGAGATGGTGCGGCTGGCTGATGGCAAGCCAGTGATTGTGCCTACCGATGCTAGTACTGACTATAAAATTTCACCAGAAGTATTGGCAGCCAGTATTACCAGTAGAACCAAGCTGTTGATTTTAAATTCCCCTTCTAACCCTAGTGGAGTGGTGTACAGCCGTGCGGAGTTAGCGGCTTTGGCAGCGGTGATTGTAAAGCACGACATTTTAGTGGTATCGGATGAGATCTACGCCAAGATTATTTATGACGGGATCGAGCATGTCAGCATTGGCTCTTTAGGTAAAGAGATTTTTGATCGAACCATTATCAGCAGTGGTTTTGCCAAGGCTTATTCCATGACGGGCTGGCGAGTGGGGTATTTGGCCGGGCCACTAGAGCTAATTCGGGCGGCCAGCATGATCCAGGGTCATAGCACTTCTAATGTTTGTACTTTTGCTCAGTATGGGGCTTTGGCCGCTTTGGAGGGTTCCCAAGACTGTGTTACCGATATGTTGCAGGCTTTTAGTCGGCGACGCGAGGTGATTTTACAGATGTTGAAAGCGATCCCGGGTTTAGATTGCGCCAAACCAGATGGGGCTTTTTATCTGTTCGTGAATATTCGTCGATCGGGCTTGGGTTCTTTGGAGTTTTGCCAAAGATTATTGGAATCACAGCAGGTAGCGGCGATTCCTGGTTTGCCTTTTGGGGCTGATGACCATATTCGGCTTTCTTATGCCACCGATTTAGAGACGATCGAGAAGGGAATGGAGCGGTTAGGTAAGTTTGTTCATGAGCTGATCTGATTTGGGGTTTGCTATCAAAAAATCCCCCTAGCTGGGGGGATTTTTGATTACGGGATGGATAACTATTTGAGAGCTTTTTTAATGTCTGGTGCCGAGAAAGCAATCGATGCCGGTAAAGCTCGGTGAGCGATACTAGGAACCGCTGCGCGCAGACGAGCTGTCAACTGGACAGTGGTGGAATCGTAGATCTGGGTCAAGATCTTGGGATAGCAGCCCACACCGATGATTGGCACCAACAGACAGGCAATGATGAAGATCTCACGGGGTTCAGCATCGATCAGAGCTTCGTGAGCAACAAGCTCTTTGTTTTCTTTGCCAAAGAAGATTTCGCGCAGCATCGAGAGCAGATAAATCGGAGTCAGAATGATCCCCACGGCCATTAATAAAATCATTACTAACTTGAACTGATCGTTATAGGCATCGCTAGTAGCAAAACCCACAAAAATCATTAGTTCGGCAACAAAACCACTCATACCAGGTAAGGCCAAAGAGGCCATTGAGCAGGTGGTAAACATGGCGAAGATTTTGGTCATCTTTTGGCCAACACCGCCCATTTCGTCCAGCATTAGGGTGTGCGTTCGATCGTAAGTGGCACCGACCAAAAAGAACAAGCTGGCTCCAATCAAACCATGAGAGACCATTTGTAAAACTGCACCACTCATCCCTAACTCGGTAAAAGAAGCGATTCCAATCAACACAAAACCCATGTGGGAGATCGAAGAATAGGCGATCTTCCGTTTCAGATTCCTTTGAGCAAAGGAAGTTAAGGCAGCGTAGACAATATTCACCACCCCTAGCACCACTAACGCTGGAGCAAACACCGCATGGGCAGCAGGCAGCATTTCGGCGTTCATCCGAATGAGGGCATAACCACCCATTTTGAGCAAGATCCCGGCCAGTAGCATGTGTACTGGAGCGGTGGCTTCGCCGTGGGCATCGGGCAACCAAGTATGAAAAGGAATAATCGGCAGCTTCACGCCATAGGCAATCAGCAGACCTCCATACATAAAGAGCTGGAAATTTAAGGCATAGTCTTTGTGTGCTAATGCCTGCATATCGAAAGTGGTAGTACCACCATAAAAGCCCATGGCTAGCGCAGCGATGAGGATAAACAGCGATCCGCCAGCGGTATACAGAATAAACTTGGTGGAAGCATACAGGCGCTTTTTGCCACCCCAAATTGACAGGAATAAATAAACTGGCAGCAGCTCTAATTCCCATACCAAGAAGAACAGCAGCATATCTTGCACAGCAAATACGGCGACCTGTCCACCGTACATTACCAGCATCAAGAAGTAAAACAGCTTGGGCTTATAGGTTACTGGCCAAGCAGCTAAGGTAGCTAAGGTGGTGATAAAACCCGTTAACAGCACTAAAGGCATCGAAAGACCATCGACGGCTACTGACCACTTCAGATTGATTTGCGGCACCCAGGTATAGCTTTCCACCATCTGCATTCCGGGGGTCTGCATGTCGTAGTGATTGATGAAAGCATAGACAATGATCGCAAAATCGATGAGCGCCACAATCAGCGAATACCAGCGAACGGTACGACCTTTTTCGTCGGGCAAAAATGGAATTGCTAGCGCCGCGACGATCGGAAACATAATAATGGTCGTCAACCAAGGAAAATCAGCCATAAAAAATTCTTGCCTGCGATCTGATTTACGTGAGACAGCTTTGATCTAGTTTTATCTAGGGCGGTCAGTAGCGGTTTCGCATCGAGGTAACTTGGTAACGTGCAACCCGACTTCCACCAGTGGGGTTTAGTCTAACCCAGCCGTTCTGGATATTCTTTGGACAGTTGATATTTCGTTATCTTTGACGAGTGGCGAACGGTAGCTGGTCAACGGGGATCGCTGATCTGGCATCCGATTCCCACTTTTCGATATTTTTAAAGTCTGACTGCAAAAATATGTAATGTTTTGTAAAGATCTCTTACGGATACAGAGCCTCTCGAAGTATATTACTTGTGGCACGGACACTAGATCCCAGCTCAATTCTGTCAAAGTTTTTATCGCCTTATAAGCATAAGTACTTACTCCAGAATTGCGAAAATTAATTAAGTCTGCAAATTATCTTATGACCTCCAGCTCCACCGCCCCTGCTATGTCAGTTGACCCTGACACTCTTCCACCTTCCGATGCTAAAACTCGCGTGAGTGGGTTTATGCAGCAGATCCAAAACGTGATTTGTAAGGAATTGGAAGAGGCAGATGGCGGAGGTGAGTTTCGGGAGGATTCCTGGACTCGTCCAGAGGGTGGCGGTGGCCGCTCTCGGGTGATCAGGAGTGGCAACGTGTTCGAACAGGGCGGGGTGAATTTTTCGGAGGTGTGGGGAGATACTCTGCCACCTTCGATTCTCAAGCAGCGCCCCGAAGCCGCCGGTCATCGTTTTTATGCGACTGGTACTTCGATGGTGCTGCACCCCCATAATCCCTACATCCCCACAGTGCATCTGAACTACCGCTATTTTGAGGCTGGGCCTGTTTGGTGGTTTGGCGGCGGGTTAGATTTGACCCCTTATTATCCTTTTCTTGAAGACGTAAAGCACCTGCATCAGACTCTGAAAGATGCTTGCGATCGACATAATCCTAACTACTACCCCACTTTTAAACGGTGGTGCGACGAATATTTTTACCTCCCCCACCGAGATGAGACTAGAGGTGTAGGGGGCTTGTTCTTTGACTATCAAGATAGTTTAGCGGGCGAATTTTATCGCGGTGATCAGCCCGATAGTCCGGCTGGTCAATATAGTAAGTCGATCGGCGCTCAGCCTGCTCGGAACTGGGAGCAGATTTTTGCTTTTGCCCAAGATTGCGCCCAGTCTTTTGTGGCTGCCTATAAGCCGATCGTGGAGAAACGCAAAGATACTCCCTATGGCGATCGAGAGCGAAATTTTCAGACCTATCGCCGAGGGCGGTATGTAGAATTTAACTTAGTGTACGATCGGGGCACGATTTTTGGCCTACAAACCAATGGTCGTACCGAGTCTATACTAATGTCATTGCCACCAGCAGTGCGCTGGGAATATGGTTATAAGCCTGAACCAAGCAGCCCAGAAGCAGAGCTATACGAGACTTATTTGAAGCCCCAAGACTGGCTGGGCATCGAGAAATAGTTGCGGGCGTTAAATTCCTGCTTCGGTATTTTGGCTGAGGTAGACTATTGATCAGGATTCGGTTAAACTAGAAAGAGCCATCGTACAAACCTTTGTATGACCTGGATTTAGCTGCTGCATAGCGGTTACGGCATTTATCATATTCCCAACGCAGATTCAACTGATTTGATCATGGCAATTGCAACCGGGTACGACTGGGACAAAATATCTTTTGCCTCCACGCTCTTTTTATGTCCGATAATTGATGAAATGCTGTCAACAGTGCCCTGTCAGTGGCACCCAGAAATTAGGTTAGGTCTTCAAGAAGCATTAGTAAATGCAGCAAAACACGGCAACAATCTCGATCCATTAAAGCGAGTTGTTGTCCGTTTTTGTTTGGTGGAAGGAAATTATTGGTGGATTATTTCTGATGAGGGCGCTGGATTTGAGAATCCCTGTGGCTGTCACCAAGAAATTATCGATCGGCTGCCCGAGCAAGAATCAGAAAATGGTCGGGGGATGTCCTTATTACATCAAATCTTCGATCGAGTAGTTTGGAACCGTCAGGGCACCGAACTGCGCCTTTGCAAGCAAATAGAATGTCGTGAACCGATTCTCTGCTAGCATCCTGCACCAGCAACGGTTTATGATGGGGTATTCACACACTCTCCACATATTCATCCTTTTATCGACCTATGTTTGACTCTTTAGCTGAAAACCTAGAATCTGCCTGGAAAAAGCTCCGGGGTCAAGACAAGATTAAATCTGGTAATATTCAAGATGCCCTGAAAGAAGTACGACGGGCGCTGATATCTGCTGATGTGAATGTGCAAGTGGTCACTAACTTCGTGCGCGAAGTAGAAGAGACGGCTCAGGGTGCCGGGGTGCTGACCGGAGTACGCCCCGATCAGCAGTTTATTAAAGTGGTTTATGACGAGCTGGTAAAAACCATGGGACAGACCAATGTGCCCCTAGCTCATGCCAAAGAAGCACCTACTGTAATTTTGATGGCTGGTTTGCAGGGGGCTGGTAAGACTACAGCTACTGCTAAGCTAGCGCTGCATTTGCAAAAAGAAAACCGTAGTACCTTGTTGGTAGCTACCGATGTATATAGACCGGCGGCGATCGATCAGCTCGTCACTCTCGGTAAACAAATTAATGTGCCTGTGTTTGAACTGGGGATCGATGCTAACCCGGTAGAAATTGCTCGCCAGGGAATCGCCAAGGCGCGGGAGCTAGGAGTCGATACCGTCATTGTAGATACTGCTGGGCGGCTGCAAATTGACGAAAGCATGATGGATGAGCTGGCCAATGTGAAAACGGCGATCAATCCCGATGAAGTGCTGCTGGTAATCGACTCAATGACCGGTCAAGAAGCAGCCAATGTTACCCTGGCTTTCCATGAAAAGATTGGAATCACTGGGGCGATTTTGACTAAGATGGATGGCGACACCCGAGGTGGGGCGGCATTATCGGTGCGGGCGGTTTCTGGTCAACCTATTAAGTTTGTGGGTGTGGGTGAAAAAGTCGAGGCGTTACAGCCTTTTTATCCAGAGCGGATGGCTTCCCGGATTTTGGGCATGGGCGATGTGCTGTCGTTGGTAGAGCGGGCGCAAGAAGAATTCGACATTGCCGATGCCGAAAAGATGACCGAAAAAATCATGGCGGCGCGCTTCGATTTTGATGATTTTCTGAAACAGATGCGCATAATTAAGAACATGGGTTCTTTGGGCGGCTTGCTCAAGATGATTCCTGGTATGGGAAAAATCTCTGGCGATCAGCTTAAGCAGGGCGAAGATGAACTAAAGAAAGCCGAGGTGATCATCAGTTCTATGACTAAGATGGAGCGCGGCGACCCAGATTTGCTAGCGAAAACTCCTAGTCGGCGGCGACGAATTGCCAAAGGCTGTGGCCGCACTGAATCGGAAGTTAACAAATTAATTGCCGACTTTACCCGGATGCGAACAATGATGCAGCAAATGACCTCTGGGAACTTCCCTGGAATGCCAGGTATGCCCGGAATGGGAGGCGGTGGCGGCGGTATGAAGAAGCCCAAGAAGAAAAAGAAAGGCTTTGGTACTTTGTAATCCAGCGATTAGAAGTCGCACTCTGATTAGGCATTAGCACCAATTAGCCACACCCCGGTCATCATTAATCCCACCAAGCCCCATTTAATGGGTAGCTTTCTTTGGGTATCTCGATCAATTCTAATTCTTTGCCATCTGGCAAGCAGCAAAGCCAAACCAAAAGCATAGGCCGGAGTGGAAGCTTCGATCGCAGCCACCAATGTAGGCACACCCAGCTTCACCGCTGTTTGTCCACAGTAAAGAGCGCCCCAATTGATCAGCTCGATTACGATAAATATCGGTAAAGCCTGTTTAATTTGGGGTAAATCTTGCAAAAAGGTTTGTCTAACTGTTTTGCTGATTAAGCTAGCTAAACCGCTGATGATAGTACCTGCTGCAATGACCAAAAATGCTCCAAAAAAATCAGTGCGATCGAAGATATATTTCTCTAGCAATACCACCAAAGTCTGAAGCGCAGCGGCGATCGACATTAAATACAGCGTATTCCAGCGACCACTGAACTTATCGATCAAACATAGCCCGATCGAAGCAATCACTAATAAAGCAATGCCAACATAGTTGCCACCAGTGATGTGTGAGCCAAATAGCCAGTAACTAACAATTGGTAGAAAAATTGGCGTGAGATTCCAGTAGGCTGCAACAGTTCCAGAATCACTGCTATCCAAGGCTTGAAAGTAGAATAA
>JAYSRP010000290.1:0-11017 GCA_043721015.1 Synechococcales cyanobacterium | reverse complement strand
GTAAGTCAACCCGGAAGAATCTCGGTTCTCTCGGATGCTGTTGCGGTCGAAGCTGGAAGCCCGCTCTCTACCGCAAGGTGAGAGCCGGGTAATTCACGTTATGGAGTATGCCTGAGAGCCTTGACTGTTTACGTGAAATCAAAGATTGTCAAACGAGTCACTAGAGACCTATTATAAAGCGAGCTTCTTATCCACTTTATTCAGAGAACAATGAAAGCGCGACTTTCCGGCTTTATTCAAGATCGTCCAGCAGGATTGATTGCGATCGTTGCTTATAAATCAGTAGTTACCGTAGTTTTTAGCATCGTGGCGATCTCTTTGCTGATTGCGGCTCGCAAGTACACCGAAGTCGAAAATATTGCAGATGCTCTAGAGCTGACTAGTAAGCATCGGATTATTGAATGGGTTCTAGATAAAATCTTAAACTTTAGCCCCAAAAAGCTGGGGTTTGTTGGGCTTGCTAGCGCTCTCTATGCTCTTATGAGCGGTATTGAAGCTGTAGGGTTGTGGCAAAAAAAAGCTTGGGCACACTGGTTAGTCATTGTGTTGGTGGGCAGCAGTATTTTCCCGGAAATTTATGAACTTATTTATGGGCTTTCACCGCTTAAAGTTATTGTATTTGTTATAAACGTAATTATGCTGTGGTATCTACTTACCCACCGTCCTAAACATCATTAATTTTCAGTTCCAAGAAATATTCCGGATCCAGGGTGATAAGTCCAGAAAATAGGGGGGTCGCATCTTAGTGATTTCTCTATGCCTAAAATTCCTGCCACCCTCACCATTGCCATTTGGACATTGCGATCGGTGCCGATTATTTTGGCCTTTTTGACCATGTCTAGCGCCCTGAAAGACTCTGCTCAGATCGTGATTAATCCGAGCTTTTGGTGGAATGCTGTAGCTTTGGTGGTGATTATTGCTGGTCTTTGGTATCTAGATAAAATTGGTAAACTGAGCTGGCCAGTGGGTCAAGCTATCTATCTTTATGTCTTTGTGGCGATGATTTTTCAGGATGCCAACGGCGTAGTTAAGCATGTTTTGAGTGGTCAATTTACCCGCGTTTCTTGGCAAGAAACCGTGCGCATTTTGTGGTTGATAGCTGGCATTAGCATTGGGGGACTGGTGGTCGAGGCTTTGGCTGTGGAGTTGCTGCGCCTGCGGCAACGCGCTTGGCAAATGGCCGTTGGCCTTTCGGTTGTCTACACCATGAGCATTATCTTTTTTCTGCCCGGTGCTTTAAGCCTGTGGTGTTTGTGTAACTGGGAAACCCGCAGCGCCTTCAAAAAAAAGTTACTTGCTTAAAATCAATGTCATAGTATTCTAAAATCTATTGTGATGGACAGCATCAATGGCATAGTATTCTAAAATCTATTGTGATGGACAGCATCAATGTCATAGTATTCTAAAATCTATTGTGATGGACAGCATCAATGTCATAATTAGGCGAGTCTTTTTACTTAAATGTTATGAGCGAACTCCAGCGCACCCCTCTTTATCAACAGTCGATCGAACTCAAAGGCAGAATGACCGCTTTTGCTGGTTGGGAGATGCCGGGGCAGTTTAGCGGCTTGACCAACGAACATCAGGCCGTGCGCAACCGGGCTGGGATGTTTGATATTTCTCACATGGGAAAATTTTTCTCGCCAGATCCCAATTCCATTAGCTTGCTGCAACAGCTAGTGCCTTCCGATTTGAGTAAGCTGCAAGTTGGGCAGGCTCAATACACCGTTTTATTAAACGAGCAAGCAGGGGTGATTGACGATATTATTGTTTACTTGGAAGCGGCTGGCCAAGTAACTTTAATTGTGAATGCTGGCACTAGAGAAGCTGATTTACAATGGCTGCTTTCATATATCCCTGATATTCAAGATCTGTCGGCTGATTTGGCCTTGATCGCTGTCCAAGGCCCCCAGGCAGTAAATATCTTGCAGGGCTTTGTGGATGGTTCAATTACTCATTTACCAAACTTTGGTCACTGCCGCGCTCAAGTCTATGGAACTGAGGCTTTTATTGCTCGTACTGGCTATACCGGCGAAGATGGCTGCGAAGTAATGTTACCGCCTGCGGCGGCAGTGAAATTGTGGCAGGAGCTGGTCGCTGCTGGTGTGACTCCTTGTGGATTGGGTGCGCGTGACACCCTGCGCTTGGAGGCAGCTATGTGTCTGTATGGTCAAGAATTAAGCAGTACCATTAATCCTTTAGAAGCCGGTTTGAATTGGCTAGTGCATTTAGACAAACCCAATTTTATTGGTCGGGAGGTGTTGGTTGCGGCTAAAGAACAAGGCTTACAGCGAAAACTAGTAGGACTAGAGCTAGATGGAAGACACATTGCGCGACACGATTACCCCATTTATCATCAGGGTCAGCAGGTGGGGCTAGTTACTAGCGGTACTCTTTCACCCACTTTAAGTAAGCCGATCGCCCTCGGTTATGTGCCGACAGCCTTGAGTAAACTGGGTCAAGAATTGTCGATCGAAATCAGAGGTCAACAATACCCAGCGCGGGTAGTGAAAAAACCTTTTTATAAACGAGCGAAGTAGTTCATACTTTACCAAATTGGCTGCGCGCACCGTAGGTGATCGTCTTAACCAGATAGAATAAAGCTACTAATTTGTGATGCCACTATGCGTTTACCCCTTCCCCAGTTTTCTGGCAGTCCGCGCCACCCTACACACATCGCAGAAGTAATCGAAACTAGCACCACCGAGTTTTTGTCGCAGTGCTTGTCTTCAGAAGAATTGAAACTGGCTACTATGCCTGATTTTGGTAGTTTTGTGAAAGCGAAGGATGAAGAAACTGGCAACCAGATCTTAGGGGTGGTCTATGCTGCCACCACGGCTCCGATCGATTCTGTTCACCGTGCCAGAGCCTTGGGTTTATCGATCGAAGAGCTGCGCGAAGAGCAGCCCCAGATTTTTGCCATGCTCAAAACCGAGTTCAAATCGATCATTGTGGGCTATGCCGATCCGCTAGGTCGATATATGCAGTATTTACCACCGCGTCCCCCGCAGATTCACCAGTCAGTTTATGAATGCCCACCAGAAGAAGTAGTAGCTTTCAGTGAGCAGTTCGATTTTTTGCGACCATTGTTAGAAGTCGCCGGAGCACCTTCTGATGCTTTGACCGCAGCGGCGATGCGGACAGTATATAAAATGCGGCAGTTTGATCGGGATTGGCTAATTGCAGCGGGACGGAATTTAAGTTTGATTTTAAGAGAAGACTACGATCGGCTCCGCTATATTTTGTCTCAATGCCGAGTTAGCGGGGGTTAATTCGTAAAACTATAAACTCAGCAGTGATTGTATGATGAAAGGTTTATTTAATCAAAATTGTAGCTTAGGCCAAAGCATAAGCTACTACAAAATCTTTAGCCTTAAACATAGCGAGTCAAATTAATGCGATAGCGTTCTTTTTTAGTAATCGCTACTTCACCAACTTCCAAACGCCCCTTGCCCCGAATTGCCACCAAATCTCCAGCCTTAAGCTGAAAAGACGGCTGACTGACATCTTTCCAATTTACCCGCACATCACCACCGCTCACCAAGTCCACCATTTTGCTCCGAGACATCCCAAAACCCGCCGAAGCGATCGCATCCAAGCGCAGCGAAGCCTCCGTTGTGACCAGCTCCTTTTTCTTTGGTTCCCGAATCCGCAGCTCACTAAACTCGATCGGCTTCACCCTTACCGGCACCGATCGCACCTGAGTCAAGGCCGCAGTCAAATAATCTAACAGCTCTGGCACAATAATTGCCTGGGCACCCTGATCACCCGAAACAATCAAGTCACCCGTTTTTTCTCGCACAATCCCCGCGCCCAACATTGCCCCCAAAAAGTCTCGATGAGTAGCCGAGTCAAACAGAAAGTTTCCTGCAATCTGCACCGCCATTAGCGGCACCGCAGTTTCGTCTAAAGCCAACTCCGATCGACAGATGCCAATGCGCTGCCTTTCCGCTTGAGGATAACCACCCCAAGGGAAAAGCTGAATCTCGGTCAGGCGGCTGAAGATACCAGTAATCTCGGCCAACTCGGGCGGTGACAGAAAATCAGTCACGGTCATTTCCCAAGTCTTGATGGCACTCTCGGCCAGGTCGATCGCCCGGGCTACCGTGTCACGGTTTTCGGCTAATTTTAAGAGGTCTTCTCTAGGCAGCATGATGAAATCTTTTCTGGTGCTTTCTCACTCTAGGCGATCACTGACTGACTTACCACCTATCGGCTCGATTAAGACAATTACCTAGAGATAAAGATTAAGTAACAGTAACAAACTATTAATCATCTAGTTCAAGCCTGAGAGTTTGTTTTGATTTGTGGATAGAAAGAAATTGATCTGGACATTAGAAAAAATTAAATATTTAGTCTTTAAAATCAAGCCATCAACAGCATATAATTAAGACTAGAAATATTTTTAGCATAAGAAAATGGCCAGAATAGCAGCTCCAGCAAAACAAAAAGCGTCAAAAGCTAAGGCAGAAGCCCCCGCAGAAAAAAGCGTTCCTTTGACCGGCAAAGCCTTAAAAGCAAAGATCAAAGAACTTTCTAGTTTATCGAAAAGTGAAACTGCTAAAGGCTGTGGGTATTACTCAGTAGATAAAAGCGGTAGCGTCAAGGTAAATCTGACAAAATTCTATGATGCTGTATTACAGTCTGAAGGAATTAATGTAGATGAGAAATCTAGCGTTGATGGTAGAGGGCGTGAGGCCAGCTATCGCGCCACAGTTCACCAAAACGGCCAAATCCTGATTGGTTCAGCTTATACCAAAGCCCTGAACTTATCTCCTGGTGACGAGTTTGAAATCAAACTTGGCTATAAGCACATTCATCTGAAAGCGATCTCCAAAGATACTGAAGATTAAGCAAAACCACTGATGATTGTTGATCATTCGTAAGAATAATCGAGCAGCGGGAAAAGCATTGTTTTAGCTCTAATTACTGGATTCTCAAAAACGGATGATTCAGTTGGTGAAGCAAAATCAAGAGCACATCTTGCGTTTATGACACCATAGACCCCTGCTCGATTTTTGTATGTTCATTTGTATTCTTGAGATAATTCATCACCAGGGAACCAACATCTTGCCCTAGAATTACCGTGGGGTGACGCAGCTAGGATATAATGTTTGACCCAGAAGCGGGTAGTTTTTTTGAGGGTGCATGGCCAACATCAGTCTGATCGATCGAGTCCGGTTAGGGGCAGCAGTATTTGCTGCCAAAGCAATCACAGCTAGCATTCGCACCTTAAAGTTAGGGGCGGCAAGCGTGCTGCCTGGAACAATTGCCAAAAATTTGCACCCCCGCATTTTGAGTTTGCTCTCGCAGCAAATCAAGCATGGGGTGATTGTAGTAGCAGGCACCAACGGTAAAACCACCACCTCGCTATTATTGCGAGCCATGCTAGAGAAAGATGGCTGGACGGTAGTACATAACGAAGCTGGAGCTAATTTAGTAAATGGTTTGATTACCACCTTGCTCGATCGCACCAGTCTTACTGGCATCTTAAAAGCAGACTTCGGCATTTTAGAAGTCGATGAAAACGTGATTCCGTTGGTATTGCCAGAGCTGAAACCCAAGTTTATCATGACCCTCAACCTGTTTCGGGATCAGCTCGATCGCTATGGAGAAGTCGATACTATTGTTTACAAATGGGCAAAGGCTATTGCAGCCTTACCCGCAGGCACCACCCTGATTTCTAACGGTGACGATCCGGCTCTAACTCATCTGGGACAGCAGCTAGTACATGCCGAAATCCCCAAACAAATTAAGTATTTTGGGCTGAGTGAACCAGATCTATATTTAGATGAAATTCCCCATGCAGTAGATTCGATTCATTGCCCAAGCTGTGGTACGGCGCTAGATTACCAAGGCGTGTATCTTTCTCACCAAGGAGATTTCGATTGTCCTAAGTGCGATTTTACTAAGCAGCCTTTATCGATCGATAGCTCCAAGTGGCCACAGGTTTTGATTGGGGTCTACAACAAATACAACACCCTCGCGGCAATTACTACGGCGCAGTCGATCGGAGTCAGCACCGAGAAGATGCTAGATGTGATCAACAATTTCCAAGCGGCCTTTGGGCGGGCAGAAGAATTAGTTTATCAGGGCAAAAAAGTCCGCATTCTACTCACCAAAAATCCAGTGGGGATGAACGAAACCATTCGCGCTGTAAATCAGGTGAAAAAAGCTGGCGGTGGCTCAGTTACCCTGATGATTTTGAACGATCGCACTCCCGATGGCACCGATGTCTCTTGGATCTGGGATGTAGATACCGAAAAATTTGTGAACCAAGGCGGCATTATTGTGGTCAGCGGCGATCGGGTTTACGATATGGCGCTGCGCTTAGAATACAGCAAAGAACAAGTGGGTGGTGGTTGTCAATTGATCGTAGAACCAGATACCGCCAAAGCTTTAGCTAAGGCGCTAGAGCTATCACCAGCCACCGAAACCCTGCACATTGTCCCCACCTATTCGGCGATGCTAGAAGTACGAGAAATTCTCACTGGACGCAAAATTTTATAGTTATTATGTCTACCCAACATTCGTTAAAAATCGGCTGGCTGTATCCTCAACTGATGAGTACTTATGGCGATCGGGGCAATGTAATTGCCATTCAGCAGCGCGCTCAGTGGCGGGGCATTGCGATCGAAGTAGTCCCTTACGATCAAAGCACCAGCGCAGAAGTGTTAGATCAAGTGGATATTATTGCCGGGGGCGGTGCCCAAGATCGCCAGCAAGAGATTGTGATGCGCGATTTAGCTGGTGCTAAAACCGAGGCGATTCGCCGTAAATTAGATGCCGGTGCGCCGGGGGTCTTTACCTGTGGCTCACCCCAGTTGCTGGGCAAATACTATGAGCCAGGGCTGGGCGAACGCATTGATGGCATGGGGATTATTGATTTAGTCAGTAAGCATCCCGGCATTGATGCCCCGCGTTGTACGGGCAATGTAGTATTTGAAATTACGGCTAAGCGGTTGGCAGCGGAGCTAACCGAGATGCTGGGTGGCCAGAAGCCAATTATTGTGGGATTTGAGAATCACGGTGGTCGGACTTTTTTGGGTGAGCAAGCTGAGGCTCTGGGTACAGTAATCAAGGGTTTTGGCAATAATGCCGAAGATAAAACTGAAGGTGCTTTTTATCACAATGCGATCGCCACTTATTCTCATGGGCCATTGATTCCTAAAAACCCGTTTATTGCTGATTGGATGATCAAGACAGCGATCAAAAATAAGTATGGCGAAGACATTCAGTTGATCAAGCTG
Organism: Synechococcales cyanobacterium; assembly: GCA_043721015.1. Lineage (GTDB taxonomy): Bacteria > Cyanobacteriota > Cyanobacteriia > Cyanobacteriales > Chamaesiphonaceae > JAAFHZ01. The sequence continues at coordinate 3,767 of JAYSRP010000290.1, read as the reverse complement.
GATGATTCTTTGGCTGACCAGGCAAGAGCTACGATGCTCGATCGATTGGGAGTCAACCTGCGTTAATCAGCAGATTTCCTGGCAAAAAAATGGAACCTAGCCTATCCTGATTAGGTGCGATAGCATTCGTCGCCTTTCTTGTAATATCAAACCTATATCTATATCAAACCCACATCTATGGTTAGCGAGTTAAACATCACATCTAGAACCACCGCAGATTTTCCCCTGTCCGCTCCAGCAGCATATCCGGTGTTTTTCCGCACCTATAGCCGCTTCCTAAATGGCGGTAGAGAAAATTGGCAGCAGGTTTGTACTCGTACTCTACGGGGCTTGGTAAAGCTAGGCAATTTAGATGCAGAAGAGGCCGCGATTATCGATCGAATGCAGCGTCAGGTTAAAGCCTTACCTTCAGGTCGGTGGCTCTGGGTAGGCGGCAGTGATTGGCTAGAGCGGCCAGAGAACTTTTCGGGGGCCTACAACTGCACCAGCACCAACGTCATCGATTGGCGAGCTTTTGGTCTGATGATGGACTTGGCCATGATGGGCTGCGGGACTGGGGCGATCTTAGAGCCAGAGCTGATTGATCAACTTCCAGCAGTTAGAAATTTATTGGAGATTGGTGAAGTGTCGGCGATCGGCACTACTCCAGCCGAGCAGCGCAGACATCTCACCGATGTAGAGATTGCAGGAAATCACGTCACCATCCATGTGGGCGACAGCCGTCAGGGTTGGGTGAAGTCTTACCAAACTGTGCTGGAACTATGCAGTGACGAACGCTTCAGCGGCACGGTGAAGATAGACGTGGACTTAGCCGATGTCCGGCCAGCCGGGGAGCTATTGAAGGGCTTTGGCGGTATGGCTAACCCGGTAAAGCTACCGGAACTGTATGCTCGCTGTGTGCGGATTTTAAATAAGGCTCATGGCCGTAAGCTGAACTCGGTAGAATGCTGTTTGCTGATCGATGAAGCGGCTGTAACCATTGTGGCAGGAAACATCCGCAGAAGTGCAGGAATGCGTCAGTTCAATTCTACTGATTCACTAGGAGCAAACGCAAAAGACAACCTCTGGCAGCAAAGTGAAGATGGTTCCTGGAAAATCGATCCTGAGCGTGATTCATTGCGGATGGCAAATCATACTAGGGTGTTTCATCACAAGCCTACCTTAGAAGAATGTGTTGATGCAGTGCGCAAACAGTATTACTCCGGCGAAGGTGCGATTCAGTGGGCTGGTGAAGCGGTTGCTCGATCGAACGCTGATGTGATTAGTCCTGATCAGAAAAGAGATTTTCTAGCTGCTTATAGTGCTGGAAAAAGTGTGGAATGGTTAGTAGAAAATGTTCCTAGCCTAACAACCGATGAAGCGGAAAAGAAAATCTGGCGATATGGTTTAAATCCATGTGGAGAAATAATCGGTGCAGATTTCCATTGCAATTTGTCTGAAGTACATCTAAATCAGTTAAATCCTAATAATTTGCAAGAACAAGAAGATGCTTTTAGAGCTAGTGCCTTGTCGGTAGCAGCCTTACTGAATCACCAGTTTCAAGAGCCACGCTATCAATACAGTCGTCTGCAAGACCCGATCGTCGGTGTTTCGTTTACGGGCTTGTTCGACTTCTTTGTTCATGCCTTTGGCACCCCTTGGTTAGAATGGTGGGCAACAGGCCGCCCTGCTACTGAGGCTGGCAAAGAGTTCAAAGCCAAAGAAGCTGAATATTTGACTCGCTGGGCAACCATTGTGCATGAGCAAGTCTGGGCATACTGCGACAAACATGGCATCAAACGCCCAAATCGTTGTACTACTACTCAGCCTGCCGGGTGCCTGGATCGTACTGCTCTAAGAATTTTTGACCAAGGTTTACTCTATGCTGATGAGGTTGTCGAAGCAGGTAGTGGTGAAAGCCGTGGTCTAGACTTGAGTGTGCGTAATGGAATTGCCGTTGATACAGCGATCGCTAATCAACCATTAAACCTAGTGCGAGTTACTCTTGAGAGCGGTCGTATTTTACGAATGACCCCTAACCATCGTTTTTCAATTGCTAATCAATGGGTGCGGGCTGATCAACTACAACTTGGAATGGAGATTGATTATTCTCTTGGTGAATATCAACAACAGGAAGATGCCTTGCTATTGGGTTTAAACACTTTTAATTACTCACGGGAAGGTCGCAAAGAACTCTTAGGGCATGGACGTGGTGTGTTGACGACTAATATCACAACCCCAATCTCCTTAAACCCCGAATTAGGGTATTTCCTAGGTTGTATGTTTGGTGATGGCGCAATGAGTGAAAGCAAAAATCGTGTGAGATTTGCGTTCAATGAGCAAGAGTGGGATTTAGTTGAACGTTTACAGACAATTGCCCAAAACCAATTTGGATTGACTGGTAATATCAGCCATGACCCTCGCAATGGTGGTACTAGAGGTGAGCTAAGCTTTGCTTCTGGGCAACTTTTTGATTGGCTCAATTTAAACCAATTAGGCAAAATTCACAGTGCAGACTTAGATAGGATTCCTTTAGCAATCCGCAAATCTTCGCGTGAGACTATTCTTGCTTTCTTCTGCGGCTTAATTGACACGGATGGCTGTGTTCGTAAAAAAGGCGATCTTTCTATCGATTCATCAAGCGAAATATTTATTCGCAACCTGCAACAAGTAGGCGAAGCTGTTGGTTTGTGCTTTAGTATTTTTCACAACAGCCAAGGCGAAAATTTCCAAGGACAGAAAAACATGTGGGGATTGTCTTTAAGTCGAATGTTGTCACAGCCTGATACCTTGACATACCTAAATACTCATAGTCGTAAGTGCAAACTTCGTCCGTTACCAGAACCTAAGCGCTATTTTGCATTTCGGCCTTACCAGATTACTAACGTTGAATTTGAAACTTCTCCTGATTATAGCTATGACTTTGCCGTAGCTGGAGTTAGTGATGATGATTCATGGTATTGGCAAGGAGCACTTAAATCTCACAATACCAAGTCTTTACTAACTGGCGCTTCTCCTGGTTGGCATCCACCTAAGGCTCAGCGCTTTATTCGGCGGATTACCTTCCGCAAAAACGATCCCGTGGCGTTGGCTTGTATTGAGTATGGCTATAGTGCAATTCCTTCTCAGTCTGACAAAGACGAAAGCGGCAATCTGTTGAACGATCCGTTTGATTCACGCTGTACCGAATGGCTGATCGAGATTCCGGTGGCGGTTTCTTGGGCAGATATTCCAGGTGCTGATCAAATTGAGATTAGTAAGTTCGATGCCATGTCCCAGATGGATTTCTGTATGCAGGTTCAGAAACACTATACTACTCACAATACTTCAGCCACGATCGAACTCCGCGAAGCAGAGATCGAGCCTTTGGGTCAAAAGATCTTTGAGGCGATCCGTGATGATGAGGGTTACATTTCAGCGGCGCTGTTGGCGCGGTTCGATGATCTTCAGACCTTCCCCCGCTTGCCTTTTGAGCCGATCGATAAGGCCACTTACGATCAACTAATGCTTGGGGTACAAGAGCGCCAGATGATGAGTGATTTTGCGGCGGCGCTCGCTAAATACGATTCGAGTTCGATCGAAGAGGCTGGTCCAGCAGGCTGTGATTCAGATAAATGCCTGTTGCCTGATAAAAAGTAGATAGTAGAACTTGGTGGTAGACTAGCCGCTACCACCAAGTTGTAAGCTACGGGTACCAATTTAACGCGGGACACATTGGCTACCCCTCACCCCAGCCCTCTCCCACAAGGGGAGAGGGAGCAAGAGACTTCGTTTTGCGCTCCGACTCC
>JAYSRP010000289.1:0-27322 GCA_043721015.1 Synechococcales cyanobacterium | reverse complement strand
CGCTGAAACCCGCATTCCACCGTTACTAGGCAGGTAAATCGAAGAGGCTGAAAGCCTTGTCCTACCGTTGTCGTTAAAAAAGTGTCCGGAGTATTGTTTATGAAAACCGCAAAAATCGCCCAGCAGCTTTGGAGTTTGTTATGGCAAAAATATCGAGATCGCGTGATCTATGCTCGTAGCTACCAACAGATGATTGAAGAGGCTGGTGGATCGATCGCTAACGACCATATTGCTTTTCGTACCCTGCGGTTGACGATCGATCAGAATGGTCGCAGTATTCAGCTTGGCCTTCCTTACCTGGCCAGAATTGTCGAAGCACTAGGATATCACCAAGCTGGAGAATATCACTTTCCGGCACAGTTTCTCTATGCTCGCCACTATGTTCATCCTGAGCAAGATAGCTATGATTTGCCCAAGCTGTTTATTAGCGAGTTAATAGTAGATGACCTGCCAAAAGACTCTGCTTCCCTGATTAAACAGACCGTGCAAAGTGGCGATTTCTTGTTAGATACGGATCTTTTGCAGTTGAAGTCAATCAATTCACAAACCACCGATTTTGATAGACAGGCCATACTAGCCCAACTATCTCATTTATTCGATCGTCCTTGGCAACCGCCTCAACAGTTTGCGGTAGAGCAGGTAAATATCGTCAGTCAGTATGGCGCTTGGGTAATGATGCACGGCTATGCTGTAAACCATTTTACCGGCTATGTAAACCGCCAGCAAACCACAAAATATCAAACCATTGCCCAAACGATCGCAGGGCTAACTCACCTTCGTGTGCCAATGAAATCAGAAGTTGAAGGAAGTATCGAGAGTGGTCTTTGTCAAACAGCAACTCAAGCAGTGACAGAGCAAGTTTGGGTACAAGATGATGCTGCGAACACCCTGATTCAGATCCCTTGGCCTTATGCCTACTATGAAATCGCCGAACGCTATCAGATTAAAAATTCAGCGGGTGATACGATGCTGTTTGACGGATTTTTAAGCGCCCAAGCACAGCAGTTATTTGAAATGACTCGCCGATCAGCTAACGAACTATCATCGATTTCCCTTTAATAGTCACTATCAGCAACGCATAAACCCTTGCACTTAATGCCATTACTGGCAGTTCGGCGGCAGTGCGGACAAAGTATTGGTTCCCTGTCTGGCTGGATTGGAGATTCTGATGGAGATTGCGGCGGCACTGACATAAACTAAGAGAAAATAAGACGGTACTATTCTATCGCAATCTTTAATGACCGAGGACGAACAAACATGAAAATCGCTCTGGCTCAACTCAACCCCACTATCGGCGACTTGCAGGGAAACGCTGCCCAGATTTTGGCGGCAGCTCAGGGCTTGGATGATGTGCAGTTACTATTAACTCCTGAGCTTTCTTTGTGTGGCTATCCACCTCGAGATTTATTACTAGATCCGGGGTTTGCTGGAGCAGCACTCGATCGACTGCATCACCTAGCCACTGCACTGCCACCCGATTTAGCCGTGCTAGTGGGTTTACCAACTCCGGCAGGACAAGATGGAAAACCTTTGCATAACAGCATTGCTTTGCTGCGTGGGGGTAAGGTAGAGCAGTTATTTCACAAGCAGTTATTGCCTACCTACGATGTGTTTGATGAAAATCGCTACTTTCAGGCCGGGTTTAGTCATAACTACTTTCAGGTGGCTGGTCAGAAAGTGGGAGTGACTATTTGCGAAGACTTGTGGAACGATGAAGCCTTTTGGGGCAAGCGACAGTATTTGGCCAACCCGATCGAACAACTAGCCGATCATGATGTAGATATAATTGTGAATCTTTCAGCTTCGCCTTATACCGTGGGTAAGCAGCAGGTACGAGAAGCGATGTTGCAGCATTTGGCGCAGAGCTATGAATATCCAATTGTCTATGTGAATCAGGTGGGAGCTAATGATGATCTGATTTTTGATGGAGGTTCGATCGCCTTTGATCGGCAGGGAAATTTGGTTTGTCGTGGTAAATCTTTTCAGTCAGATTTAATCGTCATTGAATTCACTGAAGATTTACAGTCATCTACTATCCAGCCCTTGAGCGACAATAGCGATCAAGAAATTTGGTCGGCTTTAGTGTTGGGGGTGCGAGACTATGCAGCGAAATGTGGGTTTCAGAAGGCTTTATTGGGGTTAAGTGGCGGGATTGATTCGGCTTTGGTGGCGGCGATCGCCGTAGAGGCTTTAAAACCAGAGCGAGTCTTGGGAGTATTGATGCCTTCGCCCTATAGTTCAGACCATTCGATTACAGATGCAGTCGCAGTGGCCAAGTTGTTGGGGATAGAAACTATGACTCTGCCGATCGAGGGCTTGATGGGAGAATTTGATCAAACTTTGGCTCCTTTGTTTACAGGGACAGAGTTTGGGATTGCCGAAGAAAATATTCAATCCCGGATTCGGGGCACGTTGCTGATGGGCATTGCCAATAAGTTTGGTCATTTATTGCTATCTACCGGCAATAAATCGGAGATGGCGGTGGGTTATTGTACTTTGTATGGCGATATGAATGGTGGTTTGGCGGCGATCGCCGATGTGCCTAAGACTCGGGTTTTTTCTTTATGTCGCTGGTTGAACCGAAAGCAATTGACTATTCCCACTCAAATTATCGAGAAGCCGCCGAGCGCGGAGCTGCGCCCGGGTCAAGTGGATCAAGATTCTTTGCCACCCTATGATGTATTGGATGCTATTTTAGAGGGAATGGTTTGTGACCATAAATCTGTAGAGCAATTGGTACAAGAGGGGTTTGCCCGCGAGACTGTAGTTAAGATTGCTAAGCTGGTAAAACGAGCCGAATTTAAGCGCCGACAGGCACCACCCGGATTGAAAATTACCGATCGGGCTTTTGGCACCGGGTGGCGGATGCCGATCGCTTCGCTTGCACCATAGGCGATCGCTAGTCGGGTAACTAGTTGAGGTCTTTACATTTCTTCTCTCTCAGAAAAAACCCGAGATGAATATTCTTGTCAAAATTGTTAATATGCAAAAAAGCCTCGCAATTTCAACGGCTAGGAGCCAAATTCTATGTCAACTTTATTGACCCGCGACTACACCCTAATTCTGGATAAAAGTGGCAGCATGTCTACTCCAGACCAACCCGGTGGTAAAAGTCGTTGGGTTTACGCTCAAGAATCGACTTTGGCTCTGGCGCGCAAATGTGAACAGCTCGATCCTGACGGCATTACCGTCTACACCTTTGCCGGTAAATTCAAACGCTATGAAGGAGTTACGGCGGCCAAGGTTGAACAGATTTTTATGGAAAACGACCCCATGGGCACTACTAATTTAGCGGGGGTATTGGCAGATGCCTTTGAAAAATACTTCGATCGAAAAGCTAAAGGTACTATCCAAGGCAGCGGCGAAACCATTTTGGTGATCACCGACGGCGAACCAGACGATCGACGAGCAGTAATTGAAACCATCATCCAAGCCACCCAAAAAATGGAGCGCGACGAGGAGCTTGCTGTCTCCTTTATCCAAATCGGCAAAGACAGCCAAGCCACCGCTTTTCTCAAAGCTCTAGACGATGACTTAGAAGGAATCGGAGCCAAGTTTGATATTTGCGATACCATGACTGCTGAAGCCATGGAAGATCTCAGCTTAGCTGAAGTATTGTTAATGGCCATCCAAGATTAGTAATTCAGCGGTACATTAGGGCAACATAACAGAGAATCTGTTGTAAAAATCAGCAAATTTCCGGCAAGCCTTCTTCGAGCTTCAGCATCACCATAGGAGTCAATTTATTTTATGTCTACTCAACTAACCCGTGACTACACCCTAATTTTGGACAAAAGCGGCAGCATGTCTACCCCGGACCAACCCGGTGGCAAAAGTCGGTGGGCTTATGCTCAAGAATCTGTCTTGGCTGTGGCACGCAAGTGTGAGCAGCTAGACCCTGATGGTATTACTGTCTACACCTTTTCTGGCAAGTTCAAATGCTATCCCGGAGTCACCACCGCCAAAGTTGAACAGATTTTCATGGAAAACGACCCGATGGGCACCACTAATCTGGCGATGGTGCTGCAAGATGCTTTTAATCAATACTTTGCCCGCAAAAAAGCTGGCACTGTGCAAGGCGGCGGTGAAACCATTTTGGTGATCACCGATGGCGAACCAGATGACAAGCGAGCAGTGATTGAAGTTATTGTCCAAGCCACCAAACAAATGGAGCGAGATGAAGAATTAGCCCTTTCCTTTATCCAAATCGGTGACGACAAGCAAGCTACAGCCTTCCTGAAAGCTCTAGACAACGACTTGCAAGGAATCGGTGCCAAGTTTGATATTTGTGACACCATTACCCCCAGCGAAATGGAAGACCTGAGTCTAGCTGAGGTACTATTATCAGCAATCCAAGATTAATGAACAGTTATGGATCCGATCGATCAACTCCTAGCCCAGCTCGGCTCCAGCCCAGCCAACCCGCCCAGCCCTGTGTCAAAATCGACCTTGCCAACGACCAGTGGCAAGTCGATTACTCCGAACGTAAACGAAACTATCGATGATCTGCTGCGATCGCTAGGTGAACCAGCAAAGCAAACAGTTCGAGATCAGCTCCAGGCATCTCCACCGCCACCTGCTAGCTTTGCTAAACCTTTGCCAGTACCTGAAATTCAGAGTTATCAGCAAGAACAGGTGGCAATTGAGCTGGCTGCTCAAGAAAAGCAGCAGCAGCAAGCTCGGCTGTATGAACAGAGACAGGCGGCGCTAGTTCAACAGCGCCGACAAGATTTGCGACAGCAGGCGCAGGCTTGGCTGCAAAAAATCGATAAAAAGTCGGTAGAAGGTCGCTGGTTTGAAGATTTTGCTTGTCATTACGAATCACCATTAGATGCAGCGATCGAATATTTTGTTGCGCTTCAAGAAATTAATAGTCCTTTGCCAACTCCTGGCAAATAGCTTAATATTGCCCTTGGTAAAGGATTTGATCATGGCTACGAATCTTGAAATAGAAATGCACTGAATTGATGCTTGGAGCGACTTAACTAGAAGCTTCATCCAGCCATATCGAAATCTCTCATGGACTAGTTAATATTAGTGACATTGACAATGCTTCGGACAAGCATAGCCCTGTGCCATAAAGAATACAAACCAATAGCTTACATTATCCAGTCATTTGGTTAACAACAGATCGAACTGAACTTCTAGTTTGGTAAAAAATGTCACCTATAACAATAGGCTGTACCGTAGGAGCCGTATGAGATTGGAAACTCTCATGTACGGTTTTGAATCAGAGGTAGAGGTGGTGACATCTCGCCGACTGTAACAATACCCAATTTGGGGTGTTATACAGACGAACGTCGGGCTAATCCCCTTATTTATTAGGGAATATGTGGACAATTGTCTGCATATACGTCTGATTCGGTAGGATTATGCTGAACTCGTCAGCATAATCAGTAGTTGGTCTGCCAATGTAGTATAATTTTGGCTGTGTGCTAAAATTAAAGCCTGTCACACCAACAAACCGTTGGAACCGACACAAGGGAAATTCTAGTAAAGGTTAACCGCACTGTCAACTGTAGTTAACAGGGTACTGGTTGATCTGGTGCGGTTCAACTTGATCGTTAGACTGCTGAATCCTCGGACATAATTTTCTCTCGCCAACGGGACTGAAATTTATGCCAAGTTTACTTGAAGCAGAAGATGTAAAACACAGCAAATAAAAAAACAACTTAACTTTGAGATTTTCAATCGACCAATTTCCAAACAATATCTCCTGAATTGGGCAAACTAAAATTAAAGATGTTGTGCCAGACCTAACATGAGAGATTATGAAATTCCTGAGTTCGGCTCTGGACTACCGAGAACGATTATTGCGACTATTATCTGGATGGGAATCGGGCTTTTCACGCTGAATGCCATTAGTGGACGTAAAGTTTTGGAGTGTGATCGTCCGTCAGGTATTGTTCAATGTCATCTCACGATGAAACAACTTCTGGAAGAGAAAAGAATAAGAGCATTTGATGATGCAAAGCTGCAAAAGGCAATCGTGATAAGTAAGGGTACACGTCGGTCAATGTATGAAGCTACTCTGGTTACAACATATGGTAACTTCTCGATGACTCCAATGGATACTGAGCAATTTAATGAAAAGCATCGCATAGTGGACAAAGTAAATGCTTTTCTGGAAAATCCACAGTCCCCCATACTGAAGATAGAATCTGGTTACAGTACCCTATTCTGGATTGGGACTGGAATATTTACCTCAGTATTAGCTCTTTTAAGTTTTGGAGTAGTAATATCATGGTGGTTGATCTCTAAAGCTCCAGTCAATGAACAGTCATAAATAGACTTGACCTAGAATGTGGATTAGGCACTAACTAACGTAGCTTGTCCTTTAGCAGCTTCCCCCAAAATCGCTAAAATCTTCGGTGCTAAGGGTTTTAGATCGGCTAAACGATTCGATGGGGCCTCCAAAACAATCACCGCAATATCAAACTGTGGTACGTTTTGTTGAAATGACAAGTTGCGATCGACTGTAATAAAAACGTCAACCTCTGCTGCCGCAAGGACAAGAAGTTGACTATCTTTGATGCCTGCCCATCCCATTTGCGGCACCGTCTTGATCTCATAGTCAACCAATTCTTTTGCCAGCCTGCGATCGATGCACTCATCCAACAGAATTTTCATATCATGCTGCTGTACTTACGAATTGTTTGCCTGCTTCTTCCAGCAAAGCGATGACCTGCTCTTTACTTACCGTGGGAAACCCATCCAAGAAATCATCGATCGACTCTCCCCCCTTGAGATAGTCTAAAAGCGTCTGAATCGGAACTCTAGTACCAGCAAAAACCGGCGTACCACCCATGATGTCAAGAGACGTACTGACTATCGGACTGTTTTCGAGCATGAGTCTTTTTTCTCTAAGTGCTGCTCCTATTAGTTTACCAATTTTCTCAGCATGTGGGCGTTACCAATCTAGTGCAGTCTAACAAGCCGGTTGGAGCAAACTGACAAAGTAAATTGTTGTTGTAGCAAAGTCGATCGGTATCTGCTCAACTTCACTACCAAGAGATGACAAATATTTGCATTGTATGTGAACCATCACAAATAGATATTGTTAAGCCAGTCGTTCGGAGAACAAGACAAAACGGCGACAAGGTTCATCTCTATATGCCGTGATAGTTTTCCTATTGCGGATTCTATGTTTTCATTTTTCCATGTACTATCTTCCGAGTTTGACGCATTTATCTAATCCTTAGCTCTGTAGAAACTTCTGATAGCTATTACTCAACTCCTGCACCGCCGCATCATAAAACCTTTGCCCATGATCCGGCGTAGCCAAACTAGGATCTGAACCCATGCGTCCATCGGGGTAACGTCGCCGAAAATCACTCGGACTATAAATACCGTGGCCAGTACTCGGAATTAGCGGCTCCAGCAAAGCAGTCTTAATCGCATCAGGATACAGATACTGGGTCACTGCTACCTCCGAAGGTGTAGCATGAGAACCTTCTTTATCTCCATACAGCTCCTTAGCTAATTGATAAACCGCACCACCCATAAACCAATTGGCCAAATAGCACTGAATCTCTTGCTCCATCTGCAAATCTTGTAAATGAGCATAAGTCTCACTAAAGGCCGCCTTGGCAGTGGCCATATTGCCGCCATGACCATTGATAAAAAAGAACTTAGTAAAACCCGATCGGCTTAAACTCACCAAATAATCTCGAATCACCAGCATCAAAGTCGCCGGTCGCAAACTAATCGTCCCCGGAAAAGCGGTATGATGCAGCGCCATCCCTACATTAATCGTCGGAGTCACCAAAGCATTCGTCGCCTTACCCACCCCGATCGCCATCCCCTCTGCGGTAATTGCATCAGTGCCAATCAAGCCGGTTGGGCCATGTTGTTCGGTAGAGCCGATCGGGATAATGATGCCAGTTGATCGAGTCAAATAGTCTTCAACTTCTGGCCAAGTGCTAAGGGCAAGCTGCATAAAACCGCATCCTAAAATATTATTAAAAGCAAAACACACCGCCACAACCAAGTTGCATGAACTAAGTTGGACGGTGCGAAACAGAAACCCAGCGACTAGGTAGCTGCTGCTGAAGTTTCTTCGTTGTCTTCTTCTGCTGATGTAGATGAAGGAGAGCGGAATCTAGATTTAAACATCCGGCCATTGGCAGGACGTTTACGGAATTTACGGGCATACGCTTGGTTGCGTTCTGCTTTCTCTTTTTTCAGATTGCGGCGTTTTGCCATACTGGACCTTAAGGAATGTACGATGTTTGGTGCTTTGCCCCTGGTGCTTTTCCAAGCTGACCAGTTATAAAGTGGCAAAGGCTGAGTAGTCAAGACACAGCGATGTACTATCATAGCACGGTAGAGAGTAAATCCCCCGACCATCAGGAGTCGCTTAAATGAATATCGATATCGGCATGGAAACCAGCGATCGCAAGGCAATTGCTGATGGGCTATGCAAATTATTGGCAGATACCTATACTCTGTATCTCAAAACCCATTACTTTCACTGGAATGTCACCGGGCCAATGTTTCAGACCCTGCACCTGATGTTTGAAACCCAATACAACGAGCTAGCTCTGGCAGTAGACCTGATTGCCGAACGAATTAGAGCCTTAGGTCACACGGCTCCCGGCAGCTACAGCGCTTACGCTCAACTCAGCTCTATCCCCGAAACTACCGAAGTACCCAAAGCCACCGAAATGATCCAGCTCTTAGTAGAAGCTCAAGAAGCTGTCTGTCGCACGGCTCGATCGATCTACCCTCTGGTGGCCAAAGCCAGCGACGAACCCACTGCCGATCTACTGACACAGCGGTTACAACTTCACGAAAAGACCGCATGGATGCTGCGCAGTTTGTTGGATAATTAAATTTCCTTTAGTAATCGACGGGGTGTCTAACATAGACACTCCCTTTTTTTCTATGTGTGTGACCTGATGACAGCCTATCCCTTTGACTCAGTTTTACGTCCTTTATTAGCAACAGCCAAAATTTCTAGTTGGCAGCAACTCGCCACCACCAGCGGGATATCAGTCTCTCGACTGCGCCAGCTCCGGCGAGGACAAATAGCTTCATGGAAAGTTGCCGAATTGCAAAAACTTAGCACAGCGCTACAAGTTTCCTTAGATTTTTTACTAAAAACCCTGGGATTGATTAACACTCCTCAAGTCACCGATTTTCAATATGCCAGTTTTCAAATCATTGAATCTTTTTTGACCTATTGGCCAGCCGCAGCCCACCAAGCCAAATTAGACCCCACCTTCCCCGCCAGTAAATTGTTGCCATTGGTGGGGTCGATCGATCGCCTAGTCACCAGTTGGGGCATAGAACCGATCGGCCAAGTCGGCGAAATCACCCCCTTCAACCCCCAACTCCACCAATCCCTAGAAGGCACAATTCCACCAGCAACCCCAGTCCAAATCCGTTACCCCGGTTATCAGCAGATCGATCGATTGTTAACCCGAGCCAAAGTCAGCCCACCCCCAAAATCACCATCGTAGGGGCGGGTTTATCCAAAATCTCAAACGCAGTACAAAATCAAAAAGTAAAAACCCGCCCACCCCACCAACCAACCCCAGCCCAAAATCCAAAAAAACACCCCGATCGATCGAGGCATCAAAAATTAAAATTGTTCAACATTAAGCCGGTAAATCAGCATCCGTTTTATTCCAAGGAGCAATATAAGTCAGCAACAGCAAGCCAGGAATAGTCGAAGCAATACACAACCAAAAGAAATTGTTGTAACCAACAGATTCAATCACTGCCCCGCTATACCAAATAACGATCGAGCGTCCCAAAAAAACAATCCCAGAAAACAGCGCATACTGAGTAGCCGTAAATCTCGAATTACATAAATTCATCAAGAAAGCCACAAACACTGCCGCTTCAGTACCACCAAAGAAATACTCAGCATTCACAGAAAGCGCCAGTAACGGCAGACTAGGCGTACCATTATTCACCATCAGTAGATAAGGAGAAATCCCTACAGCCAATAGCAAAATCCCAATCCATAAGGCTTTATTTAAGCCCACCTTCAAAATTATCCAAGCCCCAAAAAGAGCGCCCATCATCGCCGAGATAGTAGCGATCGCTGTTTGACTACCAATTATTTCATTAGAAAAGCCAATTTTTTTAAAGTATAGCTTACCGCCAATCCTAGCCAGATTATCACCTAGCTTGTAAACCAGAATAAATACTAAGATTGCAATCCCATCGAGCAGACCTTTACGGTTAAAAAATTCTCTAAAAGGTAATACTACGGCATCAGCAAACGAAGCTGGCGGCTTTTCGTTATAGGTTGGTTCCGGCGCAAACCAAGAAGCAGCAATCCCAATCAGCATCATACCAGCAACCAAAAAGTAAACACCATTCCAAGTTAATGGTTTAACCAGTAGCACCAACAAACTACCCGCTAACAGATAAGAAATTCTAAATCCATTAGTCCACAGCGCTGCTCCAGTAGCTTTTTCGGATTGATCTGGCAGAGATTCAGTACGATAGGCATCTCCGGCAATATCTTGGGTAGCACCCACAAAACCAATCAATAGCACTAATGCCTTAAAAAAATCTACGTTTTTACTATCGGGGTGCTGTAAAGCCAAGATGCTCAACAAAATCAGCAAAGTTACTTGAGTAATCATCAACCAACCTCTTCTGCGCCCCATAAAAGGTGGCACATATCGATCGATAAATGGCGACCACAAAAATTTCCAGGCGATCGGGATCCCCGCAAGCGCCAAAATAGGCGTAACAGCCTTATCTGCAAACTGTTGATCTTTTAACCAAAGGGGCAGCAGTCCATCGGCCTGGGCAGCAGGCAATCCTGAGGCAAATCCCAGCATTAATAATGCCAGCATCTTCCGGCTTCTCAACATACTTATTAGTTTCACAAAACACTCTCCAAGGTAAAAATTCCAACCAGATAAATCATTTACTTTCGTTCGCTTTTGGCAACAGCGAAGCTATCGGCTTCCGCGCCGTAATGAGTTCGTCCAGACATTATGTCTGAATCTCAGTCCTTTTTGTTGCCAGCTTAATTTTTATTACTCATAAAAAACCCACCTAACACTCTCGATAAAGTATCAGATGGGACTATTCAGCAATTATTCTGCAGAAACCTTTCAGGAACTACTAACTAGTAGCTGCGCATCATGCCCACTAAAGTGCCCTGTAATTCTACTTGTTCGGCAGGGCAATGAATGGGTTTATATTTAGAATTAGCTGGCTTCAAAGTCACTTTGTCGCCGCTGATGTGATAGTGCTTCAGAGTTGTGCCCTGACCATCCACTCTTGCTGCTACGATTGTACCGTTTTTCACAGCTCTAGCATTGGCCACTGGCTCCATAATCACCATGTCACCGTCTGCGATCATCGCTTCAATCATGCTGTCACCAGTTACCCGCAAAGCAAAATGGTTCGTGCCTGGAAAAAAGCTAGAGACATCTAGCCGCTCAACTTCATCCACATATGGATCTACCAAGCCACCCGCAGCGATCGCCCCCAATACTGGCATACCGCTAGTAACGTGCTTCAAAATTTGAATAGTCCGCGCTTGGCCTTCAGCCCATTGAATAAAGCCCTTATTGCGCAGGTGTTCGAGGCGGCTTTGAATCGGGGCAGGAGATCTTAGCCCCATGGCCATCATCATTTGCCGAATCGAAGGGGCGTGCTGATTTTCTCGGATATACTCTACCAGCCAGTCATAGAGTTCTTGCTGAACCTTAGTCAAATTTGGATTCGTCATGAGCTTTACCTATATTTTAGGAATTTTTAGTATGGGTGATTCTAACCAGAATCAGTTTGCTCACGAGATTGCAAAAGCTCGGCTGAATGCTGCTTAAGCAGCTAATTTCAACGCTCACTCTTGTCTCACCAATTTTTTTGTACGCACATATAAGCTTACTATAGATCCTCAGTACTAAATAGGTCAAGTGTTTTTAAAATTCTTTTTCTGGATGCTGTAATTTCCAGTCAATTTGTTTCACAGTTCCCCACAACAAAGCCAACTCTTCTTCACTCAAAGTTGCTCGGTTCGCTAATTTGCGCAGTTTACTCATCCGATTTGCGGCGGTATGAGTTTGTAAGTAGCCAACTTTCAATAGCAAATCCTCCAAATGCTGAAAATATCGATCGATCTGGTCGGCAGTGGCAAAATTAGGGGCAAAATTTTGGATCGGCAAAGCCGGAACCAGATCAGCTTGGGCCAGTTGAGATAGCTCATAGGCGCAAATTCCGACGGCCTGTGCTAAATTCAAAGACGTATAATTCTCGGCCACCGGAATCCGCAAATAATGCTGAGCCAAGTCCAATTCTTGATTGGTTAACCCGCAGTCCTCGCGGCCAAACAAAATGGCTTTGCCTCCGGTTACTTGCCACAATTTGGCCAAAGCCTGTGCCGGAGGTTGCGGCATCTGGGGTAAGTCAATATCTCGATGGGTGGTGGCTACCACCACTCGACAGTCCACCAAAGCAGCAGGTAAATCAGCCACAATCTGAGCGTTGGTCAAAATATCTCGACCGCGTACTGCCATGTGTTCAGCTTCTTCACTGATCCAGTCACATTGCGGATTCACAATCACCAACTGCTGCAAACCCATATTGGCCATCACTCGGGCGATCGAACCCACATTTCGCGCTCCGGCTGGCTCTACTAAAACAATTCTGATTTCTTTTAACCTCTGCATCTTCGCCTGCCCTTTCCTTTAAAATTAACTTTATGGCTCGTCAACGCGCTAAATCTGATCTACCCACCAAAATCTGTCCAGTGTGCAATCTATCATTTACCTGGCGCAAAAAGTGGGAAGGCTGCTGGGAAGAGGTGCGATACTGCTCTGAGCGCTGTCGGCGACGCAAAAATCAGGATCTTGCCGAATAACCAAATATTATTTTGAACTCTGGAACTGCTTATGATTACTGCTGCTGTCACCACCCCCGATCGGGTAGTCGAAACTGTGCGCAAGACCTATCCAAACTTTAAGGTCATTGTGCTCAACGACGACTTCAATACCTTTGAACATGTCTGCACCTGTCTAATGAAGTACATTCCGGGCATGAACGAAGATACAGCCTGGAGCTTAACTGTCCAAGTAGATGCTGAAGGTCAAGCCATCGTGTGGGTTGGCCCCCAAGAGCAAGCCGAACTCTATCATCAGCAGTTGCGCCGCGAAGGTTTAACCATGGCTCCCCTGGAAGCCGCCTGATTGCGAAATGTAAAGCATATTTAACAAGGTTTGGAGCTTTTCTGGCATACTTGGACGATAGATATTTTTACTCCATAGGAGAGCAGTCTCATGCGGGACGCTGTTACAAATTTAATTAAGACATACGATACTACGGGGCGCTACCTCGATCGCAATGCGATCGAAAGCCTCAAAACTTATTTTGATACCGGAGCAGCCAGAATCGCTGCTGCGGGCATCATCAATAGCCAAGCCGCCTCGATCGTCCGTCAGGCCGGTCTGCGCTTGTTCGATGAGAACCCCGAACTCATTCGTCCCGGCGGCAATGCCTATACCACCCGTCGCTATGCAGCCTGTCTGCGCGATATGGATTACTACTTACGCTATGCCACCTATGCCATGATCGCTGCCGACAATAACGTGTTGGATGAGCGAGTATTGCAGGGCTTACGCGAAACTTACAATTCTCTCGGTGTGCCGATCGGACCCACCGTGGTAGGAATCCAAATTATGAAGGACATTGTCAAAGAAGCAGTAGCCGCCGCTGGCATTACTGACACCAGCTTTGTAGATGTACCCTTCGACCATCTCACCCGTGATTTTAGCGAACAAGATCTTTAGATCTGCTCCTATTTCAACAAAAAATCCCCTGCCATATTGGGGGATTTTTTTATTGATATATGAAGTTTGCTTTGCAACATAATTTGAAACATTACCAACATCCAGATATTAAAAGGGTTTCGATCGACCATCAATGACACGGCCTAATGAAACCCAGCATCATCTTCAGCCCTTAGCCTTCGGGTAAAGCATCAGGATGAATTGGCACCAACTCACCCAGGTTTGTCCAACCCAGAATGATGTCATCGTCTACAGCAATCATTTTGCCACTTAGGCAGCATCGCTCTTCCACATTGGCAACACCAGAAATAGTTGCCCGGATGTCTTCGATGCTGTACTGATGCTGATATTCACCAGATTTCTGTTGTACGAAACGCCACAGAACATCACGGATCAAAGCTTGGTAGCCTTGATGGCCAGAAATTTCTTTGAGTTTCTCTTTGAGCTCGCGCTCTAGACGAATACTAGTTACTTCCATTTCAGTGGTGGGAACTCTTTTGACCATCACGCCCATCATAATTAAATTTACTCCGAAGAAGATTTTTTTTCAGTAATACGATTGTAACCCTTGCTCCAGCAGAGAGCAAATGCCCTTAGACCCGCAGGCTGTGATCAAAAACCTAGCAAAAAAGTTCCTGATGTTACAGACATAATCTAGAATATGTATCTGAAAAGCTTTCCCCTAGCCACTTTGTAAATTCCAAAAAAAACTTTAAAGAATTTCGGGAAGGTTTCCGGAATTGCCTAAATTGGGACTGTAGTAAGTGGGAGGTGGGCATCTATACATCTTGCCTACTAAGGGTTTGCCAAGGCTTTTCGCCTCGGTAGGTTCGGTTGTCTCTTGAATATATTAAATTTTGTTAACCATGCTGAAATTAATCTACACAGAAACAGACTTTCACATCGAAAAGTTATCCAGCTCAGTGGAAGAGTGGGTTAGTCAAAGAGTGCTTTTGGCATTAAGAGTAGGTAACAAGATCTCCATCGAGCCAACTGGCGCTTCTTTCGGTCTTTCTACTAGCTTAGCGGGCTGGCCAGAGCTAGAACATCTCATTGGTCGGGAGGCCAGCGAGGCAGTGTCTTTATCGGTTTGTGATGATGAGTTAATTGAGATTGGTCTAGAGGGTTATTGGCTCTGTCAAAACCCTCTCAGCGAAGAAGGAATATTCGTTACCCATTTACCATCGATTGTTGAAAACACTCTGTTAGCAATGTGGGAAACCTTTAACAGTCGTCAACCTATGCTGGTGCCAGAAACCTAACTAGCAATGGCAAATAATCTTAGCTCCAAAAAAGCGGACTCTGCTACAGAGTCCGCTTTTTGATTTTAAACCACCAGCTCAAAACTTATTTTTTCAACAATAGATAATAGAGCTTACCATTACCACCAGTGACTCCAGCTCGATCGCCAGCTTCTTTACCAACTCCCATAAAGTAATCAACTCGGCCAGCTCCAGTAATTGCACTGCCTGTATCTTGGTCTAGCACATAGCGGCTGACTAAGCGCTGTTGCAGCTTACCATCTTGGTAGTAGGGCAGGCTGGTATGGACTAAGGCCAAAGCACCTGGAGGCATCACCGATTTATCAGTAGCGATCGATCTCTCGGCAGTTACTGGCACGTTAATGCTGCCCATTGGCGGACTATTGTTGGTGTCTTTCATGAACACAAAGCGGTTATAGCGCGAGACATAGGTATCGAGATCTTTAGGATTTTCGGCAAAGAATTTCTTCATCCCTTGCAAAGTGGCCTGAGACTGAGTAATCTTTTTATCTTTGAGTAGCGCTTTACCAATGCTCTCATAGCCATAGTCAGTGCCACCATTAAAACCAACAGTAGTACTAGTACCATCGGTGAGCTTAAACTTCGCAGAACCTTGAATTTGCACCAAGACTGCTTCCCAGCGATCTTTCATGTATAGCAGCTCACTGCCAGCCAACGCCCCTTTGGCAGCTTGCAATCCATCAAGACCTTCTAGTTGCAGGCGCGTAGGATGGGGTTTTGCCCAGTTGGCAAAGTCTGCGGGCTGTTTGTATAAAGGATATTTGTATTCAGCGGTGCGGGTACGGCTGCCCTGGTGAATGGGTTCGTAGTAACCGGTATATACTACCGTACCCTTATTGTCATTGCCGATTGACTGAAAGAAAGAGAATTCTTTCTTGACGGCATCGCGCAGTTGAATAGAAGACTTGGAGCTGCTGACTAATTGTTTAAAACGGGTCAGTGAACGAACAACTCGCTCACGAGATACTCCGGGCACCGGGTATTCTCGATAAACTTTAGCGGCACTTTCTGTTTGTAAGTAGCGCAGGCTGTTGTCGATCGAAGAAATTAATTCTTTTCGATCGCCTGGTTTGCCCCATAGTTGGTCATCTAGACCAACTACTTCGCCATTACTGGGGGCTTCACAGCAACTTTCGTCAGATTTAGGCTGAGCAGCCGCGACGGTGTTGGTGGGTTCGGGCAAAGATGAAAGACGCAACGGTAGGTGGTGCGTGCTCGCTAGGGCAAGTCCCGTTTGGAGAGACAGCAACGCTAGTGTTTTAATCATAAACCTGTGGTAGATGTTGATATTGCCGATGCTAGTAGTCTCGGTCGTGACTGGATGTAAAGAGGGGTTCTACACGGATAGCCATGACGCTCGCAGGACGAACAACCATGTATTCACCCTGAATGTTTTTGATTGGCACTGTCACGAAGTCTTGAGAACTAGACTTGGGAACTAGCTCCCCACTATACCATTTCTGGAATTCCTGAATGCTGGGGAAACGAACTTCTTCGCGGTGCCCACCAGTAATCATCAGATATACAGCGTATTCGTCGGGTGTCTTAGCCATGGCTGATACTTATAGATAGAAGGACTCATCATTATGTTTCCCGCTCGGCTTAAGATTAAGCACAGTAAGACTTATAAAAATTTAATCTCATGAGCGAAAATAAAATCGATACCACTGGAGCCGATGCGATCGATGTGGCGATTGCTAGCGGGTTAGACTTTGATGGCACGGCTATTCCGGCCACTAAGCTAGATCTATATCATAAAGTGATGGGCTTGGAAGCCGATCGGCAGCGCAGCGGTGTTTCTAATACCATGCGATCACGGATTGTGCGAATTGGTGCTAAGCATATTGCTCAAAATGAGTTAGATGGCATGTTGGCGGCTGCTGATTTTGCACCACTGAAGGATAAAGAAGTGGCTTTTTATTACGGCGGCAAATAAAGGTAGTCCAAAGACAAAACTTCAATTTGTTCGGTACAAATTCACAATTTCTGCCACCACTTGTTCGATCAACATGCCATCAGTCACAATTTCGGTGGCGGTGGCAGCTTTTTTGAGGGGGGCGATCACTCTGGTACTATCTAGCCGATCGCGTTCGGCGATCGAGGCTTCCAGCTCAGCCAAACTAATATCAATGTCACCGCTGGCGTGTAAATCGGCTAAGCGTCTTTTGGCTCGTTCACCCACGGTAGCCGTTAGAAAAATCTTCACTCCGGCATCAGGGAAAACATAGGTACACATATCTCGCCCTTCGGCCACGATGCCGCCGTTGCGTCCGATCGATTGCTGTTGCTGCACCAAAGCTGTCCGCACTGCACCAAGGGCAGCGATCGCCGAAACTTTGCCGGTGACTTCTAAGCTGCGGATTTCGGTGCTGATATCTTGGCCGTTGATCAAGACTCGATCGCCCTGTAATTCGATCTTAGACTTAGCGACCAATTCGGCGATTTCGGCGGCGCTATCGAGAGGTATTTGAGCCTGTAGAACTAACCAAGTGACGGCGCGATACATCGCTCCGGTATCAAGGAACTGTAAGCCCAGGGTTTTGGCGACTAGTTTAGTGACGGTAGATTTTCCAGCTCCAGCAGGGCCATCGATCGCAATGATTGGTGACTGCTTAGTTAGTAATAAATTATCGATTAAGCGAGTATTACCAACTTTGGCAGCGATCGCCAATAATCCACTAGTCTCGATCAAATCTAAAAGAGCAAGGGTTTCTGGATCAACCAATTCTAGATACTCTAGTTCGATCTCTGGGTGTTCTTGGAGATTTGATCTAATTGCATTCAATAAATCATTAGATAATTGATCGCCCATAGACCAAAGATCCTGTGCAAGCTTCAGGCTGCGATAAATATTTGCAGCTTGTTCTTGTTGTTCTACACTGAGATATTGATTGCGAGAACTGAGAGCAAGTCCGCTAGCAGCCCGGACGATCGGACAGGTCACTATGCGCCCTGGCAAATATAAGTCTTGGGCTAGTTTACGAATAATCGCCACTTGTTGGGCATCTTTTTGGCCAAAGTAGCTGTTGGTAGGACGAATAATTTGCAGTAATTTGGTGACAATGGTAGCTACGCCGGTAAAGTGACCGGGGCGCGATCGGCCACATAACCCACTGGTTAAACTAGCTGGAGGGATAACTTGAGTTAGTTCTTCACCCAAGTTCAAAGATTCGCTGGTAGGGTTAAAGATTACGTCTACACCAGCTTCTGTGCAGAGCTGTCGATCGGCTGCTAGCTGCCGAGGATATTTGTCTAGGTCTTCACCCGGAGCGAATTGTAGGGGGTTAACAAAAATACTGACAATCACCAGATCGTTTTCTTGTCTGGCTCGATCGATCAAGCTGCGATGCCCTTGGTGCAATGCGCCCATGGTGGGGACAAAGCCGATCGTCGGAGACGCAAGCGAAGCTATCGTGGCGGTGGGTTGGGCTTCTAAGTAGCAGCGCAGACCAAGAATGGTTTCAAATGACAGCATGGCTTCAGCAAAATCGCAACGCCTCTTATGCTAGCCGATGCCGGGGACAAATGGAGTTCATGATAGTTTGAGATATAATTGGATTAGGTTTAGGCTATTTTGGGAGAATGCCTACTACATTCAAAATCAGCCTTTAGTCAAAGGGCGACAAGTTGATTTCAAACAAGATCCACCGCCAGATTTGGTGGTGGAAGTTGATATTACTCATACCGACATTGCCAAAAATAAGTTCTACGCCAAGCTGGGAGTTCCAGAATTTTGGCGGTTTGATGGCAGGGTTTTGCGGATTTATGAGCTGCGAGCCAAGGAATATGTTGAAGTCAATTTTAGCCCGACATTTCCTACTGTACCGAAAGAACGCTTATATGCTTTTTTAGAAGAAGCTAAAGAAGATGAGATGGAAGCTGTCTATTCGTTGCGGGCTTGATGGCAAAAACAATAAACTACCACGACTCTGCCCAGTAGACTATCTCTGAGGTGGTGGGATCGATCGCCACTCCGTGCATCTGAGAATGGTTCCAATTGTAAGTTGGTGCGCCTCTGGTATCACTTAGCACCAAGATTTCATAGTTCTCAGGAAAATTCTGCTCACCAGATTTCCCCAGATAATACTTGTACTCGAAGGTAATACTCATTTGCCCATCAGCAGAAGTTTCTTGAACAGGGCTGTTATCTTTGGCTCCCGAAATATATTTACGCTGAGCAACTTTACGCAGTTGGGCTTGAATTTCAGCAACTTTAGCTGACGGCAAATTCATTTGTAGTTGCAGCATTGAACCACCCTG
This sequence comes from Synechococcales cyanobacterium, assembly GCA_043721015.1. Lineage (GTDB taxonomy): Bacteria > Cyanobacteriota > Cyanobacteriia > Cyanobacteriales > Chamaesiphonaceae > JAAFHZ01. The sequence continues at coordinate 8,016 of JAYSRP010000289.1, read as the reverse complement.
CAAAAATCCAGGCACATAATGAATCTTGACATTCTTAGCCTCAGCCGGGATTGTTTTGGGAAAATGTTGCACCAGCGGCGAATCTTTCCAAGGATTATTTAGGATTGTGGAATATTGAGCAACGTCGGCTACTGTCTCCAGCGAACTATTTAAATCTATAATCACCCAAACTATTAGGGCTATGATGGCAGCGATCGACAATCCTCCCAACCATAGCAACATCTTCCCAACCAGCCTAAAAGTTTTGTTGTTTTTCATCTGGATGTTCTCGCTTCACCAAATCTTTAATAAAAACACTGTAGTTATCTTTTATTGGCAACTCCATATCCACCTTGATTCTACGCCGGGTAGCAATGACAGTTTCTTGAGTAATCGGGTTAAACCCCTCCTTCTCATACATCTCCCCATACAGACCAACACCGCGTTTCTGCCAGCTAGGCAAATCATTGAAATTGCTCTGGCCTTCCTGAAACAACAACTCATTTTTATCGCTAGTCGAAAGTCGCTCAATACGTTTGGTGGCCGACCGGGCATTCACCCCCTGCTTGCGCAGCATCCAATAGCAATGGGCATTCAAAGAATTGCGATGAGCATCCTGACTCCGCCAGCGAAAATAATCGATCACCAACTGCAAATTAGGCAACTGACAAATCCGACAATCAAAAGCCGCTATGCTACCCAACAAAATCGAAAACTTAGCACTGGCCTCCCCAGCCAACACCGAATCCAACTTCCGAATCTTGCGACCAAAGCCCTCATCATCTAAATGAAACAACAGCGAGATTTCATCGCTCTGAGTATAGCCATAAATTATCCGAAAGCCACATTCCATAAGGTGTTCTACCGTAGCCACCATATAATCTCGAAACTTCACATCAAAAGGAGCCTCAAACTGATGCACATCCTTGGTCAACCGCGTAAAATTACGCCCATCAATCCGCGCCACCATAAAGATTCCTGGCAACACACAAAAATCATTAGCGGTCTCATACACCCGCATTTTGGCATCTAACTCATCAAACTTCATGGTTCCACTCCGCTATATCAAATCCCCCATCTGGCAACAACCGCACATAGTACAGCTCATCAAAGCCTTCATCGTATTTGGGGATTACCAGTCTAGCATGGGTGCCGCGAATTCCTTTTTCTGGCACCTGCTGAGCAGCGGGACGATGTTGGTTACGATCAATCGAACTCAATATCTTCGACTCAAAATAATAGCCAATCACCTTAAACTTATGCAGCTTCGCAGGCTCAATATACCGCTGTCTATCTTCCAAGCTAGGATTAGTATTATCCACCGCAAACGGCTGACCAATCTCTAAACAAGTATCCAGCAAACGCTTCTCCCGATGCCGAGTTTTCAGCATGTCCAAATTGATCCGTAAATGGGTAGTGGCAAATTGGTGACTATAAAAAGTCGATTTGCCACTAGCCTGAATTCCCATAAAAATAATTGCCTGCATAGACTACCTAGATATTATCCTCTCAAGATTTTTTCTCCATCGCCGTTCTCTACTCCGACTGAAAAACTTACAAGCACAACACCCTCAACTAGTATCTCGCACTTGGCGGATAATTCCACAAGTCACCCCCGCCCTGTACACATTTTAGCCGAGACTCAGGTACTAACGGGAAAAGATCGGCTAAACTAGAGGAATGCAAGTTCGATCAACCCCCTATGTTTATTGAAGCAGTCAACACACTCAACACCGCCACCAAGGTCTATGACATTGGCAAAAAATCTCAACCGCTTTTAGGGAAATTGGTTCGTCGTATCCGTGATCAAAAACTAAACATCGTGATCTGTGGAGCGGGTGGCACAGGAAAGAGTACTTTGGGACGACTATTATCGGGGGAGTTTGGGCGGCAAGATATATTACAGCCTTACCAAATTTCCTTTAGAACCGAAAAACTGGAGCTAGATAGTGAAACGTCTACATCAGTTTTAGTCTTGCCTGGACAATCTGAGTTCTGGGGAGAAGAGTTAAAGAAAATTGCTAACAACCGAGTTGATTTATTGATTAATGTGGTTTCCTATGGTTATCACTCAGTAATAGGTCAATTCGATTACCAGAGCATTCTGGGATATCAACAGGGAATGACTCCTCGGGAAGTAATGGTTTCACACATTGAAGGAAAACGGCCTGTAGAAATCGAACTACTCCATCAACTGAAGCCACATTTATCAATTGCTAGTAAAAAGAAAGTTTTAATGATTACGCTGGTCACAAAACAAGACTTATGGTGGCCAAATCGTCAGGAAGTCAAAAAACATTACGAAGTTGGCAACTACAACAATGTAATTCAGGAAGTCCGCAGTCAACTAGGCCAAAGCAATTTTTCTCACGCATATTTCTCTGCTTCATTGCTCACTGAGAATTTTAGGGATGTCAATGGGGAAATGATGGCTCTTGTTTCTGAAGGATATGACCAGAGGACTCAGTTAATTAATTTTGATCAACTGCTGTATTTCATAGAAAGTAATCTTGATCTAGAAATCAGGAGATAATATTATGGCTGCTGAATATGATGTTCATCGAAAATCTTATAAATATGGTCTTGATGATTGGCAACTTCTAGTCAATATTTTGCATGAGTACTCGGAAAAACTATTGATTGTCTCTCGTCAACTATCAAAAAACAAACGAAATAATCCATTAAAGATCAAAGGAGTATTAAACTTCGAGAATTATCGATATCCATTGATCAACCTACTAAGTTTTTTTCCACTAAGTTTCGCAACTGTTTCAGTGATTACACTTTCTTTTTCAGCAATGAATAGAAATCTTACCTGGCAAGGATTCGCAACTAGTTCTGGGGCAACTATCATTGTAACGATAATATGTATCACTTTATTACAGTTAAGCCAAAGGAAAAGTAATTCTTGGAATATTTCGGATGATCATTATTTCTCACTAGAATTAATTGAAAAAGATGCCAGAGTAATGTCTTCTCGTTTAGAATCAGCAATACGTTTAACCATAGCAGTTGCAGATCAAGTTGAAATTAGCTTGGCCAAAAAATTAGAAATGGATTTGCGCATTGATGAAGCCTCATATGCTTTAGAGTGCTACTACTCTGTTTCTGGTGAGAAACCAAGCACTTATCAAGAAAATCATAAGTATTAAATCTAGATATTAAAAGACGGAAACCAAGGAGCTAACCAAAGCTGAAGATCATTATCCCAGCCTTGTAAAAGCGCGATCGCCGTCAAAGCAATCACCACACCGCCCACCTGCTGCAACCGCATACTATAAGGTCGCAACTTAACTAAATACTGACTAGCCGATCGACCCATATAAGCCAACAACAACATCGGCAACCCCGCCCCCAACCCATACACCAACAACAACCCAAAAGCCCCCAACGGCTGTTTATCCACCGTCGCCAAAATCAAAATACTCCCCAGCACCGGCCCTGCACAAGGAGTCCACAACAACCCCAACTGATTCCCCAAAAGAAACTCCCCGAGCAAACCAACCTGGGTAGGATGCTTCATGCGCTGAACTACATCATTAAACGGCAAATACTTCAGCAACCAATAACCAAGCTGGGGAAAAATCGAAATAATCCCGATCGACAGCAGCAAAAAAATCGTGAAGTAACGCAGACCACCAATAAAATCGGCAAAACTACTACTCACCAACCCTAATAAACTCCCCGCCGCCGCAAACCCAGTCACCAGACCCACCACCAAAGCCACCGGTCCCCAACGATGAGACTTAATCGATCGACCTAAAATCAGCGGTAAAACCGGCAGCACACAAGGCGATAAAACCGTTACAGTGCCAGCTAAAAAGGCGAGTCCGAGTGATACCGTCTCTTGAGTCATGAAAAAATCTTTGAAGTTAATAAATCGATAGCTTAGCGCTCACTCAGCAGCTCACGAATCTTTTGTTCCGTCTGCTCGTAGGCACCTTCACCGACGTGATCATATCGCAAAATTCCCTGTCGATCGGCCAAAAACAAATGGGGCCAGTATTGATTATCGAAAGCCTTCCAGGTGATGAAATTACTGTCGATCGCCACTGGATAAGTAATTCCGCGCTGTTGCACCGCCTTCTTAACATTGTTAATACTGCGCTCAAAAGCCAGCTCTGGCGCATGAACGCTAACCACCAGTAATCCTTGGCTAGCATAGTCTTTATGCCATTTAATAATAGAAGGCAAAGTGCGTTGACAATTAATGCAGCCAAAAGTCCAGAACTGCAACAAAATCACCTTGCCTTTTTGCTCTGATAGTTTGATTGGGTCAGAATTCAGCCAAGTTTCGATGCCCTGAATCTCAGGGATTTGGCGACCCGCTGGTTTCGCCGCTAAAGCTGGAGAAGGAGTTACGGCAGGAGAAGCAACCGCAGGACTAGGTGCGATCGACTTAATCGTACTAGATGAAGAATTACCACCAGACATTTTGCCACAGCCAGCAATCACAGACCCGGTCAAACCCAATCCACCGAAACCCAAATAACTCAAAAGCTCTCTACGATTCATAAAAATAGCCTCAAATTAACCACGATATTCAAAATTAGTATTCAAGCTCCTAAAAACCATTTAGCACCAGAAAACAAATAGTAAATGCCCGTGATAATCAGTGCAACACTACCAAAGCGAATCACCATTTCTGAATGCTGGAGTAGCTTTCTACTTTGCTTGGCTAACCCTGTAAACAAACTAGCCAAAAAGATCAACATTGTATAACCCAAGGCATAGCTAACCATAGTCAGCATTCCTAAAGCCTGAGAACCACTAGCTGCCGCCGCCGTCAACACCGCAAACAGCACCGGACTAGCACAAGGGGAACTCACCAAAGCAAAGGTAAAGCCCACACCGTAAGAGCCAGCCGATTTGGGCAGCGGAATATTAGTTGTAGGCAATGGAATATTGATAACTCCCATCAACCACAAACCCATCAGAGTCATAATCAGACCCACGGCCAGATTTAGGTGGCCTTTGTACAATACGGTGAAGGCTCCAATAAACGAAGCGAAAAAGCCCACTAAACTCAAAACCGTCACTGCACCCAACACAAATAAGCCCGCTTGGACAAAAGCATCCCAGCGAGACTTGATCTTGAGAGTGCCAATGTAGCTGAGGTTAACCGGCAACATCCCCAAAATACAAGGCGAAATACTGGCCAGCAAACCACCCAAAAAAGCTAGGACTATTAGCACGATCGGATTGCTGGTGTCTTGGAGCCTAAACCACTTTTGATAGCTACCTTCTACCCCAGAAACTAGCTGTTCGATCGGCGAGCTAATAACTGGCCCAAGTTGCACCACAGCCAAGAGAGCCAGCAAACCCAAACCAAAATAGATCAACCATTTTTTAGAAATTGGCCATTTTTTCTTGGCAGATTCTGAGGTGATTAATTCATCGGGTAGTTGGGACATACAAGTCTCGTTAAAATTACGATTTTGAGATATGGATAGCAGGCTTAATCAAATACTAAGCTTAGCTATTTAGCTTTGGCAATAAAGGCATCTAGGGGTTTTTTATAAGTAGCTATTTCTGGCTCATCACGTTCTTCGGTTAAAACTTTACCAGTGGCTGGATCGAAAACAGCAATTAAACCAGTTTGAGACAGATTTTTGGCCAAAAACTTATCTAGTCCAAGTTCTTTGGCTCTAGCCGTAGCTTTTGCAGTCGTCGCTTTGTCACTCACATCCAATACTACAAAGTTAGCCTTACCAGCATATTCTGTCTTTAGTTTTGCAAGAGTAGGAGCTACATTTTTACAAGCTGGACACCAGCTTGCATAAATATCCACTACGACTGGCTTACCCTGTAGTTCTGCGGCCAGACCACCAGCAAGAGCTTTTTTGGCGATAGCCGGACTAGGGGTAGTATTAACGACACTAGGGCTTGCTTTAACATCAGCTTCTGGGGTCTTAGTTTCTGTTGAGCAACCAGTTATAGTTCCTAAAGACAGTATAGAAACCAAGACAAAATGTTTAATATTCATGAATCTACATTCCTTCAAAAACAGGCTAAATTATTTACTCTCTATGGATATACCATCTTAAAGAGCAATCAGATTTAAATTTTGATGACAATCGAGATTTGTATAACAAACCATTAGATCTCGATTGTCAAAGGCACAAGCTTAGCCGCCACCTAAATATCACATGTGCTTATCTGATAGCCGCATCCAGCACAGAGGTATAGTCTGATTTATCTGGATTGTTGCGATGTTGTGCCAAAACATTACCGGTAGCTGGATCGATAATGGCTACTAAGCCAGTTTGAGCAATATTTTGCGCGAAAAATTCACCCAAGCCAGCTTGCTGAGCCGCAGTTCTGGCACGGGAGGTAGAACCTTGATTGCTAACATCAAAAACTAAAAAGTTAGCTTTGCCCGCATATTCTTTTTTCAATTGAGCAAAAGTAGGAGCAACGTTCTTACAGGCTGGGCACCAGCTTGCGTAGATTTCTACAACCACAGGCTTACCCTGCAATTTATTGCTTAACTGAGCAATAGTTGCCACCGGAGCCTTGGTCGATGCAGCATTTTTTTGAGTGCTCGTAGCCTGAGCAGGCAAGTCTAAAATAGTTAGGCTCCCTAAAGTCAAGCCCAAAAGGATGGTTGTAAGCTTACGCATGAATTACTCCAGTAAAGAGACAAAGTTCAATTTGATCGGGCTGCTGATGTGGAAAGCAGCCTCTAGATATGTACAGTGCTCTCAACTGATCGGATTCAATTTTGGGAAAAGTCTAGCAGTTTCCTATCAGCGGTCAAATGCTCGATCAAATTTCTTCGCTTACCAAAAATGTTAGTTTTGAGCAAGCCAGGTAAGAATACCCATCAGTTGGTCAAGAGGTTTGAGAGAAATTTCGGTGGGTTCGATCGAAACCATTTGGTCTGAGAGCTTAATAAACTGCCAAAGCAGCCCGTTGGTAACAATGCCATAGGTACAAGAGACTTCTTGGCGTTTTTGCTGGTTAAACTTTTGGGCAGCTACCAATTCAGCGATTCACTGTCCCCAGCCATCTCTCAGCACGCCTTTTTTAGCTTCCACTACAGCAATGACTGGAGCCTTAATCGTAAGTTGAGCAGGGGCACGAGAAATCAAAAAATCGCAGATTCCTTTCAAGCCCAGAGAGCGATCAACAGTAAAGTCTTCCCCAGAAAAAAGACTAATGCTGTCTACTAAGCTAGTTTCGAGTTCCATTAAAATGGGAGCAATCAGGAATTCAGAGCGGGCTTTTTCGGAAGCGTTGCGCTTAGTGAGAATCAAACCGCGTTCTAAGTAATGATCAAGAAATTCGGTAGGAGCAATCGGCGGAACTATTGGCAAAAAGGAAACAGCCTGCAATTCTAAATTGAATTGCAGCTCTACTTCTTCGATCGTAAAGTTACTGTAGGCCATATCGTGCCGGTTAGAAGATTATTAGATTTGACACTTGCTGTAGCTCTGGCTCTTGTCAATTTTTGCTGCGGCCACTGCGTGCCATTTGAATCAGCACCTGATGAGCATCTTCTGAGTCAGTAAGTTCCCGATCGAACACCACCCTTACCTGCTGAGTACTTCCAGCCACTACCGCCGCCAAGTCCATTCCGAGAGGATCAATAGCTAGCATTTCAGCTTTCTCGGCAGCACTCACCGCACCATGTACCTGAGCATAGACCAACACTGCCGCAGCGTGGTCATCGTTCATATGTTTACAAATTCGATCGCTAATTTCAGGAGTTAGTTGGTCAGCCATGATAATAATAATTTTTAAAGAACTAAGAACAGTTTAAGCAACTTAAGCAGCTTTTTTAGCAACCAAGTACTTACTCATAAAATGAACTTCGGTTGGTAAGACCTCAGCAAAACCAGCATTATGCAGTTTGGCGACCAGATCATCTTCCATATAGCTACGATAGTAAGGCTCATGAAAAGTTTCATAAAAGGCGTGCATCATCATTTCAAACTCGGGGGAATCGCTCATTTGAATTGAATCACAAATGATCAAAGTACCACCGGGCTTAAGTACCCTAAAATACTCTTTGATCGCCTTTTGCCGCACGGC
>JAYSRP010000288.1:0-27906 GCA_043721015.1 Synechococcales cyanobacterium | reverse complement strand
ATTTTCTTTAGCTATTTCTATTCTACTTTGGTGGTTAACCCAGTAGATATGTCTCAGAACCTGAAAAAAATGGGTGCTAGTATCCCTGGCATTCGTCCTGGTCAAGCTACTAGTAAATATATCGAAGGAGTATTGAACCGCCTGACTATCTTAGGTGCCTGCTTCTTGGGTGCAGTGGCAATTATCCCTGGTATTATTGAGTCTGCACTGCACATCACCACCTTTAGAGGCTTTGGTGCTACTTCCTTGCTGATTTTAGTAGGGGTGGCGATCGAGACTGCCAAACAAATTCAAACCTACGTCATCTCTCAGCGCTATGAGGGCATGGTGAAACAGTAAAAAATGCGAAGCAATATTTGGAGCGCAGCGTAACTTGACCAGACTAATTTTCATTGGCGCACCGGGCGCTGGCAAAGGAACTCAGGCCGCCATTTTGGCTGAGCACTTTCATATTCCCCATATTTCTACTGGCGACATTCTGCGCTCGGCAGTTAAAGACCAAACCGAATTGGGAGTCAAAGCCAAAGAATATATGGATGCCGGAGACTTGGTGCCCGATTCTTTGATTCTAGATTTAATCCGCGATCGACTAGCCCAATCTGATGCGGCTACTGGTTGGATTTTGGATGGCTTTCCTCGGAATGTTGCCCAGGCAGAATTCTTAGACAAGCTGTTGGTCGAAATTGACCAGCACGACTATGTGGGCTTAGAGCTATTTGTACCAGATGATATTTTGGTCGAACGCTTAATGCTACGAGGCCGCGCCGACGACAACGCCGATACGATCCGCCATCGTTTAGGGGTGTATCATCAGCAGACCTCACCCCTGACGGCATTTTATAAAAACCAAGAGCGTCTGCGCCAAGTCAATGGCCATCAAGAGCTAGAGACGGTCGCTAAAGACCTGCAAGCTGCTTTGGCTTAAGATAAACTAAAAGTTGGCCGTCATCTGTATCAGATGATGGCTAATTTTGCTACAATGTATCAGGTAGAAATACCGACAGCAGTCAACTTTGTTAAATTTAGAGGTATTCAAAGCTTGTCTAAACAAGACTTGATCGAAATGGAAGGTACTGTGACAGAGTCACTGCCCAATGCGATGTTCCGAGTAGATCTGGACAACGGCTTTAATGTGCTGGCGCATATTTCTGGCAAGATTCGCCGGAATTACATCAAAATTTTGGAAGGCGATCGAGTTAAGTGCGAACTGACTCCTTACGATCTGAGTAAAGGGCGCATCACTTACCGTCTCAAAAATCAGCGTGGTCGTTAGCAATTAAACATTAGATCTTGATTCTTACCAAGATCTATGGCATACTCAGAGGTCGGCATAGCTGGTGAATCACTGGCTCAGTCGTAACGCCGAGCAGATGTGGCGGAATTGGTATACGCGCACGCTTGAGGTGCGTGTGGTCCTAGACCTTGCGAGTTCGAGTCTCGCTATCTGCATCGCACTAGCAAATTCCGATGGCTTTCTTTACTATTAAGAAGCCACCGGAATTTGTTTTAGAGAATAATTTGACTAATATTTCGATCGAGCCACAGCATCTTTTAAAGTGGCACCGTTTAGAGCCTGTTTGGTTTGGTGATTTTTCGGCTATCCAATCAGGTTTACCCCATAGTCAGTTACCACCGGCTTGGCAATTAATGCTGTTAGGGGATGGCTCACCGACTCGACACTTGCAGCTATTGACCGGCGAAGCCACCGAAGTAGATGTACTAGATATGTCGGTGGTGGGGATGATTGGTGATGGTGCGCCGATCGAGCTGCAAGAAGTTCCGGGGCCAAGGTTGCGCAGACAGGTATGGTTGCGCACTGCTTCTGGTCAGAGACTAGCCTATGCTACTTCTTGGTGGAATGCTGAGCATGTGGATGAATACTTACAAAATCGTAGTTTGCCAATTTGGGCAAGCTTAGCTCGGTTGCGCACCGAGCTACATCGAGATGTGCGCGGCATTTATTGTGGTACTTCCCCAGCTTTGAGTGAGGGCTTTAATGAATCAGGACTTCTTTGGGGTCGCCATTATTTATTTTGGCATCAGGGTAAGCCACTGACTTTGATCTATGAGGTTTTTTCGCCTTATCTACAGCGGTATTTAGGGAATCTGTGATATTTGAGTTAAGCTATCAAAATTCGCCAAATGATTTGGGTGAGGGGAGTCGGATCCCAACCCTATGAATTCGATAAGTTCAACGGCGCTCCCATTTTTGTGAAGGCAAACGCCTTTTTAACGTTCTCAATCACCGGACGCAGGCAACTCTTGCTGACAGTCAGTATACTTCAAAGCTCCGGTGCATTGCGGTTGTTATACGGCTGGCATGGACGCTCGAACTATATGCTCAACCTCAATTTCCTCACTGCCAAACTTGACGCAATAGACATCAGGATTTTGTAAACCTTCCCACTCGTCATAACCAATCTGCTCATCAAAATACTTCAATATCAGCGTCATCAAATTGCCGTGAGTCACAATGACGACGGGCTGAATCGTCTGCTCTATGAACTGATGAATGACCTCAACACCTCGCATCATCGCCATGCGACTTGACTCACCCCCATAATTCGATATTTGGGAAAGTTATCGTAAAATAAACCTAATCATCATTTGGCTAAGGTGTTTCAGATGACAGTTGTAAGGTGGACGGATGAAATGGTCGATGCGCTGGCTGCTAGCGTTACTGAGTTACGAGAAAGTATGCGAGAGAGCGCTATCGAGCTACGCGAAAATATGCGAGAAAATGCTACTGAGCTGCGAGAAAGCACCACCGAGTTAAGAGAAAGCATTGCTGAAGTGCGAGATAGCGTTGATGGGCTAAGGATAACTGCACAGGCTTTGTTGCAGGTTGCTGCTCAAAGTCAGCGAGACATGGAAGCTATGAAAGAAAGACAGGCCGAAAGCGACCAGCGATTTAATGTGCTTTTAGAAGAGATGCGCTTTTTGAATCGGGGAAACCGCGAGACTTAGTACTGGTGAAATATCGCTAAAATTGCATAAATTGCAAAAGGGAAGACAATTATGGTCTTCCCCTTTCGCTGGGTTAGGTTGCTACCTTTTCTAGCATCAGCTTAGAGCGCTTCATGTCTTCAGGGACTGGTACAGGATATTTGCCATTGAAGCAGGCCGAGCAGAATCGATCGACGCTTTGAGTGGTCGTCTCTAACATTCCTGCTTCTGATAAATAAGCTAAAGAATCGACCCCAATCTGTTCAGCAATCTCGGCCACGGTCTTAGTCGCGGCAATCAACTGATCTTGAGTATCGGTATCAATGCCATAGAAGCAGGGGTGAGTTACCGGTGGCGAAGAGATGCGCATGTGGACTTCGGTGGCTCCAGCATCGCGGATTGCTTTGACCAGCTTGCGGCTAGTGGTGCCCCGCACGATCGAATCATCGACAATAATTACGCGCTTGCCCGCTAACACATCTTTTAGGGGGTTCAGCTTCATCCGAATGCCCGATTCGCGCATTTCTTGGGTGGGCTGAATGAACGTTCTACCCACATAGCGGTTTTTGATCAAGCCTTCCATATACATCACACCAGAAGCCTGGGAGAAGCCGATCGCTGCCGGAATGCCGGAATCTGGCACTCCGATCACGATATCCGCATCTTGGGGGGCCTCTTTGGCTAGTTGGCGACCAATGCGTAAGCGATAGCTGTATAAGCTCTCGGCATTCATCCAGCTATCGGGACGGGCGAAGTAAATCATTTCAAAAATACACAGCTTGGGGCTGGTAGCCTCTGCCCACATGGTGCTAGCTAAACCATCAGCGGTTGCCCAGACCAATTCCCCTGGCAGCACGTCTCGCAAATATTCGGCACCAACAATATCTAAAGCGCAGGTCTCTGAAGCAAAAACATAGTGTCCGGGGTGCTCTGGCCACATGCCAATTACTAAAGGCCGAATGCCGTTGGCATCGCGGGCAGCTACCACACCGGTAGCTGTGGCAATGGTTAAGCTAAAAGCGCCTTGACACATTTTGAGCGCAGTAATTAGAGCTGCTTGCCAATCTTGACCTTCGTTGACTTCGTTGGCCATTGCCAAGGCAATCATTTCAGAATCAGTGCTGGTTTGAATGTCCCATTTTTTCTCTTCTAAGTGCTTTTTGAGGTCTAGCACATTTACCAAGTTGCCATTGTGAGCTAGCGCCAAGCCACCCAAGCGAGTATCAACTGTCGCTGGCTGGGCGTTCACCCGACGGCTAGAGCCAGTAGTAGAGTAGCGAGTATGCCCGATCGCCCAGTTGCCGCCTAATTCTTCTAAAATCTCTGGTTTAAACACCTGAGACACCAAGCCCATATCCTTGTAATGGTGCATGGTCTCGGCGGTCATGGTGGCGATACCCGCCGACTCTTGACCGCGATGCTGTAAAGCATAGATGCCAAAGTAAGTTAGTTTGGCTACATCTTGGCCGGGGGCGTAGACTCCAAACACGCCGCAGGCTTCTTCGGGTTTATCGGCAGCAGTCTCTTGAGAAAAAATAGAGTCATGGGGAATCATTCAGGCAATACTCCAGCAGCAGTTGGTGCTTTCAATCTTAGCTTAACAAACGCTTAACAATTACTATTGGAGAGCAGAATTACCTAATTTTCAATAAATATTTTCAAATATCACCTTCAGTAATATTTCTTTATGAACGAACAAGATTCGATCGCCCAACGACTGGCTAACATCCGCCAAGAAATTCCTGAGACGGTGCAACTGGTGGCCGTGAGTAAAGGGGCTTCTGTGGAGCAAATGCGCGAGGCTTATGCGGCTGGGGTTCGTGATTTTGGGGAAAGTCGCATTCAGGCAACGGCAGAGAAGCAAGCGGCTTTGGCTGACCTTCCAGATATTCGCTGGCACCTGATCGGTCAGTTGCAGAGTAATAAGGTGCGGAAGGCGGTGCAAATGTTTGAGGTGATTCAGTCGGTGGATAGTTTGAAGCTTTACCAGCAGATTAATAAAATTGCCGCTGAGTTGGGTAAATCTCCCCAGGTTTATCTACAGGTAAAAATGCTCCCCGACCCTCAGAAAACAGGTTGGGAAGTAGCCAATTTGCGGCTTGATTTGCCAGAAATAAATCGCTGTGAAGGTTTGAGAACAACCGGTTTGATGGTTATTGCTCCGTTGGGATTAACTAGTTATGAATTACTAGAAATGTTTATTTCTGCTGCTAATTTACAAAAAGAAATAAACCAACACAATTATCAATTTATTGAGATAAATCACCTGTCGATGGGCATGTCTCAGGATTATAAAATAGCTGTACGAGCTGGTTCTAGCTTGATTAGAGTAGGGAGCAAAATCTTTATTTAGCAAAGCAAAATAAATTGTTTGTTTTGCTTTGCTCTAGTTAAGTAATATTACTTTTGAAATCTTAAGAAAATCAGGAGATTTTATGTGACAAAAGAATAAGAAATATAAAGAAGTTATGAAAGTAAGAACTGAAACGAGTTATGAGCATAGCTTTCAAATATTGTTTTTGTAATTCTTAAGGAAAACCGTACTTTTTGTGTGACAAACCGGCTAGATTTTAGTAATCCTTTCTGCTAAGTTTATTTTTGTCCAGAGATTTCAATTAGTTCATCAGCCAACCAGTACAGGAGCATTACCACCGTGAGTTTTCTTAGCAAGTTAAAAGACATCGTCGGCTTAAACGATCAAGATGAGTACGATTACGAATATGAGGATGTTGAGCAACAGCCTCATGGTTACGCTGACTACGCCGCTCCTGCTCCTTCCAGTCCTGCAGAAGCCCCGACTCCTCGCGCTGCCTTCAATGCCGAGCTGAGATCTAAGGCTAGTAATGTTATTGGTATGCCCGGTGTATCTCATGGCGCATCTGAAATGGTCTTGATTGAACCCCGTGCTTTTGAAGAAATGCCCCAGGTTATTGATGCTTTGCGTCAGCGCAAGTCGGTGATTTTGAATATGACTTTGATTCGTCAAGAAGAAGCCCAGCGTGCAGTTGACTTCGTAGCTGGTGGTACTTACGCCATTGATGGTCACTATGAGCGCATTGGCGACAACATCTTCTTGTTCACTCCTAGCTGTGTGCAGGTCAGCACTCCTACTAACGTTTTAAACGAAGTGGTTCAGGCCCCTACTCGCACTCATCGCTCAGTAACTCCTGGCAATCCTTGGGCTAGCGAAGCGATCGCTCAGTAAAATACTGGCCACCGAGTGCTGCGTAGCTGTTAGCTACTGTCCTGTTTAATGGCTGGAGACTAAGGTTTGCAAAAAGAACTCGGAATTATTGGGGGCGGGGTAATGGCAGAAGCCATTGTTTCCCGCCTTCTTGCCGTCGGTATTTATCAAGCCGAGGCTGTTGTAGTGAGCGATCCCTTAGCGGCTCGCCGTGAATTTTTACACCAACAGTATGGTGTGGGTGTTACTGACAACAACCAAGAGGTAGTAGAAGCTGCCTCAATTGTTTTGGCCGTCAAACCCCAAGCGCTGCGATCGGCTGTAGCTGGCTTAAATGTGGCTGCTGATCGATTAATTATTTCAATTTTGGCAGGGGTGAGCATCAGCCAGCTAGAAAAAGTCTTTTCTCAGCAAGCAATTGTAAGAACCATGCCCAATACCCCAGCAACAGTAGGGGCAGGCATGACGGCGATCGCGGGGAATGAGCGCGCAATAGATATTCAATACGCTGTGGTCAGCAAAATATTCCAAGCCGTCGGCAAAGTTGTCAGAGTTTCGGAATCTCAGCTCGATGCCGTCACCGGACTATCTGGATCTGGTCCGGCTTATGTGGCCTTAATGGTGGAAGCCTTAGCTGACGGTGGAGTAGCCGCCGGTTTGCCGCGAGCAATGGCGCAAGAATTGGCGCTGCAAACTGTCTTAGGCACTGCACAATTGTTAGATCAGCAGCAGTTGCATCCAGCAATTTGTAAAGATCGGGTCACAAGCCCCGGTGGCACCACTATTGCTGGCGTTAGAGCACTAGAAAAAGGCGGGTTTCGATCGACCATTATCGAAGCGGTGATTGCGGCGGCTAATCGATCGCAGGAATTGAATCAGGATTAATTTTGTTCTTGCCCGAGGAAGTTCTCAGTCCCCAGTAATTTGCAATTTTTGGATTACCAGCCCTGTGCAATCAGCAATTGTGCTTGTCAGATTGCTACTTTTCCCGGTTAGGATAGAGTTTGCGATCCTCCCACATTTTTCTGCCATGAAGTTTCTTTGCCAGCAAGCCGATCTTAGCTCCAGTCTTTCGTTGGTGAGCCGAGCAGTCTCGGGCAAGCCCAGCCTGCCAATTTTGACCAATATTAAGCTGGTAGCCACTGCTGGACGAGTGCAGTTGACGGGATTTGATCTGAGTTTGGGCATCCAAACTAGCTTTGGGGCAGAGGTGAGCGAAGGTGGAGAAATTGCCCTGCCTGCGAAGTTGTTGAATGATATTGTTTCTCGGTTGCCCAGCGGTGAGATTACGATCGAACAAAATGATTCTCAGAATGGCGATGGCATTGTCGTAACCGTAAAATCTAAGACTGGCACCTATCAGGTGCGGGGCATGGATGCCACCGAGTTTCCGGAGTTGCCAGAGCCAGAAGATGGTGAGATTCAACATCTACCGATCGCTGCCTTGATTGATGGTTTACGGGGAGCATTGATTGCCTGTAGCCAAGATGAAACCAAGCCGATTTTAACTGGGGTGAATTTTAAGCTAGATGCTGAGAAGCTAGAGTTTGCGGCTACTGATGGCCACCGGTTGGGGGTGGTGGAGACTTTTTTGGAGGCGGAGCAGGGAGGCTCTTTGGAGTTGACGGTGCCTGCACGGGCTTTGCGAGAGCTAGAGAAGATGCTGGGGGGTAAGCAGTCGATCGCCGTTGGCGCAAGCGGAGCTATCGAAAAGATCAGCTTTAGTTTGGGTGAGGGACAGGCAGTGTTTGCTTGGGAAACCGCCCATGGTCAGCAGCAGTTGATCACCCGGACGATCGAGGGTAATTATCCAGATTATCGAGCGTTGATTCCGAGTAGTTTTGGTAAGCAGGTGACAATCGATCGCAAGCAGTTGGTGTCGGCGTTAGAGCGGATTGCAGTGTTAGCTGATCAGCATAATAACTTAGTGAAGTTTACGATCAGCAATGAGCATCAATCTTTGGAGCTTTCGGTAGAGGCACAAGATATTGGTAGTGGTAAGGAGTCTTTGACTGCTCAGGTTTCGGGTGATGATATTGAGATTGCTTTTAATGTGCGCTATTTGTTGGATGGTTTGAAAAATATTAATGCTCAAGATGTAGCGATTAATCTCAATGGGGTTTTGGAGCAGGTTGTCTTTTCACCGGTTGGTGGTGTTAAGACTATTTATTTGGTGATGCCGGTGCAGATTCGGAGTTAAGATAAGTTATGAAACTCACAGGGGAGGTATTCGACTATGTCTTTTGAAGAAATGCAGTCTATTTTGCAAGAGATTCTGCTTTCCCAGCAGCAACTTCAACTCTCGCAGCGGGAACTTCAACTTTCGCAACAGCAGTTCCAATCTGAAATGGTAGAGGTGAAAGCTGTTGCTGACCGAGCTATGCAAATCGCTGAATCTAATGGCCGCGCCATTCAAGCCATGCTTGATCAGGCTGCTGCCGATCGACTGGAGGAGCAGGAAAGAATCAGGCGGCATGAAGAAGAGATGCGAGAGCTAAAAGCTACCAATCGCGGATTGGTCAATCTTGCTGTTTCAATTGACGAAGATCGCCTACCATTCTTCGCCTTTTGAATTCTAATAATAATAAACTCGATGCTATTCTTGATCGATTACCTCCTCAATAGTAGTAAATATTTTATCAAGTTCTAAGCCTTGATCGCTCCGAAGGGTAGTTTCTACCGCTAGACTGATAGTGTTTGTGGTGTTCTAGAATTTACCGTTACGAAGGAACCAAGCAATAGCACCACTAACTGATGCCGTAAATATAACTATTGCAATCTGTTTCCAGTTTTTAAGCTCTCCAACTTTTTCAGCCAAATCAGGTAGTTTCTGAGCGGTTGATTCTAGGTTCCCTAGCCGATTATCCAGAACTTTGATGTCTCCTCTCAAGTCAGCGAAACCGACACGCATTTCTTCTCTTAGTCCGCTAATCGAGGCTGTAAGGTCAGAGATGCTTTGGTAGTTGCTTCAGTTCCTTTGCCAAGGGCATCGATCGCGATCTTTAATATCAGCAAAATACCAGATATCTTGTTGCTTGGGCGTATTGTTTTCGCTGCGATAAGTACCAGTAATAATTCTTGCTCTATCTATAGCTATAACTTGTCCCGGTATAAATCCCATTAGTGTAGTTGCGAGTAGTTTTGGTATAGAGATATTGCGTATCCGCAAATAGCAACAAAATTTCTTTAGGTAAAGCCGATCGAGAGCCGGAAATATCATAGTAAGAGTGCGGGATGTGGGAAACTCAGTGGCTTTAGCCCTGAGAGGGAAGCGACTCGGGGGACTTTAGTCCCCTTAATCCTAGTTTGCTGCATGATGTGGATCTTCAATATACTTTATGACAGCTTCACTACTGATATTGCCTGCCGTACTAACGAAATAGCTACTTGTCCAGAGTGAGGGAAGTTTTTTAAGGTGTGGAAACTCAGCTCTTAAATGGTGACTAGAACGACCTTTGAAAAGTTTTATTACTAATGAAGGAGTGTCTGTTGGCTTGACTGCCACAAAAAGATGGACATGATCTGGTGCGACCTCCAAAGCAAGAATATCCCACCCTTTTTCAATTGAAAGCTCTAGGAATGTTTGCTTAAGCTTAGTTGCTACTTCACCTAATAAAACTGATTTTCTACGCTTTGGTATAAATACAAAGTGATAGTTGAGAAGGAATTTAACATGGTTATGAGTTTTGTATTCGGGCAGAGGAAGCATAAGTTGATGTTGCTGGGGGTTGACTTATCTACTGTAGTTGATTATAGTAAGTAGGTCAAATGATCTTTAGGGGAAAAGATGGCTAAACCTAAAAAATCGATGGGTGTTCAGCAGTGCTTGATTAGCACGGACAAAGATACTCAAGCTGTTCTGCAATATATTTGCTCAGAATCTAACAACCTACACAACTGTGCAGTTTATTATGCTCGTCAAATTTGGTTTAAGACCGGAGCATATGTAACAAGCTTTGATTTGGTTAACACAATGGGTTCTAATAGACATTTCGCTGCATTATCTTCTGAGGCAGCCGTTCAAACGTGCTTGTCTGTTGGTGAATCTGTTAAATCGTTTTGTGAGCTACTGAAAAAATCGCGTAATGGCGAGCTTGGTCAGAAGCCAAAGTTTCCAAATTACCGCAAGTCAGGAGGCTATCAAGTAGTTTCGTTTCCCAAACGAGCACTAAGGCTAATAGATGGTCAAAGTGCTTCACGTTCTTCCGAGGCGACCTCGGAAGCGTGCGTGGCACGTCTTCGCTTCCCATTGGGTTTGCAAGTTAAGGCTTGGTTTGGATTGAAAGAATTTTATTTACCAATGCCGTCAAACCTTAATTTTGAAGACCTGAGAGAAGTGCGAATTTTGCCCAGAAATGGATGTTTCTATGCAGAATTTGTTTATCCTGTCGCGGCTAATAAAATTGATCTGGACTTCACTAAATGTTTAGGGTTAGATCATGGGATAAATAACTGGCTAACTGGAGTCAGTAATATCGGTACATCCTTTATTGTTGATGGGTTACATCTGAAATCTCTTAATCAGTTTTACAATAAGCAAATTGCCAATATTAAGGACGGAAAGCCTCAAGGATTTTGGTCTGGAAAACTAGCCGCTATTACTGAAAAACGTAATCGACAAATGCGTGACGCGGTAAACAAAGCAGCTAGATTAGTAATTAATCACTGTATAGACAATGGGATTGGAACCTTGGTTTTTGGCTGGAATCAGGGTCAAAAAGACGGGGTTAACATGGGAAGAAAGAACAATCAAAAGTTCGTACAGATCCCTACAGCTAGGCTGAAGGATAGGATCTCCCAATTGTGCGAACAGTATGGAATTCAGTTTGTCGAGACGGAAGAAAGCTATACCAGTAAAGCAAGTTTTCTAGATTCGGATACTCTACCAAAATACGGTGAAAAACCCGAGCGGTGGAAAGAATCTGGCAGACGTGTACAAAGAGGCTTGTATCGTAGTGCTGATAAAGTGGAGATAAATGCTGACTGTAATGGTGCAGCCAACATTTTGAGGAAAGTAGCGGTAACTTTAGGGCTATGCCTTGAGGGAATCAGTAGTGGCGCATTGACTACGCCTTTGAGAGTCCGAATATGGGCTGTTCAAGAATCTCAGCGGCTTCAGCCCTGAGAGTGTCAAATCTAGCCAGACCTTTCGTGCCCACAAAAGAACAGATGTGATTAAACCGGGTGAGATACCAAGCCGTCGCACCGGCCATCATTCCTATTAAGAGAGTAAACCCAGCAATTTGAAAAAGAACTTGGAACAAAATAGCCAGTAATACACCGCTGCCCACAATTATTGCCCAGCGAGTATTTACCGGTAGCGGGTGAGATGAAGTCGGCAACGTAGTAGCCGCCGAGATCAGTTCCCCAATTTGTGACGGTGGTGCAATAAAAAAATCGGCATCTACAGTTAAAGGTAAGCCAGCATCAGAAATCAGATCGGCATGTGGCTGCCAAGCAGCTTTAGAAGTTAATTTGGGTTCAGTCATGAAATTTAAAATCGAACATCAGTGAGTTCATTTTGCCACAGGTTGCAAAAGAGTTTTGGCCAGCACTGCTCCGCAGTCAATGAAGAAATTCTGCTATCCTGAGGTCTCAAGCCACCTTTACAGAATCCATGGTAACAATTAGTCCCGCACTGCTCGATCGACTTTCTACCCCCCTAAAAATCGGCTCTTTAGAACTGAAGAGTCGGGTATTTCAGTCGCCGCTTTCCGGCGTAACTGACCTAGTTTTTCGGCGAATTGTGCGGCGCTACGCTCCTACTTCTATGCTGTATACCGAAATGGTTAACGCTACCGGTCTGCACTATGTAAAAGAGCTGCCCCGGATTATGGAAATCGAAGCTAGCGAAAGACCCATTAGCATTCAGCTATTTGACTGTCGCCCAGACTTCTTAGCCGAAGCCGCCCAAAGAGCCGTGGCAGAAGGCGCTGATACCGTGGATATCAACATGGGTTGCCCAGTGAACAAAATCACCAAAAATGGTGGTGGTTCCTCGCTACTGCGAGAGCCAGAAATTGCCGCAGAAATTGTCAGAGCCGTAGTTAAGGCTGTCTCGGTGCCAGTAACAGTAAAGACCCGGATTGGCTGGTCGGACAGCGAAATTAATATTCTTTCCTTTGCCAAACTAATGGAAGATGCCGGTGCCCAGATGATTACTGTCCATGGCCGCACTCGTGCCCAAGGGTACAATGGCCCAGCCAAGTGGGATTGGATTCGTCAGGTCAAAGAAGTAGTCAGCATTCCAGTGATTGGCAATGGAGATATGTTTTCGGTGCAGGCAGCAGTGGATTGCTTAGAGCAAACCGGAGCTGATGGAGTGATGTGCTCACGGGGGACTTTGGGTTATCCATTTTTGGTGGGTCAGGTAGATCACTTTTTGAAAACCGGTGAAGAGCTTCCGGCTCCTACTTCGATCGATCTTTTAGAATGTGCCCGTGAACATCTAAAAGCACTGTTTGAATACAAAGGCATTTATGGAGTGCGCCAAGCCCGCAAACATCTTACTTGGTACGCCAAAGGCTTTGCTGGAGCGGCAGAGCTGCGCGGAAAATTGGCAGTAATTGAGAATGTGGCCGAAGGCTGTGAGATAATCGATCGACATATTGCCTATCTGCAAGAGATCACTGACAATTCCAGCCAGCCTTTCGCCAAAATTGGTTCTTAAAAAGACAGGCAGATTTCTACAGATCCGTTAAACTAAAACGGGATGGCAAATATTACATCCTTGTTCGCTGTACTACATTCATTCTTGCACCTCAAAATCCCCTTTTCACCTCTGCTATGGATCGTACCTCTTTCGCTACTACTGCCCTGCCCCAGTCTGTCGATCTGAGTAAGATCCGACCAGATATTCAGGCGTTACAACCATACTTGGTGGCAGTGCGTCGCCAGATTCATCAGCATCCTGAGCTGGGTTTTCAGGAGAAAGTTACGGCAGAGCTAATTCAGAAAAAATTACAAGAATGGGGCATTCAGTACCAGTCTGGCATTGCTGAAACCGGGATTGTGGCAATATTGCAGGGTAAGAAAACCAGCTTTGACCTGAAAGGCTTGGCGATCCGTGCCGACATGGATGCCCTGCCCATTCAAGAAGAAAACGAAGTAGACTATCGATCGCAAACTCCTGGCTGTATGCACGCCTGCGGTCATGATGGTCATACAGCGATCGCCCTGATGACGGCTTACTATTTATCTCAACACCGAGACAGTTTTGCTGGCACGGTTAAGATTATCTTTCAGCCTGCTGAAGAATATCCCGGCGGTGCCTTGCCGATGATCCAGGCGGGAGTATTGCAAAACCCCGAAGTAGATGCGATCGTTGGTCTGCATCTATGGAATAACTTGCCATTAGGGACAGTGGGCGTGCGCAGTGGCCCTTTGATGGCCGCAGTAGAGCAGTTTGATATCAAAGTTCAGGGGCGGGGCGGTCATGGGGCGATGCCCCACCAGACAGTGGATGCTTTGGTGGTTGGTGCCCAGGTGGTGAGCGCCTTACAGTCGATCGTCGCCCGTAACGTTGATCCGCTAGAGTCAGCGGTAGTGACGGTGGGGAATTTTGTAGCGGGCAATGCCCGCAATGTGATTGCTGATACGGCAATTCTGCGGGGCACCGTGCGCTATTTTAGCCCCAAGTTTAAAGATTACTTTCGCCAGCGCATTACCGATTTAGCTAACTCGGTCTGTGCTGCTTATGGTGCAACTTGTGAAGTTGACTATGTGAATTTCTACCCAGCCACTATTAATGATGAGCGAATTACCGCCATGGTTAGGTCGATCGCTCTAAATATGGTGACTACTCCGGCAGGGGTAGTGCCCGATTGCCAGACTATGGGGGCAGAAGACATGGCTTACTTCTTGCAAGAGATACCGGGCTGCTACTTCTTTTTGGGTTCAGCTAACGTCGATCGAGCTTTAGCTTATCCCCATCATCACCCCCGCTTTGATTTTGATGAGACGGCTTTGATGATGGGTGTAGAAATGTTTGTGCGCTGTGTGGAGAGTTATTGTAGTTAATGATTATTAAATTCCCTTCTACTCACAAAGCTGTTTCTAAGGTAGATTATTTCTATGATCGCCCAGGGGTAGCGCCAGGAGTTTTGAGCCTGAGCGTTGATGCCGAGCCAGCTACGCTCTCGGTGATTGACTATGATTCAGAAACGGTAGACTGTCATCATATTACCGACCCCGATGAAGCTCAGCGTTATTTAAAAAATAAATCGGTATCTTGGTTAGATCTATCGGGACTGGGAAATCATAGCACTTGGCAGAGTCTGAGTAAGACGTTTAATTTGCATCCGCTGCTGGTAGAAGATGTAGTAAATGTGCCCCAGCGACCAAAAATTGAACATTATGCGGAGCAGCTATTAATTGTTTCTTGGATGGTGACTCCTGATAAAACGTTGCAGGGTTTCCATAAAGAGCAAGTCAGTCTAGTTTTAGGGAAAGGCTATTTGCTGACTATTCAAGAAGAACCAGAGCATGATTGTTTTGACGGAGTGCGCGATCGCATTGCCCATGGGCGGGGATCTTTGCGTCATCAGGGTGCAGACTACTTGGCCTACTGTTTGCTAGATGCCATTATCGACGGCTTTTTCCCGGTATTGGAGCACTATGGAGAGCTGATTGATGAATTGGAAGATGAGGTAGTTTCGCGGCCTACTAAGCAAACGTTAGAGAAGATTTATCGAGTGCGAAGAGATTTGTTGACTTTAAGGCGATCAATCTGGCCACAGCGGGATGCGATCAATCAATTAATTCGGGATGGCAGTGACTTTATTAGCGATGAGGTCAAAATTTATCTGCGGGACTGCTATGACCACACGGTGCAGGTTATGGATATGGTGGAAACCTATCGAGAGCTGGGCACGGGCTTGATGGATGTGTATTTATCTTCGGTAGGCAATAAAATGAACGAGATTATGAAATTACTCACGGTGGTTTCGTCGATCTTTATTCCTCTCACGTTTATTGCTGGGGTCTATGGGATGAACTTCAATGTCGAAAAGTCACCGCTGAATATGCCAGAGTTAAGCTGGTACTGGGGTTATCCAGCTTGTTTGACTTTGATGACGGTGGTTGGTGGCAGTTTGGCTTTTTTCTTTTGGCGAAAGGGTTGGTTTAGCAGTAGTAGCCAAGTTAATAAAAATTAATTGCTGTATTATAAAGAAGGTTTTGCTTTATTATCAAAGCACACTCATCCACTACTAAACTTATGGAAATGAAGCCACCACTGCCACCGTTTACCTTAGAAACTGCCAAAGATAAAGTCCAGGCGGCTGAGAATGCTTGGAATACCCGTGATCCGGGGCGAGTTTCTTTGGCTTACACCGAAGACTCGGAATGGCGCAATCGATCGGAGTTTATTACAGGCCGCGCTACTATCAAAGAGTTTCTGACTCGCAAGTGGCAACAAGAACTAGATTATCGGCTGCGCAAAGAGCTATGGTGCTTTATGGATAATCGGATTGCGGTACGGTTTGAGTACGAGTATCACAACGAGGCTGGCAACTGGTATCGGGCTTATGGCAACGAAAACTGGGAATTTGCCGAAAATGGTTTGATGATGAAGCGGTTTGCGAGCATCAATGATGTGGCAATTACCGAGGCCGATCGCAAGTTTTGCTGGGAGCAATAACTTCAGCTTTTTTCACCCAGTTAATTACTGTATTGTGGTTCACCCCAGTTTGACGCTCGATTTTGCGGAAGCTTAGTCCCTGTTGATGTAAATCGAGACGAGTATTTAACATTCAAATCACCTGAATTTCAGTCGATAAATTAGTCGAAATCTAGGAGCAGTTGCTGACAATGTGGATGATTTTAATTTTTATCTGTGTAGGTGTAATCGCCATTTTCTCATTACCTTATGTGCTAATTACTCGTACTGAGTTACCACAACCATCAGGTAAATGGCAGGTTGGAACTCAGGATCTGACTTGGGATAAAATCGATCAATCTCAGACTGAGATTATTGCCAAGGTATGGTATCCAACTAACGATCGATCTGGTAAAAGTAGTAATTATATTGATCGACTTGGACGAATTTTTGCTGATGCAGCTACGATCAATTTATCATACAAGTTGATTTTTTGGTTGCTACGGCGCGTTGCTACCAGTCCAGCATTGATCAATGCCATGCCGATCAATTCTCCAGATGGCTTGCCGATTATTTTGTTCTCACCTGGGTTCGGTGGAATTAATTATCTAGGTACTTTCTATGCTCTAGAATTTGCCAGTCATGGATTTATTGTTATTGGCGTTAATCATCCTAAGTCTAATGTCGGGACAATGTGTACTGATGGTTCGCAAATAAAATTTGAAAGTTTTGACCCGGCAATCTTTGACGACCCAGCCATACTCGAACAATATATTGGCAAGTTCATGCAAGCACAAGCCCAAAATATATCAGCGATTGTTGATAAAGTTATCTATCTAGATTCGGTGCCTGGTTCATTATTTTATCACAGGATTAATGCTGGTAAAATATTTACTGCCGGACATTCGGCTGGAGGGGGGGCTAGTTTTGTTGCTTGTGGGCAAGATCGACGAATCTCAAAAGCAGTAGATCTTGATGGTGTTTTTATCGATCTAGGGATTGAAAATGCAGAGTATACAGGGAAGAGACTATTATCTATTAATGCCGATCGAGAGAGACACAAGCCCAAAGATAAAAAAAAGCTACGTCAATATGAATCGATAATAGCGATCGACAAATTCTGGATGGACAAACTAGCTATTAGAGCCGATCTTCAGCAGCAGATAGTTGAATTAACCACCCACTATAGCTTTACCGATTTATCGCTCTTAATTAATCCAGTAATCGGTCGAAAGATAGGCTTATTAGATCGATCGGATGGGTTGAGTATCTTATCTGAGACATCCAAGACAATGATTGATTTTTTTAATGAGGGCTAAATAATATTTTAAAATCATAGAAATATTCTTGATCGCAGTATTTCACCTATCCGGCGAGAGTTCAATTAGCTGCCCACCCTAAGATTCTTCTAGCCCAAGCAGTGCCACAATCAACGCTTTCTGAGCATGTAGACGATTCTCCGCCTGATCCCACACCTTCGATCGATCGCCTTCCAAAACCTCTTCAGTAATTTCTTCTTCCCGGTGAGCCGGTAAACAGTGTAGCACGATCGACTGAGCATCGGCCAAACTCATAAGCTGCTTGTTTACCTGATAGGGCATAAACAAAGGAACGCGATCGATCGCCTCTGCTTCTTGCCCCATGCTTGCCCACACATCCGTATAGACAATATTTGCTCCCCGCACCGCCGCAGCTACATCTTCAGTAATCGTAATTTGAGCCTTGGTGCCTTGGGCAATCTTTTTCGCCTGAGCAACCACCTGGGTCGCAGGAGCAAACCCAGCAGGTGCCGCCACTGCCACATCCATGCCCACCAAGGCTCCACCAATCAACAAAGAGTGCGCCATGTTGTTGCCATCTCCACAGTAAGCCAGCTTTAGCCCCTGACAAGTACCAAAGTGTTCTTGAATAGTCTGGAGATCGGCCAAGACCTGACAAGGGTGCTCTAGGTCAGTAAGGGCGTTGATAATTGGCATTTTGGCGTTGGCGGCAAACAACTCCAAGTCTTGTTGATCGAAGGTGCGGATGGCCAGAATATCGAGATAGCGATCGAGTACTCGCGCGGTGTCCTGCAACGGCTCACCCCGGCCTATTTGGGTAGAGTTGGGGTTCATGTCGATCACTTGGCCGCCCAACTGATACATGGCGGCGGTAAAGCTCACTCTGGTGCGGGTGGAAGCCTTGGTAAACAGCAAACCGAGGTTTTTGCGGGTGCGAGGATCGAGTTTGCCGGTTTTGAGTTCGATCGCCATTTTAACAATGCCAGCTACCTCTGCACCGCTCAAATCCGCCATGCTCAATAAGTCTCGTCCTTTTAGGCTTTCCATGTTTCCCCAACCTTACCTGCGAAAAACGTTTATTCTAGCGGATATGTAGGAGATCTGGATCATTTTTTAGTCTTGGGATGTAATAGATTACAAATTCCAGTCAATTAATAATTTATTTGTAGCTTTGAATTGCAAGAAAACACTAATGATTTATTACTAATTTAATTGAGAAGCTAGTTACGAGGAATAGAGCCATTCATTGAGCCAGAAATTAACAAATTGTGTAGCAATTTTCATGATAGACATTTCACCAATTTTCATCAAGCCAGCAATTTCTTCAGCTCTTCGATCGATCGAGGCACGGCATGATTTCCTCTAATTTGTAGTGGTAGTGTCTGCCACATTTCCCATAAGAGCGGCATCCCCAATTCAAAATTTGGCAGAGACTGTAGTTTTTCAAATACCATCAAAGTTTCACCTTCTAACAGTAAACTACCCTCGCTCATCACCAATACCCAATCTGCCCATTGATAGACAAAATCTAAATCATGGGTAGCAATTAATAGAGTAGTGCCCGATCGAACAATATTGTCTAGCTCTAGTAGCAAATTTCTAGTCTGCACCGGATCTAAATAAGCAGTGGGTTCATCTAACAACACCAAATCTGGGCGTAAAGTCATCACCCCGGCAATGCTTACCCGTTTCTTTTGCCCGAGGCTAAGATGATGCAGCGGCCTGCGAGCTAGCTCGGTTAACTGAAAATCGGCCATAGTTTGCTGGACTCGATCGGCCACTTCCCTATCTGGCAAACCCTGATTACACAGCCCGTAAGAAATATCTGACTCCACCGTTGGTGCTACTAACTGCTGCTCGGGATCTTGAAATACCAGTCCAACCCGTTGCCGCCAGCGATTTAAAGTATGACGATCGAACTTCAATGGCACGCCATCTAGCAAAATTTCCCCCTGCTGAGGACGACATAAACCATCGGCCAGCAAAAACAGCGTAGATTTACCACAGCCATTCTGACCAATCAAAGCCGTTTTACGGCCTGCGGGTAGTCGCAAGCTCAGATTTTTTACTGCTGCTCGATCGGCCATGGGGTAGGTGTACTCCACACCCCGCATTTCCAACAAATAATCAGACATAAATTTGGTAAAAAATTTCCCCAATAACTAATAATAGGCAGCCCCCGATCGACTCTAGACCATAACGCCAAGAATATTTATAGGGCGTAGATTGCCAAAACCGAAACTCTTGATTGAAGCCCCTGGCTTTAATGCCCAAGGCAATCTGCTGATAGCGCACTGCTGTTCTTTGAATAAGTTGTCTGATCAATAAACTCACGCTGCTGAGAGCTAATCGGCGAGTGCGATAGCCACCCCGCGACTGTTGGGCGATCGAAATGCTCTGTGCTACCTCGGCTAATAGAAAAATAAACCGGTAGCATAATAACAACAGCTCCGTCAAAATTGTAGGCAGCCGAATTTGTTCTAACACCACAGCCAATTCAGCAAAAGGCACCGTCAAAATAATAAAAAACAGCGCCGCCGTACTAGCTAAAGACCGCGACAAAATTCCTAAAGCCTGCTGTAGCCCACTAGCACTCAGATAAATCTGACCACCCCATAGCGGCCAGCTCCAAAGAGAATCTACTGGTGCAGTTGGCGCAAAGTTAAGAGCGATCGCAGGTAGGCTAGTAAGCAGAAAAGACATGACTCCTAGCAGCATCGCCACGTAAAATTTCCCAGGAATCTTGGCGTAGCCCACCACCCATACTGCCAGCCAAATAAAAATGGCTAAATGAATAGGGGGGTGAACAAACATCGCCATAACTAATAGGGTTATCGCAAAGCAGAGTTTTTGCGCGGGTGGCAATGCTTTTAGGGCATTGCCATAAGCTAGCGCATCAAGTTTAGTATTCACTCGCGCTCAGAACTACGGCTTTCGTGTTTGCCTTTGTACCAGCCGATCGCATAGCCTACAACGCCCGCACCCAATGCCGCTTGGGCTGCAAACAATAAACCTGCAATTTCGCTGCTAGCGGGCTGAATCAAAGATCCAAACCAAGGTTTGTAATCTGGCTTAATAACTGTGATCGCTTCCTTCCCTTGATCGTCAGCACCACCAAACTTGCCATCTTTAACTATAAACAAGGGTAAGAGAGCTAACGATACTACTCCACCGATCAGTAGCCAATTTTGTACTTTTTTGCTGACAATTGACTTGCCACTGGGCTTAGTGGAAGGGTCTGAAAATTGATCTTTCATGATTCATTGCTCCTAACAGATACTGATTTCAAAGTGCTTAATTCTTCAGAGTTATACTGACGTAGCCAGTTCCATACTAATACTGTCAGCAAACCTTCACTAACTGCTAAAGGCACCTGGGTAATAGCAAAAATACCACCAAACTTAATAAACGAGGCTACTATGCCACCAACCGGCGAGGGAAAAGCCAAAGATAATTGCACTGCTGTCACCACATAAGTGACCAGGTCGCCCAGTGCAGCGGCGCAGAAAATAGCAATTCCATAACTGCCACTCATTCTTAGAGTTGCATGATAAATCCAGTAAGCAGCAAAAGGGCCAGCTACAGCCATTGATATGGCATTAGCACCTAAAGTTGTCAAACCCCCATGAGCTAGCAGTAGAGATTGAAAAACCAACACCATTGCTCCCAACACCGACATGACGCTAGGACCAAACAACACCGCACCCAATCCTGTGCCCGTGGGGTGCGAGCAGCTTCCTGTCACCGATGGAATCTTTAAAGCTGAAAGTACAAAGGCAAACGCTCCAGATAAAGCCAGTAGCAGCTTCAAATCAGGGTTTTCTTTAGTGATCTTAACCAGCGATCTCAGACCCCAAGCAAAAAAGGGCACAAAAGCTACCCACCAAAACAAAGCCCAGGCTGGTGGCAAAAAGCCCTCCATGATGTGCATGGCTTGGGCTGGAGCAGCTCCACCTAAAACTAAGTAAGCACTTAAACCAATCATTGCGATCAAGCTCAAAGCTTTCCGCAGTCTATTATTTTTACGCATCCGTACCTCGCAGAAGCAAATTAACTGTCACAAATTCGGGTGTTCTGACTTTGAGAGGGCACTGCCTCTATTACAGTTGCGGGACAGTGACGGATTTTCACCAATCTTTCCCCGAGTCAGCAGATTTTTTGCTAACTGAACTTTGCTGACCCATACAGCATAGCCGAAATTGTACAAAAATTGATTACAACATATTAATCATTAGCCAAAACGGCGTTTTGGCTAGCGCATTTTTCTCTGCCGAAATCATTCCTCAGCGAAATACTTCCGCAATCATCTCGTGATCGAGCCAAAGCTCTATACCGAGACCATCACGACGAATATCCGAAGCCACTGAAACATGATATTTTCCAATTATTCATTTCATATTTGTAATATTAAGTTGAAATTTTTCAGGCAAATAATAAAAAAGCTTTAGATGAAAATAATTGAATTTCATCTAAAGCTTTGAGTCGAAATTATTAAAACTTTTTAAAGCAAGTACAGCAAGATAAACAGAATAATCCAGATGACATCAACGAAGTGCCAATAGATTTCAGCGGCTTCTACTCCAAAGTGACTACTGCTACTGTAGTGGTCAGCATTTTTGATAGAACGCCATAACACCGCCAGCATCAGCATGACCCCTACCATAACGTGCAGACCATGGAAGCCAGTTAGCACATAGAAAGTACTAGCGAACAAATTGGTGCGTAGTCCAAACTCCAAGTGCATATACTCATAGACTTGACCACAGAGAAACACCACACCCATCAGTGCCGTAATACCAAACCACTTGCGCAGTCCGGCCACATCATTCTTTTTAATTGCCGAATCGGCCTGGTGAATCACCAAACTACTCGAAATCAAAATTGCCGTGTTAATTCCTGGTAACAGCAGCTCTAACTTCGGTGTTCCCTCTGGTGGCCACACTGGAGCTACCGCCCGGAAAGTTAAATAAGCTACGAATAGCCCAATAAACAGCGCGCTCTCAGCAATCAGGAACATGAACAAACCAAAGATCCGGAGATCCGGGTGTTCTTCATGGCCATGGGCAACCTCTGCAACTTTAGCGGTGCCAGAGATTTGGATGGATTGGTTTTTGTTATCGATCGAACCCTGCATAAAATTCCGGATGGTAAAGGACGTTTGATATTTTGATCTCGATCTGCTACGGCTGACGTTGGGATTCGGCTTCGCTCACCCAACTGGATGCTATTTTTCTCAACTAGTTAATCAGATTGCCGGTCACTGAGCGGAGCCGAAGTGAACCGGAAATCGGCAGCTTACAGCTAACCAGCGATCGTCGCCAGTTTCTCTTCTTCTTCCACCCCGTAGTCATAAGGACCAGTAGTGAGCACAGGTAACACCTCGAAGTTTTCGATTTCTGGGGGAGAACTAGTCATCCATTCAAAAGTCAAAGCATTCCAAGGATTATCGGGAGCTTTTTCGCCTTTAAACCAACACCACAAGGCATTGACCAAGAACGGCACAGTAGAAACCGCTAATAAATAGCTACCCCAAGTACAAACTTGGTTGAGAGTTTGGAACTCCGGTGCATACATCGCAATCCGGCGAGGCATCCCCTGTAAGCCCAGGATGTGCATAGGTAAGAACGTGACGTTGAAACCCACAAAGGTCATCACGAAATGTACCTTGCCCCAGAACTCGCTATACATTCTGCCGATCGCCTTCGGATACCAGTGATAAATCCCGGTAAAGATCCCGAACACCGAGCCACCAAACAACACATAGTGTAAATGGGCAACTACAAAGTAAGTATCGTGAACATGAATATCAAAAGGTACTGCGGCCAACATTACGCCACTGATCCCACCAACTACGAAAGTTGATAAGAAACCCATCGCAAACAGCATCGGACTATTGAGGGCAATTTTGCCTCCCCACATGGTTGCCAACCAACCAAACACCTTGATCCCGGTCGGCACCGCGATGATCATGGTAGTGATCATAAAGAACATCCGTAACCAAGCTGGGGTGCCACTGGTAAACATGTGGTGTGCCCAGACGATGAGACCCAAGAAGCTAATGGCTAAGCTGGAATAGGCGATCGCCCCGTAACCAAAGATGGGCTTACGAGAGTGGATCGGAATAACTTCCGAGATAATGCCAAAGAAAGGCAGCACCATAATATAGACGGCAGGGTGGGAATAGAACCAAAACATGTGTTGGTAAACTACCGGATGACCGCCACCAGTAGGGTTAAAAAATGCAGTGCCCGCCAACAAGTCAAAAGAAAGCAAGATCAAAGCACCAGCCAAAATCGGTGTAGCGATTAAGATTAAGGCCGAAGTTGCAATCATTGCCCAACAGAACAGAGGCATCTGCATCATTCCCATACTGGGCACCCGCATTTTCAGGATGGTGGTCATGAAGTTAATCCCACCCAAAATAGAGGAAGTCCCGCCCAGCAGCAAACTAAAGATCCAGATGGCTTCGCCCACTTTACCAGTAGTCAAACTCAACGGCGGATAAGAAGTCCAACCTGCTTGGGCAGTGCCAAAGTAGAAGCTGGCAATCAGCATCACGCCCGCCGGGGGCAGCATCCAAAAAGCCACAGCGTTGAGCCGAGGAAATGCCATATCTCGCGCCCCAATCATTAGGGGGATCAAGTAATTAGCAAAGGCTCCGGTGCCTGCTGGCACAATCCACAAAAAGATCATGATCGTGGCGTGCATGGTAAACATGCTGTTGTAGAGCGCCGGATCTACCAAGTCGGGATCAGGGGTGGCTAGTTCGGTACGAATACCTTCGGCCAGCAGCCCACCTATTAAATAGAAGAAGAAAGACATCACCATATATTGGATGCCAATCACCTTATGGTCGGTATTAAAGGTGAAATAGTCTTGCCAACGACGTTCGCCGTGGCCGTGGCTGGGAGATGCAGACTCCGCAACGGGTGGGAGAGAAATATTGGCAGTCATGATTTAGCTATCTAGGTGGATGTGGTTTTTGGCTTGTTGGTCACGTACCAACTTGGCGAGCATTTCGGTTCGTACACCCATTTCGCGGGCATAGGGAGCCAGATACTCGTGGGTGGGCATGGTGGCAGGGTTCATAGATTCGATCGAAGCCATGGTGCTCTTCATTACCGCTGCTCCGGTGGTTTCAGCAGGCTGAACTTGGCTAGCCACCCAGGTATCGTAGTTTTCCTGAGTTTCGACGATCATATTAGTGACCATCGAACCGTGGTAGCCACCACAAAGCTCAGCACAGCGAATTGGATAGGTGCCAACTTTGTTGGAGGTAAAGCGCAGTTGAGTGATTTCACCAGGAATAGTATCTTGCTTGAGGCGCAGTTGAGGAATCCATAAAGCATGGATCACATCGTTGGCCTTGAGGGTAAGCTTAACTTCTTGGTTCACCGGCACATGCAGTTCACCAGCGGTGATGTTGGTGTTGGGATAATTAAAGATCCAGGCATATTGCAAGCCGGTGACATTCACATTCACGGCTGCTTCTTGACCCTGGGTAGCAGGAGAAGCACCAATACCGCTGGCAGTCATCCCCTCTAAACTTTTCATATTCATTCCTGGCATCTCTGCGGCCATAGCCGAGTTTTTACCCCCATGCATAGCGTGCATGTCGTTAGCCGCCGAGGGATCGAAGCCGCCCATTTCGCCATAAATCTCGAAGCTATATATGGAGATCCAGAGGACGATCGCAGCGGGGATCGCCGTCCAGAAAATCTCTAGGGGCACATTGCCTTCGATCGCTGGTCCATCGGTGGTATCACCTTTTTTGCGGCGAAACATAATGGCAGAATAGACGATGACACCTTGCACAATGATGAACAGACCAGTAGCGATCGCCATCATGGCATTAAAAAGGGCATCGACGTGGGTGGCTTCAACCGAAGCTGCCACCGGCATCAGACCATTGTTGTAGCCGTACCAAAGGCTTACTACGGTAAGCAGGATTCCGGCAACCAGGGTCAGAATTGAATTTGGAATACTTGTCATGTTTTATAAATACCGTATCGATCAGCTAGAAGAGTTCGCGAATCCAAGGCACAGCAAATAAACACACGATCGAATGTCAGTAACACACTAACTCATGTAAACAGAATGCAATGTTTCCGGCATTACTGCTAATTTACCGCAGACTTTTGGAAAACTCCGCCATCTGTTAATAATCTTCAGAATTATTTAACTATCGATCGTTTTTGCGCAGACCAATTGTTGCGATTTGTTAAGAGTTGAATTTACCCCCCGCGATCCCCAATTGGGAGTGCTAGCTTGTAATAACTTGTGACCAAATAAAATCCTTGACTAGTTTTGTTCTGTACAATTTTGGGCATTCTTGTTAAAAGATTCCATTGATTCTCTTCGCTAACTCTCTAGAGGGATATGGTAAAAACTGTCAAAAACTACCAGTCACTGGATAAAAGCCTGCAAAGGTCAAAATATTTTAGAAATTCAGCTATGTCAGATTCCACTTTTACGCCGAATAGTCAGTCTCCAAGAGCATCTTTGCCCACAGATTCTGCCAGCAAGATTTATCAGTTGGTCTGGAAGATCGCGGTGGCAACCTGGCTGTTAATGGCTGTGGGTAGTGCCACCAGAGTGATGAATGCTGGTTTGGCTTGCCCCGATTGGCCGCTCTGTTACGGTCAGGCGGTGCCTCTTCAGCAAATGAACTTACAAGTTTTCTTGGAATGGTTTCACCGTCTGGATGCTGGCTTAATTTTGCTGAGCACTGTGGCACTCTGTGGTCGATCGTGGTGGAGTCGTAAGTCTTTACCAGCTTGGCTGCCAATAATGTCTACGGTGGCGCTGCTACTGATTTTGGCACAGGCGGCGCTGGGTGCCTTTACAGTCACTGAGCTGCTGCGGTTCGACATTGTCACGGCTCATCTGGGAACGGCGTTGTTGTTTTTCTCGGTGCTGTTGGTAGTTGGCAGCAGTTTGTCATCGGCAACTGGTGCTAGTAGCAAATGGTTGACAGCCTCTGCCGGGATCAGCGCTCTCTTGATTTATGGCCAGAGTTTACTCGGTGCCCTAGTAGGATCTCAGTGGGCTTTGCACCAATGTTTTGGCAATGACCGACTCTGTGGGGTAATGAATAGTCACCTGTGGGGTGTGATTCCGGCAACCCTCAGCGTATTGCTGTTTCTGTTGTTAGTTTGGCGAGCTAATGGTTTGAACAAGGTGTTACGCCAGCTCGGTGGCGGTGTGGCGCTGCTAACTGTTTTACAGATTGCTTTGGGGATGGCGACATTTCGACTGCATTTGCAGGCGGCGACTCTCACGGTTGCTCATCAATCGATCGGGGCATTGCTGCTCGGCACCTTGGTCATCTTCACTACTCTATCTTTCCGAATGCAGTCTGGCCAAGCTGTTTCAACTCCGCTCAAATCTGTTTGATTTCACTCAGGGCGAAACCTCTTCATCTCGCCCGGTATAAACTTTCCATCTACTCTTCGTTTTAGAGAACGACCTTAATATCATGCAAGAAACGCTCAAAAATTCTAACTGGCAAGAAACCGTTCGCAGTTACTATCAGCTCACTAAGCCCAGAATTATTCCTCTGCTATTGATTACCACTTCTGCTTCGATGTGGTTAGCAGGCGAAGGCACTGTAGACCCATTGTTGCTGTTGGTCACGAACCTAGGTGGTACTCTAGCTGCGGCTTCTGCCCAGACTTTAAACTGTATTTACGATGGTGATATTGACTATGCAATGGAGCGGACTCGGAATCGCCCGATTCCTTCAGAGCGAGTGCAGTCTGGCCATGCCCTAATTTTTGCGGCGGTCTTAGCGGTTCTGTCTTTTTGGATGCTGGTAACTTTCGCTAATTTGGCAGCGGCGCTGTGGAC
The DNA here is from genome assembly GCA_043721015.1 of Synechococcales cyanobacterium. Taxonomy (GTDB): domain Bacteria; phylum Cyanobacteriota; class Cyanobacteriia; order Cyanobacteriales; family Chamaesiphonaceae; genus JAAFHZ01. The sequence goes on along the minus strand of JAYSRP010000288.1, from coordinate 1,049 downwards.
TATGGCCGGGATCGGTTTTTATGTGGTGGTCTATACCCACTTTTTGAAGCGTCATACTAGCCAAAACATTGTAATTGGTGGTGCGGCTGGAGCGATTCCGGCTTTGGTGGGGTGGGCAGCGGTGACTGGTCATGTAAATTTAACGGCTTGGTTGCTGTTTGCGATCGTCTTTATTTGGACTCCACCTCATTTTTGGTCTTTGGCTTTGATGCTGAAAGACGACTATGCCAAGGTGGGGATTCCAATGTTGCCGGTGGTGGCTGGAGCGGAAGAAACTACTAATCAGATTGGGCTATATACTTTGCTGTTAGTGCCAACCACTGGTCTGTTGGTATATCCGCTGGGTGTTTCGGGTGCTGTTTATGGTGTCTCGGCGTTCATTTTGGGACTAATGCTGTTTCAGCGGGTACAAGAGTTGATGGCTGAACCAGAAAGCCGCGATCGGGCGAAGTCTCTCTTTAAGTTCTCGATTCTTTATCTCATGGTGCTCTGTACTGCCATGGTGGTCGATAGTCTGCCTGCGGTTCATCAGTTCGATGCTCAGATTTGGCAGGTTGGTCAGAATTTTGCGCAGTCGATCGGTCATTTCGCGCTGGGTTTGCTGCCCCAGAATTTCTAAACACTTTAAAGTAGCCAATCGTCAAGAAAGGAGATTCTATGGAGAAGGAAGTTGATGAGCTAGAAGATGAACTACGTCCTAGCTATGATTTTTCAAAAATGCCGGGGAGTGTTAGAGGCAAGTATGTTGAACGATATCGATCAGGGACAAATGTGGTTCTGCTAGATCATGACGTTGTTCAAGCTTTCCCGACTAGTGAATCTGTAAATGAGGCTCTGAGGTTGTTGCTACGGGTTGCTCAGCGGCAACGGTCTAGCGAATCAGTTGAGGTGGAATGATTGATCGCAACACTAAGAAAATAGATTTTTTAGACTACATGTACTGTGTCCTATTGGGATCAATGGGTATCAATTCAAAGCGGGACAAAGACCCCATAAATAGCATTGAAAGACCCTCATCCCCCAGCCCCTTCTCCCAGGGCGGGAGAAGG
>JAYSRP010000287.1:0-2434 GCA_043721015.1 Synechococcales cyanobacterium | reverse complement strand
CTCGCCAAGTAGGCAAAACCACAGCCATGTTTACCTTGGCTAAATCTCTTACCGAGAGCGGTGAATACACCGCTGCCATGGTTTCAGTAGAAGTTGGTTCAGCCTTTTATGATGATATCGATCGAGCAGAACAAGCAATTCTTGGTTCATGGCAATCCGAAATAGCCGTGTGGCTCGCACCTGATCTATATCCTAATCACTGGGTTGAAGCTGCTGCCGGACAAAGAATTCAAGCCAACTTACGCCACTGGGCAGAGCATTCAGATCGTCCGATAATACTCTTCATTGATGAAATAGACTCTCTGCAAGGCGAAGTCTTGATTTCAGTTTTACGGCAACTGCGAAACGGTTTTCCTACGCGCCCCCAGGCATTTCCTCAATCGATCGGCCTCGTGGGCATGAGAGACATCCGCGATTACAAAGTGGCCTCGGGCGGCAGCGATCGATTAGATACTTCTAGCCCCTTCAACATCAAAGCAAAATCTCTAACTCTCCTGAACTTCACCGAAATTGAAGTGGCCACACTCTACCAACAACACACCGCCGATACCGGGCAGATATTTACTCCAGAAGCTATCAATCTTGCTTTTGAGCTGACTCAAGGACAACCCTGGCTGGTCAATGCTCTAGCTAAAGAAGTGGTTGAAGAATTGGTCGAAGATACTTCGATCGCCATCACTCCAGAGCATATCAACCAAGCCAAAGAAATATTAATTCGTCGCCAAGATACCCATCTCGATAGCTTGGCCGAAAGACTGCGCGAAGATCGAGTGAAAGCCATTATCCAGCCCATGTTAGCAGGGCAAGAAATGGGCAATATTCCCAACGACGATATTAGATTTGTGATTGATTTGGGTTTATGTAAGATGGATCCGCTGGGTGGCTTGACGATCGCTAACCCTATTTACCGAGAAGTATTATCCCGAGTTCTGTTCGTGCCTAATCATCTTGCTCATGATCTCGCTGAATAGGCACCCCAATCCGATTGGCTCTTTGAGAAGGTGGAGTATATAAAGACATCAGACCGCGCATTTTTTCGGCCAAGACCAAGTGATGATAGAGGATCATATTCTTCGATCGGCGATCGACCCCAGTTTTGCAGTGGCTCAGAAAAATCCGATAGCCAGAATCTAGCACCAGCCAGCAATAATAGTGTTTTTTCTTTTCACCTGCCCAATATTGACTGACCTCGATATCGGCCACTTCATTGAAATTAAAGTAGGTGCTTAGTTCTACTCCTAAACCATTGGTAATCACCCGCTCAATTTGCCGCCGTGATTTATCAAAAGTCCAAACAGCAAAACAGGGGTGAAAACAAGCTGTATAAACAGTGGGGATAGCCAGTACCACTATCCCAATCCAATAAGCATTGGAGGATACTACGGTAATATCTAAGTCGAGCTGTGCTTTGAACCAAGGCTTAGCCATTAAAGGCAACGGTGAGAAAAAAGCGGCCACTGGTAGCAAAAAGAACACCAAAGCCTCTAAATAATCGATCCAAGCTTTTTTGATGGCCTTCGATCGAGGCAGTGAGCCTCGCTGAAAAGTCAGATTAGTCGGAGTTTCGTGAATCAGCTCCAGACGTTGCGGGTAATATTTGCGGAATTGGCGGCGAATCGAAGTCATAGTAGACGAGGTGAGCGGTTATTGCTAACATACCCAGACCATAATCGCAAAGTACCTTCATTAAATTATTTAACCAGCTTGTAATTTCATCTCAATTTCATACTACTGGGCAATACTGAAGATATGTCAAAGGTGTTCATTGGTTATTTACTTAATGCCAACTCAACATCTTCAGATCACACACCACGAAAACTTACTGCTCCCGCTTCTCTTGTAGAGGTGGGTTATTTTTTGCCAATTTTTGCCGATCGATTTTCCGGCTAGATGATTTTGCTATAGTAGGGGAATAAAATTCCGCCTGACGTGAATTATGCGGCTATTACTAGTAGAAGACGAACCAGATCTAGGTGCAGCTATCCAGCAAACTCTTACCCAATCAGCCTACGTGGTGGACTGGGTACAGGATGGAGACTTAGCTTGGGAGTATCTTACTTCCAACTGGACAAAGTATGAAATGGCCGTCTTTGACTGGCTATTGCCCGGTTTATCGGGTATTGAGCTATGTCAGCGCTTGCGCAGTCAATCTCAGGCTCTGCCTATTTTGATGCTGACCGCGCGAGACAGCATGGAAGACAAAGTGATGGGACTAGATGCCGGAGCCGATGATTATTTAGTCAAGCCCTTTGGGATGGCGGAGCTGTTGGCCAGGCTGCGAGCCTTGCAGCGTCGATCGCCTCAGTTACAGTCCCAGCAATTACAGGCGGGGGATCTGCTGCTAGACTATAGTACTCGGACTGTGATGCAGGTCTCTGGTACTAGCCATATCCCGGTTTCGCTGACTACCAAAGAGCTGCAAATGTTGGAATAT
>JAYSRP010000286.1:0-11125 GCA_043721015.1 Synechococcales cyanobacterium | reverse complement strand
TTTAACATGGGAAATCACTTGAATGGAAACAACTTATGTCGGCAATTTTAGTTTTTGTCATTAGTTTATATCTTCCCTTTAACATGGGAAATCACTTGAATGGAAACGTTTCTTGATCTTCTTTTCAGTTTCAGCTTCATTTCTTCCCTTTAACATGGGAAATCACTTGAATGGAAACCTTCAAAAGCATCTGGGGCGTGAAAGCAAAGATCTTTTTGCTTCCCTTTAACATGGGAAATCACTTGAATGGAAACGACGTGTAGATTAATTATGTCTTGCCCAAAATTATCTACTTCCCTTTAACATGGGAAATCACTTGAATGGAAACCAAATTGCTCACCTACTATTTTGATTTCTTTGCTGTTTTCACCTTCCCTTTAACATGGGAAATCACTTGAATGGAAACATAGAAACAGCCTCAGCAAAACCTTTAGATTCTGCCCAATCTTCTCTTCCCTTTAACATGGGAAATCACTTGAATGGAAACCCCTTGCGGCCTGCCCACTCAATAGTTCCGTCAATGAACTCCCGCTTTAACTTCCCTTTAACATGGGAAATCACTTGAATGGAAACGCCGATTTTAATTTTTTGCTCATTTATTAGCCTGGATAGTTTCCTTCCCTTTAACATGGGAAATCACTTGAATGGAAACCGCCGCCTATCAGCTTGCCAAGAAGGCCAACTCCACTTCCCTTTAACATGGGAAATCACTTGAATGGAAACGCAGTTTATTCTGCCGCAATAGTAACACGGGTCTGAATCTCTTGACTTCCCTTTAACATGGGAAATCACTTGAATGGAAACTCATCAGTCCACATATCAATAGTAGGGATATAGTCAATTAACCATCTTCTTCCCTTTAACATGGGAAATCACTTGAATGGAAACGTACCAGAATCGTTGAAACGAGCGATCGAGGATTTTGACGCTAGAACCTTCCCTTTAACATGGGAAATCACTTGAATGGAAACATCGGGCTTCCTACTTGGATCTGGTTAAGGAATCCTGGTAAAGACTTCCTTTTAACATGGGAAATCACTTGAATGGAAACCCAAAATTTTTGCCGCCCTCAGCAATTTGAGCAGGAGCCGCTTCTTCCCTTTAACATGGGAAATCACTTGAATGGAAACTGCTCAGAGGTGGGTCGAACAAACGGCTCCACTTTAGCTTCCCTTTAACATGGGAAATCACTTGAATGGAAACCAAAATACAAAAAAGACGCACTCCCTGAAATTGCACCTGACTTCCCTTTAACATGGGAAATCACTTGAATGGAAACCCCATGGCGTAGCAAGTCCCGGCACCGAAGAAATTTTGGCAACTTCCCTTTAACATGGGAAATCACTTGAATGGAAACTCCGCATCATAGTTCATAGTCTGCAACTGTACTCTAACTTCCCTTTAACATGGGAAATCACTTGAATGGAAACTGGGCGGGGCGCAAAGGCGCTGTTAAGGGCTGTTTCACCTTCCCTTTAACATGGGAAATCACTTGAATGGAAACTTGTAACCAAGCCCGTCTGCGGTCTTGATGTAGTCGTAACTTCCCTTTAACAGGGGAAATTACTTGAATAGAAACTTGGATAATATTCCTCCAGCACTGGCTATAAATGCGATCACCTAATCTTTTGACACTAGCTTGTAATCAAGGCATAATGAGTAAGAACATTCTAAGCCTCCGTTATGTCACCAGTCGTTGATACAGAAACTAAAGAGCTGAGAGATCTCACCATTAGCCTGCGGGAAGAAATTCGCGTGGGGTTTGCCAATAACGATACTAAATTGGCAGATATAAAGAACGAAATCCAGCGAGTAGAAGCTAAAGCTGATATTAAATTCACTGAGCTTCAATCAGAAATTGCAGGGGCAGAAGCTAAAGCTGATAATAAATTCATTGAGCTTAAAGCAGAAATTGCAGGGGCAGGAGCTAAAGCCGATATTAAATTTATTGAGCTGAAGACAGAACTCGCAAGAAGTGAAAATAAGGCTGATACTAAGTTTATTGAACTTAAATCAGAAATCATCGCAGAAATCAAACGTGCTGAGAGCAAAACAGCTATTAAGCTGGCTGAACTAATCGGTAAAATTGACGTAATAGACGAACGCACTAAACTGAGCTTTTGGGGCTTTATTGGCCGCGCCTTAATCATTGCAGCTCTGATTTTACTAATTAGCTTTTCTATCAAATACTTCTTTTTTGGAACCGTCAAACTATGATCGAAAAGCGTGGATGCGTGGAGACTCCAAGTGTAGCAGTATCAATAAGAATCTATTTATTTTAAAAAGCCACCCTAAAATGGTACATTAGCTCTTAAGGTCTCTACGATGGCTTACAACAACTTTTCTTTACAGAGCGCGATCGATCAATTTGAACTAAACCTCCTAGATTCAAGGTTCTGTGAACATCTCAACTCCGTGACTCCACCGCCAGATTTCATGGCGATTTTTGAACAATATTTACCCCTTGCTCAAAGAGCCAAATCAGAAAAAGCCAAGTCAGAACTTTTAGTCAGCCCCATTCTAGTCGAAGTACGCAGATCAGTTAATAACCAAATCGAGTTATTTTCAGGGGAAGAATTCAACGTGGATAAAGAGCAAGGACTAAATGGATTTTGCGATTTCTTATTTAGTAAATCTACAGTTCCCTACATTATTAAAGCCCCAGTAATAATGTTAGTCGAAGCAAAAAAAGGCGAGCTAGATATCGGACTAGGCCAATGCGTAGCAGAAATGGTTGCTGCACAGATATTTAATGCCAAAGCAGGCTCAGAGATTTCAACGATTTATGGCTGCGTTACCAGCGGCAAACTATGGCAATTTCTTAAGCTCGCAGGCAAAAATGTGACAATCGACATCAACGAGTATTACGTTACTCCAGTCGATCGAATTCTAGGCATTCTTAAATGGATGGTAGAAAACCCTTAATGCTAATACTCCAATAAACGCTTTCGCAAACTACGAATAGCAAAACTAGAATTTCGAGCATAAGCATCTTCGATTACTGTCTGAAGAATTATGGGGAGATCGATCAATGGCGAAAACATGCTGCGATCCTGCAAAACGTACTCTCCATTTTGCACCCGATAAATTTTAAGAACCTGTTTTTTCCATAACCAAACTTCCGGAACCTGATAAGGCAAATAATCAGCCACATCTGTATAACTAGTTACATCTACCTCAATCACCAAATCTGGCGGTGGATCTTCTTGCCAATTAATTCGTTGTTTGCCCGAAATTGCCTGCCAATTATCAACATAAAAACAATAATCTGGCTCAATACCACTTTCTTCGGGCAACTCCATCGTGACCGGCGTAAAAGAATCATACTCTCGACCTTCATGATCAAGCAAAGCCTTAGCCACATCGGCCAACAAACTAGCATCACGACCATGGGCAGCCATCGGCGACATCAGCAAAACCTCTCCACGACGATACTTTATCCGGGGAATAGAGCCATCGCCCCGCTGCTGCCTAATTTGCTGATACTCTTTCCAAGTCGCCGGAATGCGCAGCATTGCACCGGCTGATACCTGTAGTCGATCTGGTGAAACAATTGCAGTAAGCATACTCATTGCCCAAATTATGCCGTTTCATCATAACGCACAAGTATCAACTTAAGGTGTGTTGGCTGTTAGCAAAGCATTCTTGTCGAAATCTTACAAAATGTTAATTATTGTCTTTGATCTATTATTTAGCCAGTAAGTCATCTAAGCTAAACCATGTTGATACCAAGTAGTTCTTGTGTCGAAAGTATTTTGGCAAGCAAAGATTTGGGGCTTACTCCATGATCCTATTTTTAAAGCCCTGCATAGCAATAGTGGTCGGGGTGGCAATAGCCAATGGGCCGATTTAGCAATCATGCAAGATTGGGTAGCTAGCAACAAAGACCCAGAAGCCTCTGGTGGCAAAGCCATGCAGCAAATTCACCTCGCCGACTTATTAGCTTCAGCTAGCGATCGAGGAGCGATCGGTAGTTTATCGGTCAGCGTTAACTATGGGCTAACTGCCAACTCCCCAGGACTACACATTTCCCACTTACTCTCTGGCGCACCCCTCAACTGGCAACTTCAGCCCGACCAACAGCAAGAGCTTCAAACCGGCAATCGCCAAAATATTTTGGCAGCCAAAGAAGCCGCCTTATTTCAATGCCAAATTAAAGATCGATCAGGCAACTTAAAATCGATCGCCGTCATTGATGACGATCCGCAAAAAGTTTTTTGGTGGCTGTGGCGCTGCCTGCCGATCGCTGCTTGCCAACTCATGGGCAACGACCAATCACTACTATTAATGCCCGCCGAAACCCGCATACCCGATGCCTCTATTTGGAGCCACACTAGCCTCACCAGCGCCATGGCCGGAGCCTTAACCGGCTTAGATTTAACTATTGCCGATATTCAGCGCTGGCCAAACAATCAAGAGCCATCCCGCGCTTACCTAGCCACCTTTAGCTTTACCCCCATTCAAGAACTAATCAAAGCTAGCCGCAAAATGCGCGATTTTTGGGCGGGTTCTTGGATTTTGCACTATCTTTGTGCCAAAGTCTGTCAGCAGCTCGCCCAACAATATGGCCCAGACAGCCTAATTTATCCCAGCTTATTTCAGCAGCCCCTCATTGATAGCTGGCTACTCCAAAAATGGCCAGACTTTGCTCATTGGGTAGATGCTCCCCCAAGTCATCAGCTATTAACCGCCGGTTTTCCAAACATTATCGTGATGCTACTGCCCGAAGCCAAGGTCGCGGCAGCTATGCAATCTGCCGAACAAACCCTTCAAGCTGAATGGCTGAAAATTAGTGATTTGGCCTTTGAAGAACTCCAAAGTCGTCGCTGGATGACCGGTTTAACCAAAGATCACCCTACTTGGCGTGGCTGGCTGCAAAACCAGTGGCAGACCTATTGGAGTGCGGCACCGATCGGCGATCGACAGCAGCCCCTTACCAGCAAAGAAGTTCATCGTACTGAGAACCAAACCACTTGGCGAGATGCTCAAAATCGGACATTTCAACTCCGAAAAAACGAACAGCTATTTAAAACCCAAGAAGCTGAGTTTATTAGCAAAGCTGCTGATTTGCGGCGAGAGCGCTATGGCAAACATCCTTTTAATGCCAACGTTGGATCTTGGTGGCCTTATGTATTTGAGCGCACCAGAGCCGGTGTAACTGCCGCCAAAAACGCCCGGACTTGGCAGTTGCCCACCGCTTTTGACAGTCGTTCTACTATTTCTGGACTGGGTTCGATCGTGCATCCTTACCCGATTAAACACCAGGTGACGGCTTCAGAAGCCGCTGCTCTATGGCAAAAAGATGTGGGCTTTTTTGATGGGCGAGAACAGCTCAATGCCACCGAAGTAGTTAAGCGGGTTTTGCATAAAGTTATTCCGCAGCTAATACCGGCTTTAGAGCAAAGCGAAATTGAGACTAGTTATCCCGATCTTACCGCTGGGGCGATCGGCTATCTCAAAACCGATCCATCGGCAATCAGTAATTTTCAGCAGGCTTGTAAAGCTGTGAGCAACAAGCTAAAGGATCGTGGTTTACCGGTTCATCTGCCAATGAATTGTGGTATTCCTTGGAGCAAAACAAATCCAGATATAGGCAAACCAGAATACCACCCTCGCCTGCTCAGTCCTGGCTGGTTGGTAGAAGAAATCAGCTTGCCGGAGGCAGGCAATCATGCTCTGCAACTGCGTCAAGAGATTCGCCAAGAACTACAGGTGGTGATTGATCGCTATTATCCCCACAACAACCCCACCGATTGGTACGTATTAGCCGCTGGTGATGGGGATAGTTTGAGTCAATGGCTAAAGGGTAATAAGCTCAAAAAATATCGTGACTACGTTCCAGATATTCTGGTCACTAATGCTAACCAAGACACCGAATTAGCGACGGTTTTCCACCAGTTTTTAGACGAAAAAAAACGGATGGGTCCATCAACTCATAATGCTCTGAGCCGAGCGCTGTTAGATTTTTCTAACCAGCTTGCACCATATCTTACCGAGCAACGCTATGCTGGCCGTCTGATTTATAGCGGTGGTGACGATGTGCTGGCCTACACCAATTTATGGGAATGGGATCAATGGCTCTGGGATCTACGAGAGTGTTTTCGGGGGCAGCCAGATCCGATCGGTGAATTTAAAAACGATGGTGACTATTGGCAATCAGACAACTTATTGCAGCGGCCACTGTTTACGATGGGTGCCGCAGCTACCATTAGTTTTGGAATTGTAATTGCCAATCAATCGGTGCCCTTAGCAATCACCCTAGAACACATGTGGGAAGCCGAAGCTCAAGCTAAAGAACATTTTTGTTCAACTTTGTCACCAGAAGAACGCCCCAAAAATGCGGTGCAGGTGCGGGTAATATATGGCAACGGCAATGTTTTAAAAGCTACGGCAAAATTCGATGCTTTTGAACTATGGCGAAAACTGCTGAATCTGAAAAATTTAGATCTAGAAAATTTAGACCCAGCAATTTTTGAGCAAGCCGCAGAGATATGGAAACAGCACGCGGTGCCCGCTGAGCAAGCCATTAAACCCTGGACTGTGGCTTTTAGTGATCGACGTGATGCTTTTACTGGAAAAGACGCTGAAAAAGAGCAGTTTGTCGTGATGTTAAGTGATTGGCTGCAAAAAATGTGGACAACTACCGATCAAACCGATCGAGATCAAGAAATTGGCTATTGGCTAAAATTAGCTGCCTTTATGCTGCGCAAGCGCAAAATTCAAATTATGGGAGGTGATCAATAATGCCGTGGTATCGCATGATTCCTTTAGACATTTTGCTATTGCGAGATGCCAAACCCTTTACCCCCGGTGAAAGAGCTTGGGCTAGCAGCACCTTTCCGCCCACCGGCGATGCGATCGCTGGTGCCATCCGGGGGCTACTGGGCGAAAAGATCGATTTTAAGATTACTGGCCCGTTTCTCTGTCGCCAAACCGGCCAAAGTCACACTTTATATTTACCGCGACCCTTGGGTTTTGTCGGCGATCAACCTTTAGTGCCACTGCCCTGGCTAGAGCCAGAACAGCTCAAGTTTGATTTGGCGGTGCCAGCGCCCTTGCTGATGCCCTTCGACCCAAATACAACTAGCCCCGACTCTGACGAAGTACCGGTGGCGCGTCGTCAATATTTGCCAGCAAATGTAGTCGCAGCCTATTTGAAATCGGGCGTGGTTGATGATTGGCACTGCGACTGCCCCAGTGAGATTAAGCCCTGGACTACCGAAAGCCGATCGCATAATTCGATCGAGCCGGGGACGAGGCAGGTAAAAGATGAAAGTGGCTATTTTGTAGAAAATGCGGTGCGACTGCATTCTGATTGGAGCATTGCTTTTCAGCTTGATCAAGATCTACCGTCGGGAGCGACGCTGCGCTTAGGTGGCGAGGGGCATCGGGTGTTGTTGGAGCAGGCTGATGATTTGGCTGAGCAGTGGTCAGAGATTCAAACTCAATCTCAGCAGAATTTTCAACAGGGTGGGAGGTCGATCGCTTATTTGGTGACACCGGGAGTGTTTGAGCGGCCAATCAATGGCGAGGTGCTCTGTCGGGCTTGGCCTTGGGAGTGGAAGCTGGCTCATACTTCCAATCCTAATCAGTCGCCCGGGGAGTTGGTGAGTGTGGCTACTGAGCGATCGGTGCCAATTAATGGCATTGGCAGAGCACAGGTGTTTGCTGCACCGTCAGGGAGTAATTATTATCTTGATCGGCCTCAAGGGCTATATCAAGATAGTGATGCTGCTCCACAGCGGGTCAGACGCTGGCGACAGTTGGGTTATTCAGAATTGTTATGGATTAAATACCAGGAATAAAAACAATGAAAGATTTTCGGATTGGTTATCTGTACAGCTTGGCTCCTATTCATTGTGGTGGGGAAGGAGATTTAGGCAATATTTTAGAAATTGCCCGCGAAGCCCACACTAATTTTCCATATATTCCCGGCTCTTCGTTACGTGGTAGTTTACGAAATGACTTGTTACGGTATCAAGGCCAAGAAGTTTCCGATCGGCTATTTGGGCGAGAATTAAATAGTAATCAGCAAATGGGTGTTCACCAAGTTTGGTTTGGTGACGTCCGACTATTATGGGTGCCAATGCGCACGCTTTCCTTACAGGGTCGTGATGTGTTTAGTTGGGTTAGTTGCCATTCGTTAATTCGAGATCATGGCATTTTTAGTAAAAATGCTAAAGCTGTATTTCCTGACAATGCGGTGGGTAGTCGTCCTGGCACCTATACAGTTGCTGATGCTACGGTGGAAGTGCAAAAGCTATCACCAGAACAAGTAACAGCTATAAATTTCGCTGGTATTTGGCCAACTGATTTGGGCGAACCCACTCACAAAAATTGGCAAGAAAATCGGATTGTTTTGCCAGATGATGATTTTCAAGTTTTGATGGAGCATTCACTCTGGACACAGGTTCGGAACAAAATCCAGGAAGAAACCGGCTCTGCTGAAGTATTCTGGACAGATGTATGTATCCCTCGGGACACTATTTTTTATTATGGCTGGGGTTATGCACCCCAAAAATCTGATCCAGTAACATCTGCCGATCATGAAGCTCTTACTGAAGTTTTGAGTGGATTAATTCAAGTAGGAGGTCAGGCAAATGTAGGTCGGGGTTGGCTACAGAGTTGGATTACTGATCAAACTGCTCCTATTATTAAATCTTTAGTTCACACAGAGGCATAAAAAATGATTCAACCAGAAGAATTTAGTTTATTAGCTCACGAGCACATTCAAGTTTACCTGGGTAAGCAGCTAAGTATTGCCGAGGAAGACCTTACCGCAGTATTAAGGCTTTCTCAGCATTTGCGGGTGTTTGGGTTACTTTCAGCAGTGGGTTATATTAATCAAACAAATGATCAAGAAGGCAAAATTAGAGAGCGAACCGTGCCGGTCTGGCGATCGCTTTTAAGTCAGCTAATTTTGGGAGAAGCTACAAATGACAGCAGAAAGCTAATGGAAGCTGTAGTAAAAATGGCTAGAAAGCAACCTAAAGAATACATGGTTGCATGGCGTAAGAGCCTAGTTTTAGCTAACCATTGGAATTTTTGGGCGAGAGCTTACAAGAGGTAAATTATGTATCCATACAGTGGGCAAAAGCTACTAGATTTATTAGAAAAGCAGCACCAAAAACGATCCCAAGAAAATCTGCTGTGTAGTGGAGTCTTTACGCTCAACTGGCGCACAAAGGTTGGCTCTTTTCCTCATCCAGATTTAGAAACAATTGTGGCAGCAGGTGAACCCTGCGGTGCTTGGAAGTTAGGCTCTGGTTGTCCACAGAGTAAAAGTCGCCCAGAAGACAAACGAAATTTGGGTGATAACTTGCAATATTTCTCGGAATTGCCGATTTATGGCTATGTGCCAGCGGCTTCAATTAGGGGGATAGTAAGAGCTTGGGCGCAACAGCATTTGGGCATTCGATCAAGAATGCAAGAGCTACTCGGCTGGCAGAATAATGATGGTGAAATTAGCGCAGGCAAAATAGAATTCTTAGATGCTTTCCCGATCGAGCCTACTAAATTAACCCTAGATATTGTTAACCCCCAACAAGATTTTCAGGTGTTTCATCAAGGTCAAAGCACGCCGCTCTCTTTCTATACCTTGGGGAATGGCAATGAAGATATTCAGATTAAAATAGCGATTCAGGGTGTAGCTGGTAAAGCTAGCCCGGTAGATGTGGCAGAAGTTTGGGAATGGGTACAGCAAGCTTTGTCACTACAAGGATTAGGTTCTCGTAGGGCATCGGGCTACGGTGCGGTGACGGCACCAACTGATTTTAAATTAATCATAGATCTACCCAAGCTACCCGAGGGCTATAGTAGCAAAATATTATCTTTCACTCTTTATAGTCAAGGCAATGCTGGCCCTGATATGAAAGAACCAGAATTCCGACCTGCTCACTGGCGTGGCTGGCTGCGCTCTTGGTTACTGCGCTTTTTGCTGGGTGTGATGTCTGTAGAAGACGCTAAGTATACGGTGGGTGAGTTACTGGGGACTCTGCAAGATTCTAGTGATGGAAAGGGTCGGAAGGGTTGTGTAAGCATTAGGTTAACTAGGGGTATCAGTTGGGGGGAGCCATCAGAGGCTGAAAGATTCAAGCGTTTTTATAAGTGGCAAGGTAGTCTTAAAATCACAGCTCCCAAAGAGATTTTAAATGAAATTATTTTGCCGGTTGTGAAGTTTGCTGTAATGTTAGGAGGTGTTGGTCGTGGTTGGCGAAGACCTCTACATTTGTTTGTGATGAATAATGGTAGTCAGGCCGCACGGGGCTGTCATGTGACTTTTACCCATAAGGTAAAATCGGCAGAAACAGGGCAGTTAGAAAATAAGCCTTTTGGTATTGTATCTAAACCAGAAACTTGGCTGAAGCTCTATGAGGTTTGGGCTAATGGGGTAAAAAAACAATGGCCAAAAAGGTTTAAGACTCAAGTTATTGCCGCTAATGCAGAAGTTTTTTCACCATGCACTTGTGCTATTTATGTAGTGAACGGACCAGAATATGACCCGATCAATTTGCAAGATTTGGATTGGTCTACTAATAAGCCATTAGATACTCGTGGCGACGGAATGGAGTTGATCTATCGACCTACCTATAAGCGGAAGCCAGATGTAGGAGGAGCCGCTGGGGGCGGGGCAGCTCATTGTTCTTGGGTAAGCATTAAGCGCTCTCGAAAACAAGAGATTGTCTGTATTTTTATGGGGCATGATCGAGTATTACGTAAACAGTTCTTAAAAGATTTACATGGTCTGGAGGATAGTAGTCATTTATTTGGCTTAAAGCCATCCACTACTAATTAAATCTCTTCTCCCACACCCCCCCCAATAATTAGCATGACAGCAATCTTAGTAGTAACGATCGGCACCCGTGACCTAATGTATCAAGCCACCTCTGGCACCTGGTACAACATCGGCAACGATCGCCTTAAAGAAGACGAAAGCATCACCGAAAAAATCGAAGCGCTCTCAGATCTTAAACTTGGTGAAAGCACCACCTACCGCGACCTTACCCACCACCTTTTACAACACCAAGGTAACTACTCAGGCTTAAGTTTTAATAATTTTTTGTTGATAGTGAGCGAAAGCAAGGTACATTTTGGTTAGCTTAAGCCTCAGTCAGAATCACAGCAT
>JAYSRP010000285.1:0-11143 GCA_043721015.1 Synechococcales cyanobacterium | reverse complement strand
TTAAGCGTAGACCTAAATCCTTTCCTAGAATGAGACAAACTAGGCTTTTGCTGAAAGCCAGACTAGCTATGTGACACAGCTTGTTTCAGCGCCATTGGGTCGATAGATAGAGAAGATTTAGATTTGAAGCGGTAATCACAAAGTAGAAGTGTTTTACTATCAAACTCCCGCCCTAAGCCTTTGATGAAGCATCGCTTTTTTGCACTTCAATTACCCCCCGAAACATACGCATTCCACAAGTGAAAGCATATTCACCTATCTTGGTTGGAGAGAATTCGACGGTTGTTACTCGATCCATTGGCAAGTGGGCACTAATCCCGAAATCAGGAATCAATAACTCATCAAGACAAGCATTGCTGTCATGCCGATCGAATGAAAGCTTTACCGGCTGTCCTGCAACCACCACAACTCGATCAGGACGGTATCCGCCATCAACTGTGATGATCACCTCTTGTACCCCATTATTTTGGGTAGCTTGCCGTTGCTGTTGTTTACGTCCCAAAAACCACCAAAGCTCGACACCAACCAGGGTCAGCCCACCGAGAACTACACCTATTTTGACTGGCAATGGCTGTTCGATAGTTTGAAAAGAGCGGTTTGGGGTAGATGGCTGCATCTGCATGGAAGGTTCTCCATCCACTTGGGCGAGAAAGAGCATTGTCCCGATTGAAGCTGCAATAAAGTTCATATTTTTAATCCTTTTAATCTCAAAGCGTTTAGAACAACTGAAATGGAGCTAAAGGCCATTGCGCCCCCAGCGATCGCCGGGTTAAGTAGCCAGCCAGTAACCGGAAAGAGAATTCCCGCAGCTATCGGGATGCCCAAAACGTTATAGCCTAACGCCCAAAAAAGGTTCTGCTGAATATTTTGCATAGTGGCGCGACTGAGCTGAATGGCAGTAACGATGCCCTGTAAATCTCCTGAAATTAGGGTGATATCAGAAGCCGCAATCGCTACATCGGTGCCAGTGCCGATCGCCATGCCAACATCAGCCTGGGCTAGAGCCGGAGCATCATTGATGCCATCCCCAACCATTGCTACAACTTTTTTTGACTGAACTTGTAAGGTGCGTATAGTATGAGCTTTTTGATCTGGGCGTACCTCTGCTAAAACTTTTTTGATGCCTACTTGGTTAGCGATCGCTTGGGCAGTACGCTGATTATCGCCAGTGAGCATCACTACTTCTATACCCATTTGCTGAAGAGTATAAATCGCTTTAGCTGAACTGGGTTTAACGGTGTCAGCCACTGCAATCATTGCCTGCAAACTTCCGGCAACAGCTACAAAAACCACAGTTTTCCCATCATTTTCCCAGCTTTCCTTTTGAGATTGAAACGCTGCTGAACTGATCCCCAGTTCGTTGAACCATCGCTGGGTGCCAATATAAACTTTTTGCCCATCGATGTTACCCTGTATACCGCTACCGGCAACTGCTTCAAAGCTTTCTGCTATTGGTAATTGGAGTTCTTTACTTTGAGTGCGAGCATATTGAAACAAGGCTTCAGCCAAAGGGTGTTCCGAATTATTTTCTAAGGCACCGATTGATCGCCACAAAGTCAGAGCATCCAAAATGTTAGGACTGTCAGGGGCAAAATCGAGAATTGAGGCGGTATCTGTCACGACGGGCTTACCCTGAGTGATTGTGCCGGTCTTATCCATCACGATCGTCTGAATTTGCCGAGCGAGTTCTAAGCTCTCTGCCCCTTTGATCAAGATGCCGTTTTCGGCTCCTTTACCGATGCCCACAGTAACAGAGGTGGGCGTAGCTAAACCCAAGGCACAGGGACAAGCAATAATCAGAACGCTGACCATCGTGACGGTGGCTAAAGTGAAATTACCAATCGCCAAAAACCAAACTACAAAAGTTGTCACAGCGATCAAGATAATCACCGGTACGAACCAGCCAGTGATATTGTCTGCCAGCTTTTGGATGGGAGCTTTAGAGTTTTGGGCTTGCTGCACTAACTTGATAATCTGTGCCAAGGCAGTATTTTTGCCAATTTTGGTGGCGCGAAACTGCAAGCTGCCTGTCTTGTTGAGAGTAGCACCGACCACCTGATCTCCCACTTGTTTTGTGGCAGGAAAGCTTTCACCAGTGAGCATGGATTCATCAACGGTAGAGTAACCTGATACCACTTCGCCATCTACTGGGATTTTTTCGCCGGGACGTACTATTACAATGTCAGCGAGTACAACTTCGGTAATGGAAATATCAAGTTCCTGTTTATTGCGCACTACCCGCGCTGTTTTGGCCTGTAGTCCCATCATCTCTCGAATTGCCGAAGATGTTGCTCTCTTTGCGCGATTTTCTAACCAGCGACCCAGTAGTGTCAAAGTTATGATCATTGCAGATGCTTCATAATAAACTTCTGCTGATAGCCCTTGAGCTTGGAAATAGTTAGGGTTAATAGTTACCCACAGCGAGTAGAAAAAAGCAATGCTTGTACCGAGCGAAATGAGGGTATTCATATCAGCAGTCCGGTGACGAAAAGCTTTCCAGGCCGATCGATGAAATTCTCTACCCACCCAAAACTGTACTGGTGCTGCCAGAACCAATTGTAGCCAAGAGTTTTCTAATCCAGAAAGAAAACCCGGAAGCTTTAAATTGAAATGACTCAGAGTTCCCATTACTAACAAAAAACTGAGAACGGCACCGATCATCACCTGCTGCTGGAGGTGATGCTCTTGTAGCTGTTCTGCTCTGGTTTTAGGATCGTTTTCAAAAATGGGATCCGATACTATAATTTGAGCTTCATAGCCAATTTCAGCGACAGCTTGACAAATTTGAGTGCTGTCAGTTTGCTGGGGATCGTATTGGATAGTTGCTTGATTGGCACTGAAGTTGACATTGCACTTTGCAACCCCTTTGACGTTTAGGATTGCTTGCTCAATGCTATGAGCACATGAAGAACAGCTCATACCCTTCAACTTTAAATTTATGTCTTCCATATCCTTTCAATTCCTGATTAGGTAATTTATATCTACCAAACAGCAAGCATTAATATAACATTACTATTTTTTTCTTTGTGACTTCCTCCACAAATGAGTGAAAAAACGAGTTCCATCATCTACAATCGAGTGCATAACAGGAATGACAATAAGAGTAAGCAAAGTAGAGATACTTAACCCACCTAAAATCACGGTAGCGATCGGCGAGTAAGCATCCATACCAGTATCAGGGAAAAACGCTAATCGAATAACGACAACTAAAGTGATAATCACAGTCATCAAAATCGGCCTAAGTCTGATCGGACCGGCCTCCAAGATAGCAGCATCTCTAGGCATTTGTTTTCTTTTTGTCAAAATTAGATCGATCAGCAAAATCGCCCCAGCTACATCAATTCCCGACAGGATAATAATTCCTAAAATAGAAACCGTTGAAAATGTCTGCCCAGCTAGCAGCAAAGCGCCAAAAACTCCGGCTAGTTCCAACGGAATGGATAGCATCATGTTTATGGGCTGAATGAAAGAACCAAATTGCACTACCAAAATAATATAAATTAGTACTAGGGAAAGCAGCAATCCTCTTAATAGCCGACCAAATTCGATCATCATGTCAGTCATATCACCCATCGAATCTAGGCCATATCCAGGGGGAAAACTTAGTTCAGATCCAGCCTGCATGGCCACTGACATTGACAAATCCATTGAGGCAGGAGCGTGTTTACGATAAAATCCATTGACATAAACCACCCGATGACCATTAACATGTTCAATTAAACTCGGCCCTTGATGACGATCAAGAGTAACTACTGTATTGAGGGGAACCTGCTGACCATCTTTAGTGGTGAGGTAGGCAGCAGCTAGGTCTTGAGCGTTCCCTCGGTCTTTTTGGTCATAGCGCACTAAAATAGAACTTAACCTGCGGTTTGGCAAATTATAGTACTGCTGCGTATAGCCTCCTTGGAGGGCATAACGTGCCTGCTCAGTAACTTCAGCTATGCTTAATCCCAACTCCATTGCCCGACGGCGATTGACTTTGAGCTGATATTCGGGTTGGGTCATTGTCGAACTAGTGTGCGCCATTTTCAGCCCAGTAGTTTTCTTAGCAATGCCTAGAACTTGTTGGGAAAGACGATGTAGAATATCTAAATCATCTCCGTAAACTGCCAGTTGGACGGGTGCAGCAGAGGTGGCCATCACATCTACACCCATCGGCTGCATCGCAATTCGTCGGATACCCGGAATAGTTTGATGAGCCAGAACTTCCACTGCATCAATTACCTCCCAGATATCACGACTTCTCTGACCTCGATCTTTGAGAGTCACAATCATTGAAACGCTGTTCACCCCACCCATGCTGTAACCGCTAAAATAAGTACTGTTATTGGTTAGTTCAAATCCGACTTCTGAAGAAACCTTCTCCACTTCTGGCTGCTTTTGTAAAATCTGCTCAAATTTCTCAGAGATTTCATCAGTCTTAGTAAAAGATGTTCCTGCTTCAGCTTCCACCGTCACCATAAATTGACCAGAATCTGCTAATGGCATCATCTCTTGGCCAACAAATGGGTATAGACTATAGCCTAAATAAATGAAGCTGATTGCTATAGCTAAAACCATCCCACGATTTTTTAGGGCTAGTTTCAATAACAACGCATAGCTCTTTTCTAATTTCCCCAACCCCCGCCGAAATGGAGTAAGTAGCTTTTGCAGTAGAGTAGGCTGACGGTGGTGTTCTTGGTGAGACTTTAAAAAATAAGCGGCCATTAGGGGAGTCAAAGTCAGGGAAACAATTAAGGAGGCCAGTAAAGCATAAATGATTGGCAGAACAATCCCGACAAACATAATGCCAGTTAGCCCGCCAGCAAAGGTCATAGGAGCCAGTGCTGCAACCATTACAGCCGTAGCTGCGGCAATTGCCAAGAACACCTCTTGTGTTCCTTCAATGGCGGCTTCATGGGGCTTTTTACCCTCTTTGAGCTTACGTTCTACTGCTTCAATCACCACAATTGAGTCATCGACTAGTCTCCCAATCGCTAACAGCACCCCAATCAAGGTCGAAGAATTAAGTGACATGCCCATCGGCATAAACGGTAAAATTGAGATTGCCAAGGAGGTAGGAATGGAAATGAGTACCATGACCGTTGCTCGAAAATCTTCTAGGAAAACCAAAATCACCAACCCAGCTAGGGCGACGCTGATCAAAAGCTCAGTGATTGTACCTTCTTTAATAATTTCAACTAGGTGTGAGTTGTCATAGGCTTCTTTAAATTCAATGCCGGGGTACTGAGTCCGAATATGCTTGAGTTCAGTGCGAAGCCGATCGATTGTTTGAGGTGAACTAGCATCGGGCTTTTGGGTGATATTAATGCCTAGCGCTGGTACACCATTATAGCGATAGCTACTACGTCGTTCTTCATAAGTATCTTTGACTGTAGCAATGTCTCGAATATAAACAATTCGATTACCCTGATTGAAAACCGGATAATCGAGGACAGTTTGGCTGCCCAAAGCGCGTTCATCACTTCGCACCACAATTTCATGGTCGCCTTTGGTTAATACTCCAGCTCCCTTAGAAATATTATTGTGGTCGATCGCCTCCCGTACCTGCAAAATTGACAGACCATAGGCGGCTAATTTATCGCGGTCTACGATAATCTGTAATTGCCGTCGATAACCACCAAAGATAGATACAGCCTGAACATCACCCACTTGCTTGAGTCGATCAACTAAAATATTATCGGCGAAGTCCCGCAATCTTACCGGGTCCCATTCCGCTCCCTGCAAGGCCAAGGTTAAGACCGGACGGTTGAGAGGGTCAATTGGTAAAACCCAGTAGGAACGGGTGTTGAATCCATCAATGGTAATATCGCCCTCCGCCGATTTCATCACACTTTGCACCGCTGCTAGCGATCGCTGCATATCTTGACCCCAAGCAAACTGCACCGTCACCAACGACATGTCTTGCTGAGAACTAGAGCGAACAAAGCGCACCCCATCTAGCACGGTCATCCGCTGTTCTATCGGTTTGCTGAGGTAAGCTTCCACTTCTTGAGGTGGCGAACCAGTTGCCATCGTCACTACAGCGACCAGTGGACTTTGCAGGTAGGGCATCATCCGCACTGGAAGCTGAAATAGCACCAGTAAAGCCAGAGCCACGATACCAATATACAACGCTAACAAAATCACTGGGTTGCGAATTGACCAGCGGGGAATTGAGCTGATTTTCATTGGGCACCTAATGATGATTGTCTAATGTAAAAGAATTTCTGCCAATACGGGTTTTGTCTTTAACTTTGGCATTTACTTCCCATTTGCCACTCATGCCTAAGTAGGCATTAACTTTAAACCGACCAGGTTGACCGTCAGGTCTTACTTCTACCTCCGTAGACATTGGTGTGGAGTTCTTCATAGCCATAGTGACACTTACTTCAAGATTATCCACTTTTACCGGTTGTTTAGTTTTAGCGTCTTGAGCTTCTAATACTATTTGATTATCTCCGTCTCCTGCTTTTTGCGGACTGATTAATTCGATGGTAGTATTGCCTTCAGAAGCCGCGTTGCTTAAAGATGCGACCTGTTTACCAGTATCATCGGTAGCTACTACCAAAGAGTTTTCAATTAAACTTTGTTGTCCTGCAATGATCACTAAATCTTTGGGTTGTAGGCCGCTGCTAACCTCGATACGATCGCCACTAGTTAAACCAGTAGTAATAAATTTTCGTTTGGCTGATTTGCCCTGCATAACCCAGACAGATTGTTTGCCTTCTGATTCGACCACTGCTGCTTGGGGTACTGATAGGGTGGATGACTTATAGGCAGTGAAAATTTGCATTTCCACAGCTTGTCCACCTAAGATCTGCTCCTCTGGGTTATCGATAACCGCTTCTACGGTAGCTGTGCGAGTTTCTTCGCCAGCTTTGGGGAAAACACTAGTTACTTTACCTTGAATGCTTTGATTGCCATTACCAATGAGCCGCACTGTAATGGGGGAACCAACTGCGACACCAGTTAAATTTTGCTGAGAAACATTTGCCTGGAGACGAATTTTACTGTAATCACCGATTTTGAGAATCCCCATTCCTGGCTGAATCACGACTCCCGGATTTGCCATTCGTTCTTGCACCGTACCGGAGATCGGAGATGTGATAATTTTATAGCCTTCGATCGTCCGTAGCCGTTCAATCTTGGCTTCAGCCATTTTTACCTGGGCTTGAGCTTTAGTTACCTGTACCTGCATCCGCTCTAGTTTAACTGTTGCACCCCCCAGAGTTGCTCTACCCGCTGTCAATTCACTTTTTTGTTTATCAAAATCATTGCGAGAGGTAGCCTGAAGTCGTTGAATTTTAGTTTGAGCCATTTTCACCTGGGTTTGAGCTTTGGCAATCTGAATTTGTATTCGCTCTAATTTTATTTGTGCGCCACTCAGACTGGCTTGACCTGCTGCCAGCAAACTTTTCTGCCGAGCAAAATCATCTTGAGAAATCGCCCCAGAGTTCAATAAAACCTGTTCACGTTGTAGTTTGGTGGTTAGGTAAGTGCCCTCGGCAGATATACGTGCGATTTCTTGCTGTTGCTCCCCTAACTCTTTACGACTGGCTTGCTCATCGGCTCTAGCTGCCTCCAGTGCCGTTATTGCTTCCTCAATTTCACTAGAGAGTTCAGTCACATTTCGCTTTGGCAGCTTTTGGATTGCCCCAGAGTTTAATAAAACCTGTTCGGTTTTTTGTAGTTTGGTGGTTAGGTAAGTGCCCTCGGCAGCTATGCGGGCAATTTCTTGCTGTTGCTCCCCTAGCTCTTTACGACTGGCGCGTTCGTCAGCTTTAGCGGCTTCTAGCAAAGTTGCTGCTTCTGTTACCTCACTAGAAAGTTCCGTTGCACTCAACCGTGCCAGCACTTGTCCAGCTTTAACCTTACTGCCAGGATACACAGAGTAATCAGTCAATTGCCCAGCCACTCTGGAGTTTACCATCACTTCCTGATAGGGATGCACTGTGCCTGTGTAACGAATACTCGCCTCTATTAAGCCAAGTTGTACCGATTCAACTTTAACTGGAGTAGCATTAGCAGCGCCATTTACTCGCATCATGTCTTCCATAGACATCCCTTTCATATCGTCCATGCCAGCCATAGACGAAGCGGGTTTAAATTGTTTGACAGTAATTGAAATCCCGCCGATTAAGGCAGCGAGGGCGACCAATGCTGCAACTGTTTTTATAGATAAAACAGAGTTTTTAACTGGCTTAATTTCATTCAGTTCTTCGTCAACTAATTTAGTAACCAGAGTTGGCTCGTTTTCCTGCGACTGAACAGAAGAATCTGAATTATCATCAGTATTTGTATACACTTAGGCTCCTGATAAGTGGTGAGCTGGTATATCTCGACAGGCAACTTCTTCAATCATGCTGCAAAGTTCCTTGCTACAGGGGGTGTCTAGAGGGCGGCTTTCCCAGCGTTCTTGATATATTTCTAATTCTTTTTTCAAAGAGTTCATTCGATAAATTTGCTCTTCAAGGTCGGCTATTTTTTGTTTGAGTAAGTCTCTAACCATTGAACACATGGGGTTGCCATCAGAGTGAATGCCAATTATTTGTTGGATTTCAGCCAGGGAAAATTGTAAAGACTGGGCTTTTTTGATAAATCGCAGTCGCTCGATTGCTTCGTCATCGTAGTAACGATAGCCATTTTCACTTCTTTCAACTGGAATAATTAAGCCCAGACTTTCATAGTATCTGATAGTGCTAACGCCTATATCAGCTTGCTTGGCTACTTCACCAATTTTCAGAAGTTTTTTGGAGGGCGATACCTGATAAAAAGCTTTTTCTGCTGTGGTAATCATAGTTGTTGACTTCTCCTAATGCGCATATCTATATTGCTCCCGTTTTACATCAACTTTGCTTTACCCAAACCATTTACTCTAATGATTTCTAGGATCAATAAAGCTGTCTGTGAACTAAATGATTAATAAAAACCATAGACTTTTCAAAACTTTATTTTGACTATTTGACAGCTAAATTAAAGACAGCATTAGTAGGCTGGAGATCATCAGTAGTTACTTTTAGCTGCCATTTTCCTCCATATGGCAAACTAGTTTGGATTTCAAACATCCCCAATGCAGATCCTGGCTTGGCTTGTGTTTTGGCCGTTCCAGCTCCCTCCATTCCCATTACCTTCATTTCTTGTTCAGACATCACCATTTGAACTGCCACATTCTTTACTGCTGAAGGCTTCCCGCTTTTGGCATCAACAACAGCCAGCATTAGAGTATTCTTGCCGGAGGCAAGTTCTGCTGTTGTTTTAAGACTAATATGATCTTTACCGGTTTGAGTAACCGGTTCAATAGCTCCAACTGTACCAACCGTAATCTTTTGCTCTTCCATCATAGTTTTTGAGGCGGACGGACTACTTACAGAGGTAGTTCCTTGAGGTATGTTGCTGCAAGATGCTAAAAAGCTCACTCCCAGACTACCCAGAACAGTTAAATGCCACTTAACAAACTTCATGTTATTTATCCTTTGCATACGCTAATAATTGGCTTGGATATCATAAAAATATACAAGTTAAGTCCATCCTAAACCCTCAAGTAGACTGTAGAGTCAAGTAAGCTGGCTATAAATCTTTAAGCTAGATCAGCTCCTTCCAATTTCTACCGCCATCTTGAGACTGAAAAACAGTATTTTCTCGATTTATGGCGTAGAACATTTTGGGGTTGCTGGGAGCGATTGCCAAATACATCACCATGCCCTTGGTGCCAGTTCCCCATTTTTGCCAGGTTTTACCTCCATCCATACTGCGATCAATGCCCGATTGGGCAGGCCGAGAACTGTACATCACCGTTTTACCAGCCTCTTGCTGCAAAGCTAGACCAATAACAGGGGTTTTTTGGGTGTTGGAGACTAGGCTCCAGACGTTGCCTCTGTCAGTACTTTCATATAGTCCGGCTGGAGTAATGGCAAATACTTGGTCAGCGTTTACAGGATCAACGACCAGGTTGAACGGCGCAGCCTTCAAGCCGTTCATTTGAGTTTTTTGCCAGGTTTTCCCCCCATCCGTTGAAGCATGTAGCCCTTCAGCACCAGAGGCTGGAAAGCCATAAAATACTTTGGGATTGTTGGGGGCAATCGCCAGCGCATGAAAATCGACTCCTGGCATGGAAATTTGCTTCCAATCTTGAGCTGAATTCTCAGTTACCTGAAACCCTAAATTACCGCCAGTCTGGGGATGCCCACTGGTATAAAAACGCTGGGGATTTGTAGGATCGGCGGTGAAACCCATGTAATCAGCTCGTTTCTGCGTTGGCTCCAGCCAGAGCCATTTACCAGTTTGAGTATGCTGTAATAGCCCGTGGTGAGTAGCGAGATAAATCAGGTTGGGATTGGTGGAGCTGACGGATAACCCGTGAGTGTGGTTGTCTGTTTGCCATTTACCAGCAGGGTATTCAATAGTATTTGCTGCCAGATCAGAAGAGTTCAAACCTGAAATTACCGTTGAACTGGTTGACTGAGTGGCACGACCAAGCAAATTCCCCAATCCTTTACCCAGAATTAATATAGCGATGAAAGGTACAGCACAACATACCACAATCGCAATGCTCTTCCGTTTTATCTTACTGTTCTGTTTATCTGGCTTGTTCATGTTTAATATTCTCGATCAATTTTGGGTCACTTTGCATAAGATTGAAACCTTTGTTTAGCTGGAGTTCTACGCTTAGTTAGCTGATTTAGAACTGCTGCACAATCTATTTACCGCGAGTGTACCCCGCTGGATATGGCTGAGACAGTGAATTGCCCGAAGATGGTGAAGTATTCCGCTGCTGATTGCCATTACAAGAACAGTTGCAACTGTTTCTGTTTCCTTTATCTTCAGCAACAGCACCTCCGGCTGTGATCAGAATTAAGGTAGCAACTGCCAATACTGAACCGATGGCTAGTTTAAGTTGATTTTTCATGATTACTTTCCGATGTTTTTCTAGAAGACTTTTTTATTATAAAGTCTATAGTCGGATGTAAAGTCAAGGGTGATTGATGGATCTTAGTAAACCCGAATAATCCGGCCTAAATAACTATGCTGTTGGAACAATTAAAACCTGATTTAGCTCACCCGCTTTAAAATCGATCGTTACGTTCATTCCCTCATAGAGTAGCCGTTGGGAATCAGTAACTGCTACCTTCACTTCAAAGCTAGTAACATTTTGCTGTACCAA
>JAYSRP010000284.1:0-11183 GCA_043721015.1 Synechococcales cyanobacterium | reverse complement strand
CTTGAGCCAGATTTGGCACAAAGACCTGAGTGGTTTCGCCGCCAATATTCTGGATTTCAAAATTGTAGAATAAAACAGTGTCTTTAGCTAGTGTGCCGACGGATCCACCATTTAAGCTGTTATCTTGGCGGGTGATACCGGTAGGAGTAATAGTGATCCCAGCAATTTCTTGCAGGCTGATTTTAACTGGTGGAGAATAAACTGTGAATGGCTGAATGGGATCGATCGGATCTTGGTAGCTACCTGCTGCTTGGTTACTGATAGTGGGCACCGGGGCTGCAAATGCGGCTGTACTTGCTAAACTCAGGCCAGTCGCCACTAGGCAGTACAGTGATAAATTACGAATTGAGGAAAATTGTTTCACGCTTGCTCTGCAATAACTTGCTATTGCGACCTGAGGTCGAAGGACAAAACCAAACTTTAGGTGTATTGCTTGTGTAGACTCGATCGAACCTAAAATATTCACCCGAGCCTAGACCAACATACAATTTCTTATTTGGGAAGAAAGCGGGCGGCGAGCCGCCCGCAAAGTTAGTACTCCCCAAGGAGTTAGACTATTTCACAACCCGAGTGAAGTTGAAGGTACCAGTGGCTTGAGGAGCCAAAGGACCAGCTACGACATTTCTGTAGACAGCTACAGCAGGAGTGCTGTTGTTGCTAGCACCACCATCAAAGCTGATTGCACCATTGTTGCTATCAGTAGCCGAGCCTACTTTGTGAGTAGTAATTGGTGCCCAGTTGTTAGGAGTAGCGTTACCATCCTCAGTTACCTTGATGTTTTGGGCATTCAATGTAACGCTACCGCTGTTAGCAGGAGCAACTTCGGAGATGTTTCTGTAGGTAATGCGGTACTCGATCGACTGACCGGGCTGAGCGCGCTTAGTTGGTGCAGCAGTAAAGGCTTCAATAATCGCACCGTTAGCATCAGTGATTTGAGCTTCTTTAGTTAGCTTGAGGTAGCCAGTGTAAACCCGATCAACGGTTTGGTTCTGAGGCTCAGTAGCATCTAAAATACCATCGCCGTTAACATCTACAAAAGCAGTAACAGGTACACTGTAACCAGCTAATTGTGGAGTACCAGCAGGTAGATCTACTTCTACCCCGTAGTTCACCTTAGCACCAGGAACTACGCCAGGAATGACCAGAGGAGTCGCTGCGGTAATTGTGGCTAAACCAGTAGCAGGATCTACGTTTACAAACTTAGTGCCGTCAAACGAATAGACCTTAGAAGTACCACCGTAGCTAATTGTAACCTTAGTACCAGAAGGCAATGGGGTAGCTGGAGTTGCAGGCAGTAAATCTACGCTGCCAGTTGGAGAACCAATAGCAGTCTGGAAAGTGTTCGAGAACGGTACGGCACCTGGATCGATCGGTGCGGGCACATAGTTGCCGCTGCCATCTAATACCCAAGTAGTAGCCGGAATTGGTGCAGAGACGTTAGTAAAATCGTCGTTGTTGCCAGTAGGACCAACTGCATCAGGCTTGTTGCTAGTACCATTCAAAATACCGGCTTGTCCAGGAGGTACTACAGCTACAACGTTTGGTTCACCAGCATCGCCAGTACCAGTGTTGTTGTTGTTAGTATCAGTTATGCCAGGGTTAGTCGGATCAACGACACCATTGCCAACGATCGGATTACCAGTGATTGGATCTACAGGTGCTGGAGTACCGTTGTCATTGTAGTTATTGGGCTTGTTGTCTCCAGATTCATCGTAAACTGGCTTCAGAGTACCATTGACATCAGTGCTACCAAATACTTGCGCAATGTTAGCAACGTTACCACCAGTTGCAGGTATGTTAGTCAGTTCGACTGTAACCAACATGTTAGGAGTAGTAGTCCCTTTGGCGATCGGGCCATCGGCTACGAAACCAACACGGGTTGCACCAGCAGGTACAGCAACAGCACCAGTACCAGGAATCGACAACCAAACTGCCTTGTCAGCATTAACACTAGCGGCAACGCTAGTGGTGTAAACAGCAACCCAACCAGCGGGTGCAGTCACGCTCTTAGCGGTGGTGTACTGA
The DNA here is from genome assembly GCA_043721015.1 of Synechococcales cyanobacterium. Lineage (GTDB taxonomy): Bacteria > Cyanobacteriota > Cyanobacteriia > Cyanobacteriales > Chamaesiphonaceae > JAAFHZ01. Next base: position 9,158 of record JAYSRP010000284.1, on the reverse strand, counting down.
GGTACCGCATCAGATACCAATACTTTCTTAGCAGTAGCGTTGCCATCTAAAGTGATGGTAGTAGCAGCTAAATCAGCAGCAATTTTGTTGCTGTTAGTAGGCACATCAGCTTGAGCAGCTACTTTTAAAGCCAATGAGTAGGTTAAGGTATCATCGGTCAAAATATTGGAGTTAGCACCAGGATTTTGAGCACCATGTACCTTGGTAATAGTAGCAAACGCTTCAGGAGTAGCGCCGATGGTTACTTTCTGAGATACGGAAGCTTCACGCACACCATTTTCTGGAGTGCCATTAACTTCACCAGCAACACCGTTAGCATTATCTACGGTGTATACGTCACCACCAGAAGCATCGCGGGTAACGTTTTGAGCACCAGGAGCAGTTGTATTACCCAGAGTTACTACAACATCAGTGTTGGCACCGGCACCAGCTAGGATCGAGGTGACAACTCGGACTTTTAATGATTCACCAGGCAGCTTAGAAGGGCTAATAAACTCGCCAGCGCTAGGAATATTGATCCAAGTACTGGTGGCAGTATCAAAGTATTGAACCTGGTCTACAGAACCAGCACCAGCCACAGTGGCAGTACCAGGAATCCGGAACTGAGTAGCATCGTTACCTACGTTCATAACAACGTAGTCAAAGTTAACTTTGTCGCCAGCTTCTGCGCCAACACCAGTATTAGCGCCACCCTTGACAATAGCAAATGTGTCAGCAGTAACTGTAATACCAGCAACTTCGGCAACTGCAACCTTCACAGTGTTCGAGAAAGTGTTTAAAGGCTTGTTGGGATCAGTTGGATCTTCGTAGCTAGCAGTAGCCGTGTTGGTAATCTGGGTGCCAGCGTCGGTGCCAAGAGCCAAAACTGGGGCTGCTAACTGTAACATGCCACCGCTGATCAACAGGGATGCAACGATCGGACGGGAGTATTTAGATAATTTGTCTGCGTTCACGGGAAGTACTCGTTTTGCGTTGTTTACTCTGCCAATCTTTTTTTATGATTGGTCTTACAATTTCATCTTTCCCTGCAAAATGCTCAGAAATAACGTAAACAAAAAAGTTCAGTGTAAATCTCAAATGCTTGAAGCATAAAGAGTCTGGCCGTAGTATAAACACTGAATTGGCCTATGTATTTCTACGGTTGACCATTTTTATAAAAGTGAATTGTTGAGTGTGAAAATTAAATTTTTGAAGATTTCATGTGAATTTATGTAGTTTTACGGTTGACGATCACTCTGTTTTTGCCGTAGGCGATAGCTTCGCTTACGCCGTAGGCGATCGATTGACCACCATTAGCCTTCTTCTTGACACAGCCTTCTCCTTGACACAGCAAAACATTTCCTGACCAGAAGCTTAAAAACTTGTACCCAAAATATCCAGCCAAAATGCAGAACCTATGGTAGTATTAGAGATTGTGTTAACTTTAGCAGGTGGAACTCCTTGGCTAACGTTGTTGTAATTGGTGCCCAGTGGGGCGATGAAGGCAAAGGTAAAATCACCGACCTACTCAGTAAGTCGGCGGATGTGGTGGTGCGCTATCAAGGCGGCGTAAATGCTGGCCATACGGTAGTCGTACAGGGACGGACTTTTAAGCTGCACCTCATACCTTCGGGGGTGTTGTATCCGGATACGGACTGCATCATTGGCTGCGGTACGGTAATCGATCCCAAAATTTTGATTGGCGAACTAGACCAGTTGGCAGCACTTAATGTGTCTACCGATAATTTGTTGATCTCTCAGACAGCTCATGTCACCATGCCCTATCACCGCATGATCGACCAAGCTTCCGAAGAAAGACGGGGCGTTCATAAAATCGGCACCACCGGACGAGGGATTGGACCAACTTATGCGGACAAGTCTGAACGCATGGGTATTAGAGTCCAAGACATCATGGACGAAAAGGTCATGCCCAAAAAGCTGGCCTGGACGATCGAACAAAAAAATGGTGTCTTAGAGAAGCTCTATGGCTACGCAGCCAAAGATCTACTCGACCCGCAAAAAGTGATTGCCGAATATAAAGGCTATGCCGATCGGCTACGCCCTTATGTGGTGAACACTTCTTTGAAAATTTACGATGCAATTCGCTTGCGCCGGAATATTTTGTTTGAAGGTGCTCAAGGCACACTATTAGATCTAGATCACGGGACTTATCCCTATGTGACTTCTTCTAACCCGATCGCGGGCGGTGCCTGTGTCGGTGCCGGAGTTGGCCCAACGGCGATCGATCGAGTAATTGGGGTGGCGAAAGCCTATACCACCAGAGTCGGCGAAGGCCCATTTCCTACGGAGTTAACTGACGAAGTAGGCGAACAGCTCTGCGAAATTGGTGCCGAATTTGGTACTACTACCGGTCGCAAACGCCGCTGTGGTTGGTTCGATGGAGTCATTGGCCGCTATGCAGTGCGGATCAATGGCATGGACTGTATGGCAATCACTAAGCTAGATGTGTTGGATCAGCTACCAGAAATCAAAGTCTGTGTAGCTTATGAAATTGACGGTAAACGTACCGAAGATTTTCCTAACTCTACCGCTGAGTTTTCAGCCTGTGTGCCCATCTACGAAACCTTCCCTGGCTGGCAAAGCTCTACGGCAGAATGTCGATCGGTAGATGACTTGCCCGCAGAGGCGCAGAATTATCTGTACTTCTTGGCGGAATTGATGGAAGTACCGATCGCAATTGTTTCGATCGGGGCTAGCCGTGATCAGACAATTGTGGTGGAAGACCCCATCCATGGGCCGAAGCGAGCTTTGCGCTATGCTAATGGTCGATCTAAACCAGATGCGGCTAAGCCCTAGCACAATACCGGTGCCCAACACCGATCTAGCTTACTAGATCGGTAAAAACTTGGTAAAATCCTAAAAAATCACCTAGAGAAATTCATTATGGAACTATCGATCGAATGTAAGCAGCGAGTAGCTGGCAGCAAGCCTAACCAACTCCGCCGCGATGGCATCACTCCAGCCAATTTATATGGTCACAAAGGCAGTGAATCGGAGTCATTAACTGTCAGCACCAAAGATTTAGAAATGCTGCTCAGAAAAGCTCAGCCTGGTAAGACTGCTGTAGAAGTCAGTATTCCAGAACTTTCCTGGAAAGGTACAGTGGTTGTGCAAGATGTTCATAAACATCCTTGGAAGTCTTTTGCTTACCATGTGAGCTTTTATGCCAATGGCAACAAATAATTTTAGCCTCTGATTAAGACTTTCAGGCTAAAGTTTATTACCCGCAGTAGCGGGTTTTATTTTGCCTAAAAAAATCTCGGAAACTATTATGACGGAAACTATTTTGATAGTGGCTTGGTCAAAGATAGTAATACTATTTCAGTTTCAATCACATGGCTCTTATTAGATCTTGCTTCCGCCTAACTCTACCGGCTTTGTTAACTCTCGGCCTCAGTACTTCAAGTTGGGCGGTAGAGCAACAGCGCGTTCTCTCCGTAACAGGGCGGGGCACCACTTCGATCGCCGCCACTTTAGCCCAAGTTAGTTTAGGAGTAGAAGTCACCGGCAAAAATTCTACGACTGTCCAAAAAGAAGCCGCCAACCGCGCAGCTAGAGTATTGCAACTGCTGCGTCTGCGCAAGGTGAACAAACTCCAGACCAGCACTGTTACATTGACTCCTAATTATGTCAACGAAAACAATCGTCAGCGATTGGTAGGCTATACCGCTACTAATAACGTCACTTTTCGTACTCCTACTACCGAAGCTGGGATAACGATCGATGAAGCCGTCAATGCTGGAGCCACTCGGGTAGACAGTGTTAGCTCTGTGCCCGAAGATGCGGCGATCGAGCGCGCTCAGTCTCAGGCGATTCAGTTGGCCACCAAAGATGCCCAGCGCCAAGCCCTAGCAGCCTTGAGTAGTTTGGGTCTACAGCAAAAGGCAATCGTCGGTATTCAGATCAATGATGCTGCTCGTCCTACGCCAATACCAGTTGCCTTTGATGCCGTGAGCAAAAATACCTTCGCTAGAACTGCTGCTCCTACTCAAGTGGTGGGCGGTGAGCAAGAAGTACAGGCTAATGTCACGTTGCAGATTAGCTATTAATTCAAAGTGGAAGACAAAATGTGAGTGCCAGGGTCACATTCCAAATTCTTTACTAGTCTGGATTTTGGTGCAGATTGAGATTTACTGGGGATCGATCGCAGTCAGACTCTCTTAATTATGTTGTTTTGTTGCTGAGTTAAATGCTGATTTACTGGCATTGAACTCAGTATTTTTATGCTGAGAAAGTCAATAAAACATCCACAATTGGGGCTGAAAATGACTTTAGCCATAGCATCTTTGTTAATAGAAGCAGTGATCGATCGTAGGTATTTTCGCTTAAGCAAGCCATCCTACTGGTCTGCAAGCAATAGTAACTAGATGAACCATTAGTATTAACGAATATGTCAGCTCCTTTTCTTTGCCCCTACTTAGCGCCATAATTTTCACCTATAAGATACAGCCAGCCAACTCAGCGGAGGTTTTGCAGGTGAAACTAGCAGTATACGGAAAAGGCGGCATTGGTAAATCGACAACTAGCTGCAACATCTCAGTCGCTTTAGCTCGGCGCGGGAAAAAAGTTTTGCAGATTGGTTGCGATCCCAAGCATGACAGCACCTTTACCCTCACAGGATATTTGATTCCAACGATTATTGATACATTGCAAGAAAAGGACTACCACTACGAAGATGTGTGGCCTGAAGACGTGATCTACAAAGGTTATGGCGGCGTAGACTGCGTAGAAGCAGGTGGCCCTCCGGCTGGTGCGGGATGCGGTGGTTACGTGGTGGGCGAAACAGTCAAATTATTGAAAGAACTCAATGCTTTTGATGAATATGATGTGATTTTGTTTGACGTATTGGGCGACGTAGTTTGCGGTGGCTTTGCGGCTCCCTTGAACTACGCCGACTATTGTCTGATTGTCACTGACAACGGCTTTGATGCCTTGTTCGCCGCCAATCGGATTGCCGCCTCAGTGCGGGAAAAAGCCCGGACTCACCCTTTGCGGTTAGCGGGCTTAATCGGTAATCGTACTTCTAAGCGCGATTTGATCGATAAGTATCTAGAAGCTGTGCCTATGCCAGTTTTAGAGGTCTTACCTCTGATTGAAGATATTCGGGTATCCCGAGTAAAGGGCAAAACATTGTTTGAAATGGCCGAGAACGATCCATCCCTCAGCTATGTATGCGACTACTACCTAAATATTGCTGACCAAATTTTGGCCATGCCTGAAGGCGTAGTACCTAATGACACCCCCGATCGAGAGCTGTTTACCTTGCTCTCAGACTTCTACTTGGGTAACACCACTCCACCACCTGTGACTGCCAGTGCTGAGCAGCTCTTGATGGTTTAATGAAACGAATCGCCTCACCTGTCTAACAAGTGAGGCTACATTAACAATATTTTGCAGAATTAAGTACATAAGAGGCTTTTCCATGACCGTCGCCACTGATATTAAGGCACAAGAACCTCAGGCGCTCAACTTTGAGTGTGAAACTGGAAACTATCATACTTTTTGCCCGATTAGCTGTGTTGCATGGCTATACCAAAAAATTGAAGATAGCTTCTTCTTAGTAATTGGCACCAAAACCTGCGGCTACTTCTTGCAGAATGCCATGGGTGTAATGATTTTTGCCGAGCCACGCTACGCCATGGCTGAGCTAGAAGAAGGAGACATTTCGGCTCAGCTCAATGATTATGATGAGCTGAAAAGACTCTGTACCCAAATCAAAAAAGATCGCAACCCCAGCGTGATTGTCTGGATTGGCACCTGCACCACCGAAATTATCAAAATGGATCTGGAGGGCTTGGCTCCTAGATTAGAAGCCGAATTGGGTATTCCGATCGTCACTGCTCGCGCTAATGGCTTAGACTACGCCTTTACCCAGGGTGAAGATACTGTTTTGGCAGCCATGGCTGCTCGTTGCCCCGAAAAAGAAGCAAATACTCAGGCCGAAAAAGAAGAACGCAACGGCATTGGCAAATTGTTGAGCTTCGGTCGTCCTAAAGAAGAACCTAAGGCTCCGGCTCATCCTAATTTAGTGTTATTTGGATCTCTACCCGATCCAGTGGTAACTAACCTGACTTTGGAACTGAAAAAGCAGGGTGTAGAAGTTGGTGGTTGGCTGCCAGCGAAGCGTTTTACCGAGCTACCCACTCTGGCCGAAGGTGATTATGTAGTGGGCGTAAACCCATTCCTCAGCCGCACGGCTAGCACCTTAATGCGTCGTCGGAAGTGCAAGTTGATTGGTGCGCCATTCCCGATCGGACCCGATGGCACCAGAGCTTGGATTGAAAAAATCTGCTCGGTGTTGGGCATTGTGCCCCAAGGCTTAGAAGAACGCGAAGCCCAAATCTGGGAAAGCCTAGAAGATTATGTCTCGATGGTTCGGGGCAAGTCGGTGTTCTTTATGGGCGACAACCTGTTAGAGATTTCCCTGGCTCGTTTCTTAGTCCGCTGTGGTATGACGGTACAAGAAATCGGCATTCCTTACATGGATAAGCGCTATCAAGCGGCTGAACTAGAGTTACTAGAAAAAACCTGTCGAGAAATGGGTTCACCATTACCTACGATTATGGAGAAACCAGATAACTATAATCAGCTTCAGCGGATCTATGAGCTAAAGCCTGACCTAGTAATTACTGGTATGGCACATGCCAATCCCCTAGAAGCACGCGGTATCAACACCAAGTGGTCGGTGGAGTTCACCTTTGCTCAGATGCACGGTTTCACTAATGCCCGAGATATTCTAGAACTAGTGACTCGTCCCCTTCGTCGCAACGACAACCTGAAAGATCTGGGTTGGGACAAGTTGATCAAAGAAGAAGCCTTAGTTTAACGTTCTGTTCGATCGCCGTAAAACTGCCTTCGATATATTGAATGCAGCTTTGGCGAGTTGAACTTTAGTTGGATTACAAAAAATTACGCAATTTGGCTCATGGGTTTTGCAAACTACTCAGTTACATTAGATACATGCGAAGACAACGCGGTTTAGAACTCCTAGCTTAGGCAGGGTATAAATTTCAGCTTTAAAGTTTGGATTAACTTAATTTAAAATTTAACTTTTTATTTCACGGCCTAATTGTCTCAGCTTGTTTACTCATTTTCTATATTTCCCTGATTCTTACCGAATCAGGGATTTTTTTATGAGCAGAGTTGCTCCAAAGTTAGAAACTACACTGTACTTGCTTAGGGCATCAGCCATTTGTCTGAAAACAGATGATTTGGTATCTATCACTACCTACAAATTAATATATTAGTATATAATGTTAGTCGGTCAAATTGAAATATTTTATGAATAAGACATATTACGTATCCAGTATTATCGGAAATGATGAAAGCAGTGGTGGTAGGAGGTCTCCCTTTGCTACCTTGCAAAAAGCCGCAGATGTGGCCGGAGCAGGAGATACTATTTTGGTTATGCCCGGAGAATACTCTAACGCTGACCCGAACCAGAATGTTTTAACCATTAGCAAATCTGGTAAGGCTGGTGCTCCTATTACCTTTAAAGCATTTGACTCTCGCAATAAGCCCGTGATTAACGTGCGGAATTACCAGGGTATTCAGGTCTTAGGATCTTATGTCAATATTGATGGCTTCGTTGTTGCAGGCAATCGCAAAGAGTTTGAAAATTTAACAGTAGAGCAGGTCGATGCTATTCAAAAAGCCGATGGGCGCTATTCTAGCCCAATTACCTCTGGTAACGGTATTGCGATCGGCAACTTTTACAACAATATTTATCCAGATCACATCAAAATTAGCAACTCAGTTATCCGAGACAATACGGGTGGCGGAATTGCGGTGATTCGCTCAGACTATGTCACAGTCGAAAACAACCAAGTTTACAACAATTCTTACTATTCACCTTATGCTACTTCGGGTATTTCTTTCTATCAAAGCGGTAACTCTGATAGTAATACTGACGTTAAAATAATTGTTAGGGGAAACACTGTTTATGGGAATAAGAACTTAATTAGAAACTTTAACAATTTTTCAGAAGATGATCTGAACCATCCCGATCTATCGAAACGCCCACAAATTACTGATGGCAATGGCATTATTATTGACGATAATGCTAGAACCCAAGTGATTCAAAGTGTGGATGGTAATAAGTCATCCCAAGATTTACCGGCATATAAAGGTAAAACACTAATTGAAAATAATCGAGTTTTTGATAATGGTGGACAAGGCATCTTAGCTTTCAATAGCGATAATGTGATTGTGCGCAAAAATACTGTCTTTAATAATCATCTTAGTCCAGAAGTTTCTGGGGGTGAAATTACTACTACGATTACTGGAGATGCTAAAGCTAAAGGAGTAGGGCAGAACATTATCATCCGTGACAATATCATTACTCCAGCAGCAGGTAAAATTGCTCAATCTTTTTACTCAGAAAGCGATCGAACCATTGTAATCGAAGCTGCTGATCCTTTAGAACCACAGCCTTTGACGACTAGATCTAAAGACACTAATCACAATGACTTAGTAGGCTATTACAAAGTCAATAATACCAGTGGCAGCATTGTTTTAAATGGCAAAACCTTGTTACCTGGTCAAGCTGGCTACGCTCAAGCCGCCGTAAGATTGGCTATTCAAGATAGTCTGGCTACTGGCACAAGTCCATCGATCGGAGATTACTACGCACCGATACTAATTTCTAATGGCAATTTTCAATCATTTCTAGCCAGAAATCCTAACAATAATTCCATTGTTGGTCGGGATTCTATTGGTCAAAGACCGATCGCTTACTTTGCTTTTGCTAATGCCAACCCCGATAAATTAACTCATATTCGGGGAATTGGCGAGAATAAAATTGCTTTTGAAGACTCACTTAGTTTAAACAACCGAGATTTTAATGATGTGGTGCTGCAACTGGGCGGCTCCGCAAGTATTTTGACTACCGGGCGTTCTCAGGTTTGATATTTTAGCGGTTTATTGGTTTTAATAAAAAGCGATGAAGCCTGACTAAGCAGGTTACATCGCTTTTGGCCCGTGATTGCTTCAAGTCACACTGTGTGACATATCTTAGACTCCGTACTACCCAGCTCTCACCTTGCGGTAGAGAGCGGGCTTCAAGATTCCAGACTTCCTTGTTCAACAGCCGCCGCCTCTATTTTGCAAGCAAAACATTGGTCTTACACAGCCTCCGAAGGCAGACTCCCTGTGCCCCA
>JAYSRP010000283.1:0-27931 GCA_043721015.1 Synechococcales cyanobacterium | reverse complement strand
GGCAGCTTCGTAGCCCAACCAGCCCAGCCAACCACCAGTAAAAGGCAAATCTGCGGGGGCATTGCTAGGACTACTCGGCTGATCAATTAACTCCAAGAGCCAACTGAAAATTTCGCCGTTGCTTGGAGTCCAACAACGGAGCTGGCCGTTGACGATGCGCGGTGCCCCAGCACAAATTGAGTAACGAGCTAAAGCTGTAACTGGAGTGGGGCTTTCTAAGAGGGTGGCGATCGGTTCACCTAAAAACAGGGCGGCAAAGATTGCTGAACCGGTGCGGTCTTGAAGGGGTATGGAATGCCAGTGCCAGGGGAGTGTAAGCATTAGCCAACAATATCGCAAATCATTGAGCTACCGATCGTTTGATGCGGAGTTTTCCCATTGCTGAATGGCCTTTTGGGCGTTGTTGTAGGCGGCAGCACCGGGCGGAATTACCCGCGCGATGTTCAGTGCTCGTGCAAGATCTTGGTTAGCTATGGCTTGGGCCTGTTGCAGCATTGAGCTGCTCCATTTATCGATCGAAGTTCTGGCTGATTTGTAAGAGCCGGAACCTTGGGGAATTTTGTCGGCGGCATCGATCGCGCCCAATAGAGCCTCGGGGGTGCCTTGGCTGGCTAACTGCTGAGCAGCAGCTAGCTGTTGGCCAGCTTGGCTATCACCGCTCCAAGCGCCGATTCTTTCTTGGGCTTGGCCAAAAAGTGCTCGACCAGCCCCAATTTTGCGAGCTAAATTGACTGCTCCAGCGGTATTACCACTGCGGGCTTGCTGTTCGGCGCTTTCTAAAATAGGCGCATCTTCCATGCGCTGTAGCTGTCCAGTCCACTGCTGAATTTTTTGCTGGCCGGGGTTAAATAAAGCTCGACCAGGCCGAATTTGCTGCATTTGGGCAATGCCTTGCAGCAAAGCAGCCGGAGTGCCGCTGCTAGCTGCTTGTTCAGCGGCCTGATAATAAGGCTGATCTTGGCTGACCTGGATTTGATTGCGCCATTCAGTAACAGTAGTAGCGGCCTGTTTGGCTAAAGGATTGCTGGCCGGAATTTGGCCGACTTCTTTGATGGCCAGCTCCAAATCTGCTGGCTGGCCAGAAGCTGCCATGCTTTTAGCCCGCTGCAAATAGGCTAGATCAGAAATTTCTAACTGCCAGCCCGTCAACAGTTCTTGGGCACGAGCATAAACTGTGCTGCCGGTTTTGATGGCTTGCGCCATGCTGATCGCTCTTTCTAGATCACCAATAGTGCTGTTTTTGGCAAAAGATTGCGCCTGGGCGATCGCACTCACATCGTTTAACTCAGCCTGGATTTCTGGTGAAGAAGGAATTTGGCGAGTAATTTCTAATACAGTTGGCCAGTTATTTTGGTTGAGCTGGGCTTTGGCAATATTCAGCATCTGTTTGCCAGATTCGGCAATTAGATCCTGAGATTCTTTGTAGGCGTAGCTTTTTTTGTCGATCTTGCGGGCAAGGGTAATGGCTTTGAGTAAGTCTTCTAATTTGTTGCTTTTAATTAGCTTGTGGGCAATATCAAGCTTAGCACTGTCTTCTTTGGCTACTTGGACTCGATCGGATAGTTCTTGAAACCTAGTAACACCCCAATATTCGTTGCCCAGCTTGGTGAGTTTGGCGGCAAATTGATAAGCCTCTGCCCAGCGAGAATCACGCAGCAGTCGCTCGGTTTTGGCATAGAGTTCTTCGGCTTCTTTCCAGTTTTTCTGCCATTTCTCTACTCGCTTTTGCACTGCACCGTAGGCTTTGACATTTTGAGGGACTAATTTAGTGGCTTCTATTGCGCCTTTAATATCGCCTTTTTGATAAGCTCCTTCGGCTAAACGCAATAGCTCGATCGACCACTGTTGAATATTTTCATCTACGAAATTGCGCAGGGGGTCATCAGCCGGAATATCTTTGACAAAGTTGAAGGCAGCGACTACATCTTTGAGGGTTTTCTTGCCAGCAGCCGCTTGGCCACAAGATACGCGCAGTGAGGCCGGAGCCATTGGCAAAAATAGTTCCGGACAGTTAGGAACAGCTTTGGGGTTAAACAGCATTTGTAAAGCAATATATCCCATACCACCACATAGCCCACAGGTCATAATTGCCCAAAAAACCCAACTGCGCAAAAATGGCAGTTTTAACCACTGGGGCATTTGGGTCATCAAGCTTTTGGTGGCCGTAGATGACTGATTGAAGTCAAAGCGTAAGTGTGTCTTAGGCAACGCTACACTTCCTGATACTGATAGGGATCGTTAAGAATCATTGTGGTTTTGTCATTATCTCACTTTCGATCATAAGACTGTCAAGCGTAAGATGGCAGATTTTACCAGTTTTTGCGACGTTTTAGTGCAAAAATGCCCGCACAAAATGATGGGCAAATTTAGTATACCCAGAGAAATCAAAGATTTTTGTTAGGCATGAACGAAGCTTTAAGCGCAGGGCATTCCCGAAATTAATGACTGTAATTGTCGATCGTCTAAACGGTAAACGTCCGCGCAAAATTCACAGGTAACTTCTGCACCGCGCTCTTTGTTTAGCATCTCTTCTAGTTCTTGCTTACCGAGCATTTTTAGAGCCTCAGCCATTCGATCGATTGTGCAGCCACACTGGTAGCGCAACATTTGAGTCTCTGGGAAAATTTCTAATCCCAAGTCACCCAAAATTCCTTCCATCATTTGGGGCAGGGTCATCCCGGCTTGCAGCATGGGGGTAAAGCCCTGTACGGCGCTGAGCCGCGACTGTAATAAGTCCACCAAGTCTTCGTCTCGGGCGGCTTTCGGGAGTACCTGAATCAGTAATCCTCCCGCCGCCGTTACGCCGCTTGCATCGACAAATACTCCCACAATCAAAGCAGAGGGCGTTTGCTCAGAGGTGACTAGGTAGTGGGCTAAATCATCGCCAATTTCCCCAGAAACTAGCTCGACGGTGCTGTTATATGGCTGGCCGCTGCCACTATCTCGCACCACATAGAGATATCCCCGTCGCCCGACGGCTCCGCCTACGTCTAGCTTGCCTTTTTCGTTGGGGGGTAGTTCGATCGACGGGTTGCCCACATAGCCCCGCACGGTGCCATCGGTGCCTGCATCTACCAAAATTCCTTGCAGTGGGCCTTGGCCTTTGATCCGAATATTCACGCGGGATTCGGCTTTTTTCATACTAGAAGCAAACAGTAGACCGGCGACCATGGTGCGCCCCAAGGCTGCCGAGGCCACATGAGATAATTTGTGCCGACCGCGTGCTTCTTCGGTGAGCCGGGTGGTAATTGCCCCCACTACCCGAATACCGCCGTCTGCTGCTGTTGCCCGAATTAGTTTGTCTGCCATAATGCTGCTGGATTTTTCCTTGAACATTGTATCTTGAAAATTTCTAGAAGCGGTGAGAAAGAAATAGACATTTGCCATCGGGTACAATTTAGAGACATGGGTCACATTTATCTACCTCGATCGAGGTGTATGGAGAACAGTAAATGCAGTCACGGGCAATGCGGGAAGGTTCGGTGGGCTTAATGCTCCTTGCTGGTCTGGGTATCTTCGCGGCTGCCGCTCTCTGGCTCAGAGGCATCGGTCCCAATAACCAGAAATATATAATCAATGCGCAGTTTACTGAAGCTGCGGGGATTCAGCAAGGCGGAGCCGTGCGGTTTCGGGGCATTCGGGTGGGTAAAATTGCCAACATCAAGCCCAGTGAAAATGGGGTGGATGTGGCGTTAGAAATTACTGACCCCACTTTGAAAATTCCGCGTAACTCGATCGCAGAAGTTAGTCAGACCGGCTTAATCGGTGAACCGGTGATCGAAATTGTGCCTCAGGGAGGATCGGTGACTTTGGCGGCAAACTCGCCAAACGCAGTGGATAGTAACTGTGATGCCAGTGCCATTGTTTGTAGTAACACCGCCATGTCTGGTCGGGCGGGAGCTAGTTTTAATGAGTTGCTGCGCAGGGCGACGGCGCTGGTAAGCCGCTATGAATCACCCGAAATTGTAGATGGCCTCAAGAAGACTTTGGCTAATGCCAGTCAAGCTGCTGCCGATATTTCGGTGCTCAGTAAAAAGTTTGGTGATTTGCCTGAGTCTATTAAAAAGGAGCTGAGTACGGTGTCGGCTAGTGCCAATACTGTGACAAAATCTTTGGATACTACGGTGAGAAATGCTGATACGGCTATTCAAAAAGTGGGCAAGGCTACCGATACAATTACGATTACGGCCAATAAATTTGGTGCTACTGCCGAGAAGTTTGGGGAGACGGCTGATCAGGTAAACAAAACGGCAAATGGCATTAATACTACTGCCGCCGACTATAGTAAGTTAGCCCAGTCGGTAGATAGTTTGATTGCCGAAAATCGCCAGACTTTCAAGACTACCTTGACTAGCTTTAATGCTTTAGCTGTAGATTTACGCAAAACTGCGAACAGTCTAGATCCTACAATTAGCAAGCTAAATACCACGATCGCTAAGGTCGATTCTGATGCTTTAGCTAAAGATTTAAAGGGTGTACTGGCAAATGCTAATAAAACCACCGAAAATCTGCGAGATATTTCGACTAGGTTAAACAATCCTAAAACCCTGGATACTTTGCAAGAAACTCTGACTTCGGCGAGGTTAACTTTCCAGAATGTGCAAAAAATTACCGCAGATTTAGATGAAGTGACTGGAGACCCGAACTTCCGAAATAATGTCAAAAAGTTAGTGAATGGACTGGGTAGCTTGGTCTCTTCAGGGGAAACTATGGAGCAGCAAATTAAGCTGGCACAAGATCTGGAGCCAATTAATCAGTCTTTGGCTGCAAACAGTGCTGAGTTATCAAGGGTCTATGGCAGTTCACCTACGCTGACGTTGCCACCAGTTAAAACTACTGATAAGTCACCTGAAAAACTTCCGGAAAAACCTGTAGAGAAGAAGCCCTAGCTTTTACTGCCAGTTGCCGACTAGGACAAATGGTGCCCAGTAAAAAGGCGATCGATAGTCGGGATTGCGCAGTAATGATTGCTGAGCCAGTTTTAAAGATTCGGCTTTGCCTAGTTTTTTGATGGTCAGATTTTCATAAAAGTTATTCATTAACAGCCGGGTGGATTGATCATTCACTGACCACAAAGAAGCGATCGTGCTTTTAGTCCTTGCCCTCACAGCCATGCCCGCTAAGCCCAGAGTAGCGTGCTTGTCACCAGTGGCGGTTTGGCAGGCACTGAGTACCAGTAAATCAATTGCTTTACCAGATTGCAAATTGCGATTTTGCAGTAAATTGTTGAGCTGGTTGAGGTTAAGCTGATTATCCCAGGTCAACAAAAAAGTTTTGGCGGGATCGGAGCTGAATTCTCCATGGGTAGCCAAGTGAACGATCGAAGAACTATCTCCTGCCAAATTGCTAGCTACCTTGTTTTGGCTGAACTCGGTGTTGAGTAGTTTTTGACTGGGAATAAGTTTGCTGATGTAGTCCAGTTCTTTTTGGACTTCGGGGAGTGCTGAATATCCTTGTCTTTCTTCACTGATGCCGCCCAACAGTGCTTTGTATTGACGATTGGCGACGACTTCTTGGGGAGGGACTAGTTGCAAGCCTGGGGTCAGGGCGATATTGTAGTTTTCAATTAAATATTTATTGCCATCATATAGCACCGACATGGGAATATTACGGAGCGCACTATCTAAAACAAAGACCAAAGTTTTGTTGTTAGATTTTTGAATTTTGGCCATTACTGGTGCCAGGAGTAAGTCGTAGACTTGTTTGGACTCAGATTTGAATGATGATTCTTGTCTAACAAATTCAGGTTTGGTAATTACCGTTTGAATATTTTCAATTATGCGATTGAAATTATCTTCAGCGATGGGTCTACTATGGTAAGTCAGCTTTTGATTGGGGATAGAGGTGATCACGGCTATTCGATCAGGAAGCATGATCGGATAAATAACGGTGGCTGATCGATCAATTTTGTCTAGCTGCACTGTATAAGTATCTAAACAGCCTTGCCGAAAATAGTTTTCGAGTTCAGCTACCTGTAAAGACTCCATCAAGTCTCTGGCCGCATTAAGATTTTCGGTGGAGATTTTGCTTTCGTCTTTTAACAATAAACCTACTAACTCTCGATAAACTGGTTCGACGCTATCGCGGAAAGAAGATTGTAGCTCTGCATCACTGGCATTTAAGTCATTGCGGAGATTTTTTAGATGACCTACGGCCTGACGATAAGCACCAATTGCTGGAGTGGAATCTTTGGGGTTAGTAACCGCCATAATTTTACCAAGCTGCCACTGTAATCGGTAAGCCAGATCGGGAGCAGGTAAACTTTCAGTTATTACTAAAGCTTGCTCAGTTAAAGCTTGAGCATATTTATGTTGTTTATTGATGCGATATGTATCACCCAAGGCTCCTAAAGCTTGGGCTTCACCTCGACTATCTTTAATAGTGCGAGACTGACTAATTGCAGTGGTTAATAAGTTACCCACTTGATTGACTAGTTCTTGGTCTTTAAAGCCGTCAAGTTGATTCTTTTGGATGGTTTTGGCTAAATTAATGTATGCATAAATGGTGTTATGACTAGGTGCAATAGCATCTAAGTCTTTTTTGATAATGCTTAAAAACTGCAAAGTATTAAGCTGATTATTTTGTTTGGACTGTAATCGATATAAATTAATATCAGACTGGACTTTAAATAAAGCAGAGCTAGTGGTATTTTTTATTTCTTCGTATCTTTGAATTGCTGTTTCTTGGCTAGAATCATCGGTTTGGGCATTAATGATTTCGATGATGTTTGCCAAGCTCATTTTAATTTGATCAGCAGTTACGTTATCTCCTCGCTCGATCGCTATTTTTAGAGCTGTTGTTAAAATATCTTTAGCCCCAATATCGATTTTTTGGGTGCTGTCATTTACCCGGTTGTTTAATACCCTCAATGATTTGAGGGTGTTGCCTAGGCTGAGCAGACCTTTCATCTTTAGCTCAGAGCTGGGTTCTTTTTGCAGTTTGATTTGGACTGTTTGCAATAGAGCTAAAGACTGACGATAGAATCCTAACGATTGAAAGGCTTGCGCTTGATTGATTTCAGTGCCAATAATACCCTCTTTATCTTGGAGGATAGTATAGATTTGGTTGGCTCGTCGCCAAATATCTAGGGCTAGCTTTGGTTTGCCAGTGGCCAGATAATCTGCGCCTTGTTGATTGAGCAGTTGGGCGGTGCTCAGAAATGATGCGTTGGTAGCTGTTGTGTTGGGGGTACTTATAGCCGGACTAATTACAATAGTTGGTAGAATATTGCAGATGCTAAAAAGAATAGTGGCTATGTAATTTTTGCGGTGTTTCATAATGGCTAATAAATAATTAATTAATTAAAATGACTGACTGTAACCGGCTGAGAAATGAAAACCTTGTTCTTGACCAGTGCGTTTGGGTTGATCGATCGAAGTAAAGGGCACTCCGTAATCGAACTTAGCAAAAAAGTTATCGCCGCTTTGATACCGCAAGCCAATACCCCCAGAAGCGACCGTGTCGTTTTTGGGGTTGGGGTTAGGAGCCTGATTTGAGATCACCCCAAAATCTACAAAGGGCACAATTTGTAGCACATTTTTACTGTCGGCAGGCGTGAAAATAGGAATCCGCACTTCGGCGCTGGCTAGTAGCCCATTGTCGCCCAAGAGTAAGTCTTGGCGATAGCCCCGCACGGTATCTTGGCCACCTACGCCTATTTGTTCGAGGGCTACTAAGGGTCGATCGGCTATTTGGCCTTCTAGTTTCAGCAACAAAATACTGTTGGGAGCTAAAGCCCGCACATATTGGCCTTGGCCGCGCCAGGTAACAAAGTTGCTGTTGGGTGATGAGGGCGAAACTGTGGCATCCAGGGTGTTTACGCCAAAGCTAAGCTGCGATCGAGCGGCGAAGACCTGTTGGCTATCCCGCAGGGTGTAGTCTTGAAACAAACGAGCGGCGGTAATGCGGGTCACGCCGTTGTCGTCGGCTCCGGGGGAGGGGTAGCCCACTCGATCGCCGATCACTGAGGCTAGGTAGCCGGTGTTGGTTTCGCGGTTGGCGATGGTGATGCCCAGGGCAAATTCTTGGGCGGTGGTTTGGAGCAGGGGCTGACGATAGCTCACCGAGATATCTTGGGCGGTGCCGTTGATATCTAGTCGATCGAAGGGGTTTTCGACTACTCGGCTATTCGATCGGCTGTATTGAAATTTGAGGGTGCCGTTGCGGGGATTGATCGGCAGGGTGTAGTTGATGTCATAAATGTTGCTGGCTTCGCTGCGGCCATAAGATAAGGCGAGACTATCTCCGGCTCCGGTGAGGTTGCTTTGAGAGAGGCTGGCTTGGGCAATCAGTTCGCCGACGCTGGGGGTACGGTTGTTACCAGCAGTAATTCCGGCGCGCCAGGTGGGGTTTTCGGTGACGGTGAGTTGCACAACGCTGGTGCTGGGTTCTTTACCTGCGGCGAGTTCGGTGGAGATGTTTTTAATTAGGGGATCGAGTTGTAGTAGGCGCAGGCTTTCGAGTAATCGATCGACTTTTAGGGGCTTGCTGGCTCCAATGGCCACTCGGCTTTCAATATATTTGGGGTTGAGTCTTTGGGTGCCGGTGACGAGAATGTCTTCGACGCTGCCTTCGATGATTTCTATTTTGACGGTGCCACCTTGGGCATCGAAGGTTTGGTTGCCGGGGATGAAGGCACCGGAGTTGATGTAGCCGTTTTTGGCGTAGAGTTCGGTGATTTGGTTGGCGGCTTGTAAGAGTTGGTTGAAGCCGATCGGTCTGTTGGTTAGGGGCGCGGTGATTTTTTGTAGTTCGCTGCTGCTAAAGACGGTGCTGCCGGTTATGTCAAATTTTTTGACAACGATTTTGCTAGAGAAGTCGGTGAGTGGGGTATTGGTTTGAGGTTGGTTGTTGGGAATAGGGATGAGTTTTTCTGGTGGCGGTAAGGTAGGGATTTGGGGTTCGGGGTTCGGCAGATTGGGGCGTTGAAAGCTGGGATTAGGGAAGCTAGGAACCGGCTGTGCTTGCACCGGAGCCGCAATTAGTGCCGATATCACCAAGAGAGTGAAAAAGTAGAGATGAAGATGAATTTTAAAGTAAGGTTTGAACACAATTGTTAGTTTAGAAGTTGATAAATATTATTAGGATGAAATCGACTAAAACCAGCAGCTTATTGAATCATTGTTGACAAGATAATTAATTTTACACTGAGCTAAATACATTGATGTACTTAGTGGTCATAAATACAATAATTTGCTGATATTGTCCTTGACTTTAGCGCGGCAAGTTAGCTTGAGGGGGGCAAGTAATATTGGCTCCGTAGCGCTCCTTTTCGTTACTAGCTGCGAGTAATGTTACTTTCCCTTTACCATCAAATGCCCACCCAACCATGGGTTGTGGCGTTTTTTTGACTGACTGGGTAATTGAGTTATTAGCTACTTGAGTTCTGGGGTTACGGGGATCTAGCCATACTACTTCTTGACCTAAGTGGTCTTCGCTGGTGGCCGGATGACCACCGCGACCGGTTACATGAAATTTGTTATCCAATTGGCTGGAGTTACAAGTCTGAGTAATTTGTCTACTGGCATCGGTAGGGGCGGAGGGTAGTTCGCTGGTATCTTTGCCCGGATCGATGCCGGGAGTGTTGATGTTGACAGTGCCGTTTTGGCCAAAGCTAGAACTAGCCGTAATATCACTGCTACTACTGGGTTGAGAGCGAAGTTGAATACCAAATAGACCTTGGGAATTAACATTGACATTACCGCCTCGACCTCTGGCAGCATTCGCCGAAATATCGCTGTTTTCTTTAGGAATAGCTAAAATAAAGTTGGCGTTGATATTAATGTTTCCACCATCACCACCTTGTTGGGCTGTAACCCCAGCATCGGTAGCAATTTGTGAACCCCGGCGTAAAAACAACAAGTCAGTTGCATTTTTACTACCAATGGTAATGTTGCCACCACCGCCAAAATTAGATTGGGCACTGATAATACCACCGTTATCAAGGGTGATGTTAGGAGCAGTAATGGTTATATCTCCGGCAATGCCAGTGGCGCTTTGAGAACGACTGAAGATACCGCCTCGATCGACCACAAATAGGCTCTGAGTGTTGTTACCTTCCCCAGAAAGGAAAATAGAATTAGTCGCATCCACCACAATTGTTCCTGCTTTACCAGATCCTAATGTTTCCGCACTTAGTCCGGCACCATTTTTGAAAGAGACATCACTGCCGCTAACAGCAATATTTCCACCATTGCCAATACCGCTAGCTTCTACCCGAGTAAGCACTCCTGCTGAGCCGTCGAAGGAGAGCTTATCTGCTGCTGTTACTGTCACATTTCCAGAATTTCCGATACCAGCGATCGTCGATCGAAATCCTGCGCCCTCTCTCAAGGAAATGGTCTTGGCAGCAATACTGATGTTACCGCCATTACCTACTGAGCCTGGTTCGGTATTACTAAACAAGCCACTAAACCCATTGACCGTACCAGTATCGAAATTAGCAGCACCGGCAACTTTTACTGTAATATTTCCAGCATCACCTTGGCCAGGTGGTTGTATGCCCAAGGCAGGACGGACAATAGAGAGTAACTCAGAACCTTTAGTAAAGGCTAAAGAACCAGCAGTAACATCAATATTGCCCCCTTGACCCACGCCCCCAGCAGATACATCACTAAAAACTCGTGTATTTGAAAAAGAGAAATCATCTTTAATAGCAAAAGTAATATTTCCAGCATTTCCCAAACCAAAAGTTGAAGAAGAAATAGTAGATGAATCACTGGATAAGCTACCACTACTGATGTTAATGTTACCGCTCTTGCCAATACCTCCAGTATTCAAGCTGTTGCTAATATTTGATTGCTGTGATAGTAAAATGGTGTCCTTGATATTTATATTTGTATTACCAGCATCACCTCGACCCGTGGCAAAAGTAAGAATAGTTCCACTATTAATGAATAAGGAATTCGAGCTGATGTTAATGTCACCAGCTTTTCCGATGCTTAGATTTCCCGTACTATTTATAAAGATGGATTTACCAGCCAGAGATATGGTGCCTTGAGCAGCTACTGATATATCACCGGCTCGCCCTTGGCCATCTGTACTATTAGAAAGACTACTGTTATTGTCAATCACCAGAGAGCCAGCATGAATATTTATATTGCCACTATCTCCAATCGCTCCATTATTTACTGTATTGAAGATATTTGAATCAGAAAGAGAGACTTTACTATCTGTAAGTATATCAATATTTCCCGCATTACCATTTCCTGAAGTGGCGGTAAAAATGCTACTTTTATTATCCAGACTGAGAGAATCGGCACGAATAAACGTGTTGCCACCACTCCCAACAGCTCCATTATCTAAGATGTTAAAGACTTTCCCGTTAATAAAAGAAACATTGCCATCTGCAAATATATCGACGCTTCCGACAGTACCGTTGCCTGAAATAAAATTTGAAATCCTACTATCACTAACAGATAATGATGATGATTGTACTTTGATATCACCACTATTCCCAACAGCACTTGCTTGCACTGTGCTAAATACAGATGTATTGTTAGTAACAGAGACTGTATCTTTAGCTATTAAAAAGATATTCCCAGCACTTCCTTTACCCAATGTCCTAGTTTCTACTAAAGCATTGCTCAACAATATTCCAGCAGCATCGATTCTGATATCTCCTCCTTTTCCTATACCATTTATCCCCACACCATTCAAAATAGAAGAGTCTATTATTGTAGAGTCTTTTGCTTTAATGTTTACATCTCCGTTGTTGCCTTTCCCCTCTGTTAAAGCAGACACATTAGATTGTTCTTTCAAGGATAAGTTACTAGTATCAATAGTAATGCTACCACTATTTCCTACAGCATCTGTTTGAACTAAGCTAGTTACAAGTGTATTTCTAACCGCAGAGATTTTGTCCTGAGCTGTCAAGAAAATATTCCCAGTATTTCCTTTGCCCGATGTTCTATTTGCCACAAGAGCATTATCTAAAGATATATTTTCTGAATTGAAACTAATATCGCCACTTTTGCCAACACCATTTACTCCCACATCACTCAAAACAGAAGAATCTGCTATTATAGAATCTTTTGCTTTAATAATCACATCGCCACCTGCTCCTTTCCCATTTGTAAAGGCATATACTTCAGCTCTATCTTTCAATGAAAGATTGCCAGTATTAATAACGATATTACCGCCATTCCCTTCTGCTCCATTACCAACTTCACTAAAAATACTTGCTCCACTACCACTAATAGCAACGGTGCTGTTCGCTGCTACTGTGGTGTTCCCTGCATTTCCTTTTCCACTAGTAAATGTCCCAATTGCGGCACCATCTTGAACGGCAAGAGAATCAGTGATCACCTCAACAGTGCCCCCTTTGCCAACACCATTTGCTCTCACCGTACTCAAAATACGAGAATCTGTTAAAGCAACTGTAGAATCTTTTGCTCTAATGGTTACATCTCCACCATTACCTTTGCCATTGGTGAAAGCAGATACTCTAGCTGCATCTTGCAATAAAAGATTCCCAGTATTAATAACGATATTACCGCCATTACCTTCGGCTCTGTTACTGACTTCACTAACAATACTCGCTCCACCACTAATGAAAGCATTATTGTTTGTAGTTACTGTGGTATTCCCTGCATTTCCTTTTCCACTAGTAAATGTCCCAATTACGGAAGCATCCAGAATGGCAAGAGAATCAGCATTCGCAAAAATACTGCCCCCAATACCACTAAACCCAATATTGCTGCCAACAAAACTGTTATTGCTTAATGTTATATTCTCCGTAGCATTCAGCTTAATATCACCGGCTACTCCTGTGCCAGAAAGAATGCCATTCAACACAAAGCTGTTACCCAAAATATCTATGTTTTTGGCAGTAATAGCTATATTGCCTCCTGCATCACCAAAAGTATTTACCGTAGATTGATTATCGATCAAGACATTTGCCCGAGCTGTATTTGCTGGAAAGCTTAGCTTTAAATTATTTCCCTCTACACCTAAACTGACAGATCCTGGTGCTGATAATCCACCTAATTCTATCCGACCACCTTGCTGAGAGAATATTTCGCCGTTATTTAAGTTAACATTGCCACCAACTAAGCCAATATATTGGCCAGGGTTATTGGTATCAAGGGTGCCAAAGTTATTAATTTCGCCGTTGCCACCACCTAAATTTAAGCGCGAGACATTAAAAATAACCTTAGAGTCGATCGATAGCAATGCCCCATCACCGGCCCCATTAACTCCAAAAATCAGCATTCTACCTGCCCCATCTGCCAAATCAATTCCATTTGCTGTACTCGCTGCAAAAACTCTACCCACATTCAACTGTGTACCCGGGCCAAACACGACACCATTGGGGTTAATCAGCAGAAAATTTGCACCCTGGGTATTGATGGTGCCATTGATATCAGAAAATAGACTACCAGTAACCCGCGTAATAATGCTCTGATTGCCCGCTGGATTAGCGAAAGTGACAACACCACTAGTCGGCACAGAAAAATCTTGAAAGCTATGAAAAGTATTTTGCCCTCTACTTACTCCACCAGTAATTGCAAAGTTGTCAGCATTGCGTAGAACTTGAGTTCCTATCGTATTATCTGCTACGGGGACACGATTTGATGGTTGATAAGTCTGCGCATAGGTGACTTCATCATTCATTATGGTACTTATTAAAAAAGTGATTGCCAGAAAGAAAAGATTGGTTTTCATGAAAGAGTTGGATTTAAGATAAAACATGTACTGAATATTTACGTAATTGAAAGTAGTCTTGGGTTAAGTTTTGTGAGTAGGACAAATAGTTTTGGTTCTGGTTGTTGCACTTTCTGTATTCGCTGCTAATAACTTCACTTTGCCTTGCCGAAAGACCCACCCCACAGCGGGCTGAGTAATTTTGGTGACTATCTCCGTTTTCAGGATATTAGCTACTGCCCGAGTTCTAGGATTACGAGTATCTAACCAAACCACATCGTTGTCCGGTGAATCCTCTGCATGGGGAGAATGCCCACCACTACCAGTGACGGTAAATTTGTTACCAATTTGGCTGGTACTACAAGTCTGAGAGATTTGATTGTTGATATCGATCAGGGTAGTCGGTAATTTACTAGCATCTTTACCAGGATCGATACCAGGACTATTGATATTAATATTGCCGTTTTGGCCAAAGGTAGAGCTAGCTGTGATGTCACTGTTGCGAGTTTGCTGGGAACTGGGCTGAATGCCCAAAAGACCTTGAGAAACAATACCAATATTACCACCATTACCTTTGACAGCATTAGCGGTAATATCATTATTTTCTGCGGGAATAGCAGCAATAATCTTGGAGTTAATATTAATATTGCCACCATTACCCTCTGCTAAAGGCGTGCCTCCAACATTAGTCGTAATAGAACCTCTCTGTCGAAGAAAAATTAGATTAGCATCTGCTATCCGAATGTTGCCCCCATTATTACTACCAGTAGTCGATAAAGCCGAAATTGCCGCAGAAGTTAATAATATCTCTGGAGATGAAATAAAGATATCGCCAGCAATTCCAGAACTCCCTTGAGACGTAACAAATATTCCTGTTAGAGAACCGACAATGCTTTTGGAAACCTTTGTGGAGTCGGAGTTCCTAATATCAATTAATCCTGCATCACCTTTCCCGAAATTTGTAGTACTTATAGTACTGTCTTGCAGTAATAGATTTTTAGAACTAAGGTCAATGCTTCCAGCTTGTCCATCTCCTTCCTTCTTTACTCCACTTGAGACATGACTATTTTGGATGATAGAGATACCGTTTTTGACGTTAATTTGTACATTCCCTGCATTTCCTTTTCCAGCAGTTGAGGTTGAGATGTCACTGTTGTCTGCAATGTTTAGTACCCCAGCATTAATTTTATTTTTTCCACTATTACCTTCAGTGCCTTGCAATGTGTTGCTTTCAATTACACTATCAGATATATTTACGGAATCAATAACATTAAAATTTATATCGCCTGCATTTCCTTTACCTGCGAGTAAGGAGCTTAAAATAGAGGATTTATTGAGTAGCGTAATTTCTTTGGATGACAAATTAATAATACCCCCATCCCCGCCACCAGACGTTGTAGCTGCAATAGTTGATTTATTAGATAATGAAATGCTATTTTTAGCAGCAATATCAATATTTCCTGAAGAGCCTCCACCCCCTGTACTACTGCTTGAAATCACACCTCTGTTCTGGAGATTTAAAAAACCTATTTTAAGAAAAATATTACCACCAGCGCCTGTGCTTGTCCCAAAACTAGAAATTCCAGCAGTTTTTTCATTACCAATAATATTTAATTCTCCTGCGATTTCAAAATTAATACTCCCTGCCTTTCCAGTACCAAAATTAGCGGAAGAAACCCCGGCTTGATCATCTATTGACAAAGTGTTAGAAATAATATTTATGTTACCACTTTCACCTTGAGCTCCCGGTGCGGCTGAGCTGATAATTGCCACCCCTTTGCCACTTAGAGAAATGCCACCAGTTGCAATTATTAGTAGGTTTCCGGCTTTCCCCTTTGCTCCAATCGCAGTCGATACAAAACTACCATTCTGTAAAATCAAAGAACCAGTTTTAATGGTAATGTCATTACCGTTACCAACAGCACCTTTGAACGCAATACTCTTAAGGTTACTACCTTTATCAAATTTTATTAATCCAGAGCTTTGCAAATTAATTTTCCCCGCATCTCCTATTCCAACAGTTGATGATGAAATTGTTGAATTGGTTATTGATATTTGTCCCCCACTGATATTAATGTCACCACTCTTCCCTATACCACTGGGAAGTACCTCGCTCGTAATAAAAGAGCCAAGCAGAAAAACTTGATCTTTAGCAGTCACTAGAATATCCCCAGAGTCTCCTTTTCCAAGGTTTGAACTTGATATCACGGAAATAGTACTTAAATCCACAGAATTTGCCTCGATTATGATTCTACCACTTTTTCCCACACCGCCTTCACCGACAGTAGTTCCAATCCCAGACCCTTCTTCTAAAGAAATTTTATCTTTAGCCGTTATTATCGTATCTCCTGAATTGCCTTTCCCCAGACTCGTTGTACCTACGACAGAGCCATTACGTAAGTAAATAGAATTAGCTATGACAGAAACATTACCGCCATTCCCGGTTACTGATGAGTCTATTCCGTTTGTGATAAGCGAGTTATCAAGAGAAACTGTGTTGTTTGCTTTTAGAATTAAATTTCCTGAATTTCCGTTACCAGCATTAGAGTTGCCAATTCTGGATTTGCCATTTAGAGTAATAGAATCAGCGACAATACTAATATCACCACTCACTCCACTTGATTTTTCTCTAAGAGAATTAAAGATTGAGGCACCAGAATCTAAAAATACGTTCCCGGTTGATATTATTTTGATATCTCTTGAACCAAATCCCACTTCTCCTGAGTTCTTCTCAATTCCGCCTCTAATAATGCTGTTATCTGATATCCGTAAATCATGTGAATTGATTGTAATGTCACTGTTCGTTGCACCAGCAATATTAACTCTGGACTGATTTATCAAAGATATGTTAGATCTAGCAACATCCCCCAGAAAGCTCAAACGAGGGCTATCTCCTTCACCACCAACATTGACAGAACCTACTGCCGACAAACCACCTAACTCTACTCGTCCACCTGGAGCCTCAATTCTGCCGCCATCCAGCGTCACGTTGCCCCCCAGCAAACCAATATATTGATTAGAGTTATTAGTTTGCAAAGTACCAAAATTCTTGATTTCTCCATTGCCCCCGCCCATATTGAAACGCGAGACATTAAAAACAACCTTAGGGTCGATCAACAGCAATGCCCCGTCACCAGCCGTATTAGTGCCAAAACTCAAAGTCCTTCCAGCACCATCTACTAAATCCACTCCATTTGCCGTACTCGCCGCAAATACTCTGCCTACATTCAACTGTGTCCCTGGCCCAAACACCACCCCATTTGGATTAATCAATAAAAAGTTGGCTCCCTGAGTATTAATTGTTCCGTTGATATCGGAGAAGAGATTGCCAGTAACTCGCGTAATAATGCTCTGATTGCCGATCGGGTTGGCAAAAGTCGCCACCCCATTAGTCGGCACCGAAAAATCTTGAAAGCTATGAAAGGTATTTTGTCCTCGATTTACACCACCCGCTATTGCAAAGTTATTATTACTACCCATCACCTGCGTACCCAGCGTATTATCTGCCACCGGAATCCGATTAGATGGTTGATATACTTGAGCTTGAGCAACACTCGCCCCGATCACCTCCGGTGCAAGCGAAGCTATCGATAAACCTGTTAAAGCAAGCAGTGGTAACAAAAATACTGGGGTGTTCATAAAAAGTTAAAGGAATTTAGTGCCAGTAAAATAATGAGTTAGATGATAGTACAAAACTCACAGTGAAAGCAATCTAAAGATAATTTCAACTAAGAAAGTTTCTGAACTTCTGTGTTGCGAATACTCCTACGCCTTTTGGCACAAAGCTTCTGAACAAGGATTATTGTTTTGTCACTTTCTGTCGTAGAAGAGACTACTACACTTTTCTCCCCATTGCTCGATTATTTTCTTTCGGCTCTTACGTACTTTACTACCTGTGATTTTGCTGGAATTGATCGTGTATTAATGAAAGATCTCGTTTAGCGTAAGTTACAGAAAAGCAAAAGATATTCATTGGTCATCACCAAAGTTTATGGAACAGGTTATTGATAACAACGCCTGAGAATGAAAGGAACGCATCGACTTCATAAATCTAACTACCAAATCACAAAAATGAAACTAGCATTCTCTCTCTCATATTTAGCCAACAAAATCACCCAAACCACTTTGTATGCAGTGATTTTAGTCTCAAGTCTTGTTGTTGCCGCTACAGCACAAGAAACTAAGAATCCTCAAGATCCTTTGGTCGCATCTTTAACCGTAAAGTCAACCAATCAGTTTCCCATAAAAGCCAATCCGAGCGAAGCTATTGCCCAGGGGGAAAGATTCGCTAACCCGACTCCAGATAAGAAAAATGATGTGGGTCTGGCTGTTCAATTTGGCAATGGTACTAACTTTGGTATTCAAGGAAAGTTTGGAGTATCAGATAATATCTCTCTTCGCCCAGAGGTATTTTTTACCAATGGTGGACAACTAGAAGCTAGTAAAGATACTTCATTAACACTTCCTTTTACTTCTTCAACGACTCTGACTAGCCCCGTAGTCGCCATTGGGTTTACAACAGTTACACCTTTCACGACTAATACTCCAGTTACAATTAATGTTGATGGTAATCGTTTGAATGGAAGTTTGAGTGGAAACTCAATACCTATTGGTACAGTTCTTTCTGCTGGTACTAATATTCCGGTTGGCTCTAGAATTGAAAGTGGTCAAATTCTACCTGCGGGTCTAAATTTTCCGGCAGGGACTACCGTGCCTGTTCAAGTTCCTCGTGGTAGCACAATTGTAAAAAACCTTTCAGGGAATTCATTTGGATTAGCTGCTACTTATGATTTCAAGATTGATTCACAAGGTAAATCTATCGCTTATATAGGACCAAAAATCGCCTTCTCTAATGCATCTGGTTCCGCGTCTTTTGCCGGTGCAGATATTCCGGAAGCTAAGGTAAATGCTAGCGAAACCAAAATTGGTCTAGTGGCTGGTCTAGATTATGGACTTTCTGATAGTTTTACGATTGGAGCTAATGCCACATATAACTTCTCGCGAAGTCTAAGCAGTTCTGGTTCCTTTAGAGGAGTTAGTGCTGATACCAGCAGTAACCTTCAATCTGGTGGTAGTGCATTAGATTTCGGTATTCGCGCTAGCTATCGATTTTAAAGTTAGTTAGCAAGCAATACAGGAGCAAACATAATTTACGGCAGTCTGAGACTGCTGTTTTTTATGGCTTCATTATGTTCCATTCAATGAAACAAATAACTCCACCAGCAGATCGATTAAACCTTTCAAACCTACCCCCCAAACTAGCCGCCAACCGCCGCGCCTGCTTCGTCCCTTCCCCCACTCGATCAAAAACCTCCCCCTGCCCATTATCCTCCACGCTCAACCGATAAACATCACCACTCACCTTCCCTACTAACTGTAACCTCGTCGCCCCCACCGCATACTTCCCCACATTCCCGATCGACTCCTCCAAAAACTGACAGAGCTGCCGCTTTTGATCAATGCTCAACTGGCTAGGGATTTCCTGAAAATTAATCACCTTCACCTTCAAATCACTCAAATTAGGATATCGATCGCTATACAGAATGCGATCGGCCACCAAATGCAACAATTCATTCAAAGGCATCTTTAAATCTATCAATTCACCATCCCCCAGCACCAACATCTCTGCCGATTCCCGACTAGCATTTTGCTGTAAAGACTCTCCAATATGCCGAATTTGCGAATTCAAATACTCTAGCCGATCACTCACATCTGGTAACGCAATAGTCTCGGACTTCACCGCCTGCAACAACAAACTTAACTCCTGCAACGGCCCATTATGGATAGCATTAAAAGTCTCAGCGATCGCCTGTTGCCGTTTTTCTGCCACAGCTAACAGCGATTGCTCTCGCTGATATAAAGACACTAACAAAGGTAAGTTGATCACCAAAATGCCCGAAGTCAACCCGATCGGCAGCAACCACCCGGCCAAAAACAAAAAATAAATGCTCAAACAAACACCAGTTGTATAGCCAACAATAACCGTCAATAGCAGCCAAAATGGAGTTCTAAACTTTACTATTCGCAACAGCAGTCCACTACTCACAACACAAACCAAAATCCATAAATAATCTCCCCAAAATGTCAGGGGCTGCATAAAACTCCGCCCATTGATCGTCGTAGATATTAATTGGCTAACAACATAACTATGATACTCTGCCCCCAGAATATTACCATTGATTTTTTTATTACTGGCCGGAAAAACACTGGTATTGACAAAATCATGCTTCGTGGAAGCCGAATATCCCAAAATCACTATTTTTCCCTGCAAGCCCAACGACTTCTGTGCTAGCACATCAGCCAGCTTAACCAACCTAAAGGCACCATAAGGCTGACGATAACTTACTAACACATCGAAATTATCTTGAGGCAACGCTGCTACTTGGAGATGCTCTGATTTTTCTGTTGGTAAGCCAGACGACTCGGCTGTTGATAGATCATCTGATGCCTCTAAGGGTGAAATCGATCGATTGTCTAACTCCAACTGCTGAGGCGTAATTTGAATTTTTTTACCCTGCTGCTGCAAATATAACCGAGCAAGCTGAAAAGCAAAAGAATACTGAGTAGCTTTCCCTGGAGTAAAAGATGCTAGCTGAGCACGTCTTACCAAGCTATCTACATCTGGCACATAGTCTCCAAACCCAGCCCGGTTAATCGGCAAACCCGAGGGTGGCAGCAACAGATCAGGTAGAGAGGATTTACTGATCCCAATCACGTTTTCATGTTTGCGGTAAGCATCTTGCAGCTCTGGCGCAATTTTTCCATCCCGCACAATATCTACCCCAATTACCCTGGGCTGAGCCGCTGCCATCAAATTGATTGCTTGCGCTAAATTTTGGTCAGAAATACTATTTTCCTTTTTTAGGTCATCTTCGTCAATAGTCACAATTACTATACGATTGTCCGGCTGCTCTGCTGGACGGATAGAAATCAATCGATCGAGAGCAAAGGCATCCCAGCGACGAACTACTTCACTATCTCGGAAACTTGCAATCAACAACGGTAGCAGCAAATACAAAAGATAGCGAGTTTTAAGGAAGGGCACTGGCAGACGAAAAAAGTACGACATTAACTCAATGAAATAATTTGTAGCCAATTAGTTCTTCTAGTATCGTTCATTAGCCCACTTTTGTCACGGCTATTTTAGTAATTATTGGACATGCTTTTGCACAAGAGAGCATAGTAAAAACAAGCCAAAATGGTTTTGACGAAAAGTACAACAGGTTTGGCAGAATAGTGCCAAAAGATACGTAGTTTTCTCCGTAGCCTAGGCCAATCTCTCGATCGCATCAAAGAAACGCTAGAATAGCTGATGGAGAGTAACATTTTTTGCGTGAAGACCATCGGCTGGTAGCGTTGCCAACATCATCATAAACTTACTAACCTGAAAATCATCCAGGAGGAGTCAAGACAAAATGACAGCAAAAAGCAATTTTCGGCTAGCTAGTTGCACCTTTGTAATGAGTGCAATTGTCCTGTCTGGATCGATTTCGATACCTGCTGTTTCGGCTGCACCGCCAGCAGTGAAGCAAACTAACCTCTGGGATAAAATTGTCTTCTTGGCTAACGGAGCTTGGCAGAAAGTATCAGGAAAGAGACAAGCTGGCATCAGACAAACCAGAATAGCCGCAGGTAGAGGAGCCGCAGTCAGAGGAAGCGAATCAAAATCTGACATAGTGGCACTAATACCAGCAAATAATGGAGACTTTGTGGGAGTAGCCATCACCGATCAACCTACTTTCTGGTTCTATATATCGCCAACTTTCAGTGAATTAAATTTGAAATCCATGAAATTTACGCTCAACAATCAGCAAAATGAGGAGTTGTGGTCAACTAAGTTATCTACTAACAGCCCCAAAATTGGTTCTGGATTGATGCCGATTACTTACAAGGGAAATCAGTTAAAAACAGATGGCATATATTTTTGGGAGCTTAGCTATCAGCATACTGATATTCAGCAGAACAAAATTAGAGTATATGAGCAAAAGCTGCGAGGCAATTTACAAAAAGAAACTTTTGCCGATTTGCCTGCTAACCAAAAAACATCAGATAGAATAAATACTTATGCTCGCAATGGCATCTGGTATGATTTGATTACTGAACTAATTACTAAAAAGCAACAAAATCCTGGCGATCAGCAGCTAGCAAATGCCTTTAGAACCTTGATATTTGAATCACCAGATGTAAAGTATCTGACAATCGATGAGAAAAAAGATGACTTAGCATTAATGGAAGAAATCGTTACTGCAAAAGTACTTAATTTAACATGGTTTAACTAAGACATATCAAAATTTCAAAACTATTTAGCCTAATGAATATTCTAATTGTTGACGATCATCCATTAATGCTGAGCAGCATTAAATCTTTAGTCCAGACTCAGTTCCCTACAGCCCAAATTATTACAGTTAGCACCGCTGATGCTGCTCGGGAGCAATTGAAGCTCACTAATAAAAATTTGCAGTTAGTTTTAGCCGACTTGTCGATACCCAAAGCAGAGCAAGAATTAGCCAAATCAGAAAATGGCTTAGAATTACTGCGAGAAATGATGCGGTTGTACCCAGACTTGAATTTGATGGTTTATAGCAGCAATATCAAAGTGTTGGTACAACTCAAACACCAAATCGACAACCATCAAGGGGGTTTTACCATTGCCGATAAAATTTTAGAGACCGCCGAGGTGCAGCGTCGGATGCAGTATGCGGCTGATGGCATCACTTTTACTAAAGAAATTAGAAAGGGCCTGGAGTTAAAACCAGAGTGGCTGAGCACTCTACAGTTGGCCGATGAAGGTTTACAAGACAAGGCTATCTGTGAAAAAATTAGCACGAGTGAGCGAGCAGTGCGTCATTACTGGACCAAAATTCAAGACGTACTAGAGATTTACGGCAAAGGTGACGCTAATGGCGAAGATCGGATGAACTTGCGAGTGCTGACTTTAAAAAAAGCTAGAGAAGCTGGTTTGATTGATTAAATTTTTTGGAAGAAAGGATACACCAACAAAAATTTAGTGGGTAAATTCTGAAGCTTCCCAGAATTGATGGTGATCGATCGAAAATTTAGTGCATAATGAAATTGATAACGATTCTCATTCTAATGCTTCAAGTCCAGCAGCTAGCAGTCAGCTATCCCGGAGTCATCGGACTTCAGGACGTGAGTTTTCGCATTCAACCCGGTGAACTAGTTGGGCTAGTAGGCCCCAATGGTGCTGGTAAAAGCACCATGCTCAAAGCCATGCTGGGTCTGACCCCTCATACCAGTGGCTTAGTTAGCTACTGCACCTGTCCCCTCTGTCGGCAGCTCGATCGAGTGGCCTATTTGCCGCAGCGCACCCAAGTAGACTGGGATTTCCCGATTACCGTGCAGCGAGTAGTAATGATGGCACGCACCCGCAAAATTGGCTGGCTACGCCGCCCCGATCGCATCGATAAAATGCTGGTACAAGCCGCCCTCGAACGAGTAGAAATGTGGAGCCTACGCGATCGACGCATTGGTGAACTCTCTGGTGGCCAACAGCAGCGAGTCTTTTTAGCCCGCGCCCTGGCTCAACAAGCCGAAATATTTTTACTCGATGAACCCTTTACCGGCGTAGATAGCACCACCGAAGCCGCGATTTTTGATATTTTTGCTGAACTCAAAGCCCTGGGTAAAATCTTATTAGTCAGCAGCCACGACTGGGGTCAGGGGATAGGCTTACTCGATCGAATGCTCTTACTCAACCAGCGCCTGATTGCCGACGGCTCACCTCAAGAAGTAATGACCCCAGCCAACCTCCAGCTAGCCTATGGCACGCCTAACACCACCCACATCGAGCTAGATTTGCTCTGTTGAGCTGCAAAAACTGTTAGGCTGGTGCTCAAATGCCTATCTACATCCTGCTATGCGCCTGTTAATTGCCAACGACGATGGCATCTTTGCCCAAGGAATTCGCACCCTCGCCAATACTCTGGCTCAAGCCGGTCATGAGGTGACTGTGGTTTGCCCCGATCGAGAACGTTCTGCCACTGGCCATGGCCTAACCTTGCACGACCCCATTCGAGCCGAAATAGTCACAGGAGTTTTTGACCCTGCGATTAACGCTTGGTCTTGTTCTGGCACCCCTTCAGACTGCGTCAAACTAGCCTTAGGCGCTCTGTTGCCACAACCGCCCGACTTTGTACTTTCGGGCATCAATCATGGGGCTAATCTAGGCACCGATATTCTCTATTCCGGCACGGTTTCAGCGGCCATGGAAGGAGCGATCGAAGGTGTCCCTAGTTTGGCTTTGAGTCTAACCAGCTTTAGCAGCCGCGAGTTTCAGGTAGGTGCCGATTTTGCCTGTCAGCTATTGACCCGCTTTGCCAAGCATCCTTTACCAGAGCCGATTTTACTTAATATCAATATCCCCGCTGTCCCGGCCAGTGAGATTGCCGGAGTATTAGTCACTCGCCAAGGACTACGCCGCTACTTTGACACTTTTCAAACCCGAGTAGACCCCAGAGGTAAAACCTACTATTGGCTATCCGGGGAAGTACTCCAAGATCTTGAACAGCCCGCTCATTTAAACCTGCCAGATTCAGTTGAAACAGATGTACAGGCTATTAAACGTAACTATATTACAATCGTTCCCCTGCACTTTAATCTTACTTATCCGCCGGGAGTGCAGGATCTGCAAGACTGTTTGGGTGACGCTTTCGCCATTGAGAAGTAGATTCTAAAGTAGATTCTTGCTGCTCCCAAGTACGCCGCAGCCGAATTCGATCGGCAGTGTCAATTAGATCTGGATCCCGATAGGGAATCCCGGCGCGAGTCTGGAGATAGCCCTGGATTTCAGCAGTCAGCGGTGGAATTAAATCGGGGTTGAGGCTGGCGATCGAGCCAGGGGCTTTACGTCCGATCGGCGAGGTATCACCTACCGCAAACCCAGCCAGTAGCAAAGCATTCCGCACTGCTCCAGCGCAGGAATAAGTTGCCAACAGTCCTTGAGGGGCGCAGCAGGCAGCGACGAGTTGTAAAAACTCGACCGTCCACAATTCTGGGCAAACTGCGGGCGAAAAAGGATCAAGAAAAATAGCATCAGCCTGAAACCCCTGCACTGTTGAGATTGTCTGACGAGCATCACCGATTTGTAATTGGGCTGTTAATAAATTACTTTGAACATTTCCAGTGGCTGCTAGCTCAGCGAGTAGAGCTGGAATTGGTGCTGGCCAGTCAGCTAAAAGCTGTTGCTTGATCGCGGCTGTAGCCACTTCAGGGTTAATCTCTAGTGCCATGATTTCTACGGGGCATTGGGGATTGGCGCTCCAAATAGCCTGGAGAGCAGCGGCACAGTTGTATCCTAGGCCGTAACAGGGATCAAATATTTTGATTTTGGGATAGGTGATGGCTCGATCGGCCAGTTGAGTGGGGATGGCAAATTTCCCGATCGCTTCTTCTTTGGCTCCAGAGCTACTGTGAAAAGACTGGCTGAATTCGGTAGAAAAGAAAGTGAATGATCCGTCAGCAGTGGGTTGTAGCTCTAGCATGATGTTTCTGATTTGTTAATTTGCGGATGCAGCTAATTACCAGGGTAGTTTATAATTGCGGTACGTAGTTTTTCCGTAAATCTTTAGAGACAGAGAATTGCAACAGATGATTGAGAAGTTGATAGAGTTTAATGCTAAGGCGATCAAATTCCTACGTAATCGGTCTCCTGAAGATCTAGTATTGATTCAACAACTAAGTGAAAGTGCCTAGCAGGTCACTGAAGCTGTGGCTAGAATCTCTAAATTCAAAACAAACATTCTCTGTAGTAATTATTACAATTTAACAAGCGCCCAATATGAAGCAATTTTTCTTGCTAGCAATCGCACCAATAATGTTATTGCAAGTCCCATCAGTATCATCTCAACCTCGGCAGATGAAACCAAATAACTTTACCGAGTGGTGTCTGCAAAAAGAATCTCAATCTGATGTAAAAAGGACGATCAGGGCTTTACTCAAAGTTGTTGGTACAGATGACTGTCAATTAGCTAAGGCTAAATTAGACTGCATCACTGAACTTTCTTTAAGTGACCAAAAAATTATTGATTTGCAACCAATAGCAGAGTTTACTAAACTAACTAAATTAAAGCTCGATACCAATCAAATTAGTGATCTTCAACCGATAGCTAATCTTACTAATTTAACTGAGCTAGCTCTGAACCAAAATCGTATCAATGATATTCAATCTCTTGCTAAGCTCACAAAATTAACGAAACTCAAGTTGAATAATATTGTTAAAGAGTGGGCATTAATTGCGAAAGAAAATGAAGTGATTGAAAGAGCTACTCCATTAAAAAGGCCAAGTGAACTGGGGGCTAATAAAATAAGTGATTTAAGACCATTAGCAAAGTTAATTAATTTAACTGAGTTGAACTTAAATGAGAACCAGATTAGTGACTTAAAACCATTAACTAAATTGAATAGATTGACAAAGCTTCAACTTGGTTTCAATCAAATCAAGGATGTTGATAACTTGGCTAATTTAGTAGAGTTAACTGAATTACATTTAAACAATAACCAAGTTAGTGATATCCAATCATTATTTAGGCTCAAAAAAGCAATGCTGATTCAGGTAAAGGGTAATTCCATTAAAAGTAATACTTGTCCAATAGAGCCAGCCTCTACTTGTAAATTCTGATGACATTAAGAACAATCTAAAAGAGAGGATTGAGAAATACCATCCTATCAATATCATCTTTGTTAAAGACAAAGCTAACTTAAAGTTCTATATTTTTAGTTCGATCTCTTTGGGTAAATTCACCAATGCTTGCAGCGAAGAAATCAAATGACCATTTTTTCCCCTGAACAGCCTTACAACGATCTGCCCTTATTGCCACCACTTGCAGAGATTGAGACGAAAGTGGTGTTAAAAGCCTGTATTGAGGCGCGGGCGGCGGTGGCAAAGCTGAAACAGTGTGGAGAGTTGATCCCTAATCAATCGATGTTGATCAATACTATTCCGGTGCTGGAAGCTCAGGCCAGTTCTGAGATTGAAAATATTGTGACCACTGCCGATCGTAAGAGCGATACATAAATTGTCCATCAGTTCATACAGCCATGATAGTAATTATGACAGAATCAAGCACTCTGAAAGCGAATTAAAATATTGAAAACATGACAACTCTGCACAAGGCGAGATTTTCATGTAGTAGTAGCTCACTGGCCTTAACGCGCCGCTCACGAATCTGAGGAAACCTCAGATTACGCGAAGCGCTTCTGGTTGGGGGTGACATCATTCTGGGGGTACAAATCCGCATCTATTCATGTTCATTAGGGTAAAATTAGGAATATCTCACCAGCCCTTGCTGCTATGCCACCTACTACCGAGACAGACATAAAAGAACTAAGAGATTTAATTATCGGCTTGCGAGAAGAAGTTCGGGTGGGTTTTGCTCAGGTAGATATTAAATTTGCCCAAGTCGATACCAAGCTAGCCCAAATGGACACCAAGCTATCTGACTTGAAGGGTGAAGTGAATACCCGTTTGGCTGAGATGAAAGGTGATCTTAAAATAGTGAAACAA
The DNA here is from genome assembly GCA_043721015.1 of Synechococcales cyanobacterium. Taxonomy (GTDB): domain Bacteria; phylum Cyanobacteriota; class Cyanobacteriia; order Cyanobacteriales; family Chamaesiphonaceae; genus JAAFHZ01. The sequence goes on along the minus strand of JAYSRP010000283.1, from coordinate 765 downwards.
CCAATCGAGTTTTGGGATTTTGTGAAGCGATCGGCTGCGGCTGGTCTGATTGTGACTGTTGTTAGCGGGCTGCTGCTAGCTGCTTGGAAGTTAGCAATATTCGGAACAATTTAAGTTTTGATGTAAACACAAAAACCCCGCACAATGCAGGGTTTTTATTAGTGGCTCGACCCAGACTTGAACTGGGGACCGAAGGCTTATGAGTCCTTAGCTCTACCGACTGAGCTATCGAGCCGAACAAAGCGATTTTTATATTAGCATGGCTAGCCCAGTTTTGGCTACAAGAACTTAAAATTCATCTGGCGGAGCCACTGGTAAAGCCACTGTAAACGTTGTCCAGCCGTTGGCACTTTGCACCGTGATTTGGCCGTAGAGCTGTTCTACCAGGCTACGCACCAGCGATAGACCAAGTCCAGTGCCACCCTGCTTATGCCGATCGGCGCTGGGCACCCGATAAAACCGATCGAAGATGTGGGGTAAATCTGCCACCGAAATTTCGGCCTGATTGCCCACTAGCAAATACAGCGGCTGATTTTTGACTTCTGGATACTCCAGCTCACAATAAATTCCCTGATGCTCTGCCGTGTACTTGCAGGCATTGTGCAACAGCTCACTCACAATCCGTTGCAGCGCGCCTTCATCGGTGAGCAAATGAGCTGAGACTGCTGGTAAGCGCAGATCGAGCTGCATATTTTGTTGTCGTGCTCGGCACTGAAAAGTCTCGACTACCGTGGGCAGCCAATCTACCAGGTCGATCGATTGTAA
>JAYSRP010000282.1:0-4924 GCA_043721015.1 Synechococcales cyanobacterium | reverse complement strand
TCCACTGTTTGAGGCCATCTCGCACCGACAATGCACCCGCGCCGAGTATGACGGCAAGCCACTGAGCACTGAAGAGATTAAGCAATTAGAAACAGTAGGGCAAGGAGATGGCGTGCGGGTGGTGATGCTGACCAAACGAGCTGAAATCGAAACAGTTGTGGACTATGTAGCGCAGGGCAACACCGCGCAGATTAACAACAATGCTTTTATGGAGGAGCTGAAATCATGGATTCGCTTTAATGATCAAGAAGCAGCCCGCACTGGCGATGGACTGTCTCTTCGTGCTACCGGAAATCCATCGATACCGCGCTGGCTGGGGAGCCTGTTATTCAAATTATTAATTCGGGTGCAGCCAGAGAATGACAAAAATACACGAAATATTCGCAGTTCCGCAGGCATTGCCGTGTTCGTCTCCGATGTTAGTGATAAGGCTCATTGGGTCGAAGTCGGTCGCTGTTACGAGCGGTTTGCGCTCCAAGCGACTGCTCTGGGCATCCGCAATGCCTTTTTGAACCAGCCTGTTGAGGAAGTGAGTTTGCGACCTAATTTTGCGAGGGCTTTGGGGCTAGAGTCTGGCCGACCCGATCTGGTGGTACGTTTCGGGCGAGGGGCAGAGATGCCAAGTTCTCTACGGCGACCCGTTGAAGCGGTCATCCTGTGAGCGCAACAGTTGACACAAATGTCGGGTGGGCACTAACCAAGAACAAGCTTACCTGAAACCATAAAGCCGTAGCTTACCCGACCGATTTTACTTCTCCCATGAGCAAAATAAAATTATGATGCTTTTTCTGACGATCATTTTATCGGGTGCAACAGCTTTAGGAATCTTATGCCTAATTCCAGGCTTTACTTTTCCTATTAAAGATAAACAAGGACATGTTGCTTCTCAAAGCATTGCCTCACTCGAAAAAGTTAACCTGGGCGGACAGGAACAATGGATTCTGGTTCGTGGCGTGGATATCACAAAGCCTGTCATTCTCTTTCTTCATGGTGGCCCTGGCACCGCAAATATGTGTCTTTTAAGAAAATACACGAGTGAATTAGAGCAACACTTTATAGTCGTGACTTGGGATCAGCGAGGGGCGGGCAAATCTTATCAAGCTATTAATCCTCATTCTGCCATGACGATCAATCGGTTTGTCCTAGATACTGGCGAATTAACCCAATTGCTATGTCATCGATTCGATCGACAGAAGATATTTCTAGTTGGTCATTCATGGGGAAGTCTAATTGGTGTATTAAGTATCCAAAAATATCCAGATTTATATCATGCTTATATCGGAATTGGCCAGATTGTAAATATGCAGAAAAACGAACAAATTTCTTATGATTGGACATTAGCACAAGCGACAAAAGCGGAAGATAAACGAGCAATTCGGACTCTTAATGAAATAGGAAAGCCCCCTTATGCTGCCGATGGGCAGAAAAAAATGATGACCCAACGACGCTTAGTAGGTAAGTATGGTGGAGAGTTATACGGCAGCTCAAACGGTGCTTTTCCGCTTGTTTTCAGTAGTTTGATATCTGCTACCGAATATACTTTACTTGACAAAGTAAATTTTTTCAAAGGAATATTTACATCGAATCATTTGTTGTGGCAAGAGCTTTTGACCATTAACCTGAAGAAACAAGAATTATCATTCAAGGTGCCAGTATATTTTGCATTAGGAAAGTATGACTACGAAGCACCATCCATAATTGCAGAACAGTATTTTCAAATAATTGAAGCACCCAAAAAGGAAATAATTTGGTTTGAAAACTCGGCACACCTTGCGAATATAGAGGAAACAGAAAAGTTCAACAACCTGTTGATAGATCGTGTATTGCCTACTATTACCAAATCGAGCGATCGCCCGATTTACATCAAAGGAGAGGATGGAAAATGAAAAAATATCCCATTGCTTGGTTCTATATTTTAGCCTTTGGTCTTTCATGGCTTGGCATGATATCAGCGGTCTTAGCCTCACGAGACATTGTCCCATTTTACCGTCCTTACTTCCTGTTTCTTTCCATCTTTTATGCCATTGGTCCTGCTCTTGCGGCTGCGATCGTGGCACAGGTAACGCATGGTAAGACAGGAATTGGGGACTTGTTCAAGGGACTGATTCGATGGCGGGTGGGACTGATCTGGTACATCGTAGCGGTGTTTGGGCCTGTGGTTCTTATCGCGGTGGCGCAAGTCATCACAAAATTACTGGGCTTGACCGTAACGATCGCAGTTCCACCCGTCAATCTATCACCCTATATCATTCTCAGTTTTGTGGTAAATTTCCTTGCCAATGCCTGCGAAGAAATCGGGTGGCGCGGCTTTGCATTACCACACTTACAGAAACGATATAACGCCTTGGTTTCTACTTTGATTGTGGGTGTATTGTGGGGGTTATGGCATTTACCGCTGTTGTTTTTGGTGGGTAACTCGATGTCTGAGTTTCCTTTGTTCTGGTTCATCACCATCGTGGCAGATACTTTCATGTATACATGGATTTATAACAGTACTAAAGGCAGTATTTTGATAGTGGCACTTCTTCATGGTTCGGGGAACATTGTTGTAGCATTTATAACGGGGGCATCTCCTATTGCCTATGCTCTTGTGAATTGTGTGGTGGCGATCGTCATAATTGCAGTGTTTGGAAAAAGGAATCTCTCTCGTCAAGAACGGGTGCGAGCAAACCTATAGGAAATCTTTATTATGAAATATAATTGCGACAATACTATTATCATTATTGGGGCGGGAATTGCTGGGCTAGCAGCAGGTTGCTATGCTCAGATGAATGGTTATCGATCGCAGATCTTTGAGATGCACGATCGACCAGGTGGACTGTGTACAGCATGGCATCGGCAGGGATATGTGTTTGATGGCTGTATTCATTACTTGTTTGGCTCTGCACGAGGACAACCTTTCTACCAGCTCTGGGAAGAACTTGGCGTTGTGCCACAGCAGCAATTTGTCCATCACGATGAGTTGCTGCGGGTGAGTGAACCCGATGGTAAAACCTTAATTGTCTACAGTAATCCCGATCGACTAGAGCAGCATCTAAAAGAATTATCACCGACTGATCGACATTTAATTAGTAATTTCTGTACCGGAATTCGCACTTTTACTCGCTTCGATCTGTCACTACTTCAGCAGCAGCCTAAAGCATTGATGCAGTTAGATGACTGGGGAAAGTTAGCGCAGAAAATGCTGCCATTTATCTGCCCACTGGCTCGATGGGGAAACCTGTCAGCAGTAGAGTTTGCCGCAAGATTCCAAGATCCCTTTCTGCGCCGTGCAATTCCTCAGATGTTTGGCTGGGACAGTATTCCTGTGATGGTAGGAATGTCTTTGCTAGCCTATATGCACACCAAAAATGCGGGATTTCCGCTAGGAGGATCGCTGCAATTTGCCGAAAAGATTGCCGATCGCTATCTGGAACTAGGCGGTGAAATTCACTATGAGTCGCAAGTGGAAAAGGTTTTAACAGAGAAACATCAGACAATTGGGGTGCGGTTATATAATAATGAAATATGCTATGCCGATCGAGTGATTTCGGCCTGTGATGGACATAATACGCTGTTTGGGTTACTAGATCGGCAATATGTCTCTCGTGAGATACAAAGTTACTATGATGGGCGTTTGCCGATTCATTCTCAACTACAAGTATCACTGGGTCTAAATCGTGATCTATCAGCCGCACCGCATTGGACTACTCATCTGCTCGATGAACCTGTAGTAATTGCAGGAGAAAAGCGGTATGAGATTGGGGTCAAACACTATTGCTTTGATCCCTCTCTAGCACCACAGGGAAAATCGGTAATGATGGTCATGTTGACGACTAGTTATGGCTATTGGCAGCGTATCTACGGTCGATCGATCTATGATGCAGAGAAAAATCAAGAATCAAAAATTCTCATCGATCTTTTAGAGCGATTCTATCCTGGGATCAAGAACGATATTGAGTTTATAGATGTGGCTACACCGCTTACTTACGAGCGTTACACAGGCAACTGGCAAGGATCGAGTTGTGGTTGGCTCCTGACCAAACAAACCCTCCCATTATCAATTAAAGGCTTGTCGAAGACGTTACCTAAGTTGCGAAATTTTTATGCAATCGGTCAGTGGGTCGAACCAGGGGGTAGTGTGCCAGTTGTTGCCATGTCTGGACGCAATATTATTCAGCAAATCTGTCGAGAAGATAAGCGACTTTTCAGGGCAACAACACTCACTTTTATTTAAAGAGGATAAGGTCTGACATGATGCCCTTTATATTAATGATTGTTAACGGTGGCCGGATTGATTGGAAAGCAATTCGTCGTTTATAGGCAAGGGCTTAAGCCAATCTCAACTCCCAAAATTGTTTTCTCTATCAATAGGAATAGATTGCAGTTGGCAAATGGCAGCTAAAAATCCGTCCGGTGGATGATTTATTTACTAGGTAGTTTCGATTATGACTAGGATGAAATGTGGCTCGCGTAGCGTCCGCTTTGCGGAATAGGCCGTGAAGTAATAATTCGGTTTAACAAGATTGAGTAATATTGCCTGTGACAAATCATGCCATTCTCCTTATGCACAGAAAGAATTCAAAACGGTGAGGGGTCATTCAACGCTGATCGACCTGCATCGTTTCCCCTTCTTAGCATTCATTCCGGCATATGAAACACCCAAACCATCAACCAGTAGTAGAAAGGGAGTGCAGTGAAGTACTTCAACAGTGGGAAAATTGGTCAGAAATGCCGATGTTGGTACTGAGTTTTGCTTGGTTAGGATTATTTATTATTGAACTAGTTTGGGGATTGAGTCCAATCTTGGAAGCGATCGGGTCAACTATTTGGATCGTTTTTATTCTGTAACTTCTCAATAACCGCTGGTAGGGAGGGGGGTTGCCAAAAGACGAAAAATCTGGTTTAACAAGGGAATGAGTTTAAACAATGACGGATCTCTATC
>JAYSRP010000281.1:0-11258 GCA_043721015.1 Synechococcales cyanobacterium | reverse complement strand
GCCCCGGTATCGATATCGCCACCGCCACTACGGCTAACAATGTCACTGCTAATAACGGTACAATCGATAATACCCTTAGCAACAATGGCATCGATTACCCCCTAATCACCGCAACTTCGCTAGCCGGAACCACCTTAGATGTGAAGGGCTATGTAGGCATTAGCCCCGCTGGCAACACCACTTTTGCCAATGTTACCCTAGAGTTTTTCTTGGCCGACAATAGCCCTAGTGATCAAAATGGTGAAGTAGTTGTAGGTGATGGTAAATCTAAGCCTCATGGCGAAGGTAAAACCTATTTAGGTTATTGTACTGCGGATAGTTTGGGTCGCTTTGGTACAACAGGTAATCTCTGTACTCTGACAAATGCTGCGCTTACTTCTGGCAACTACAATAACATTACTGCTACTGCTACCGATAGCAGCAACAATACTTCAGAATTCAGTGCTATTCCCAGCACCAGAGCAAAGCTGGTATTAGCAAAACGGATTACCTCGATTACCGATGGCACAACTGGTGTTGTAACTAATTTTAGTGCCTATATAGCTGATTCTGTCAATAGTGCTACTGATTGGCCAAATATCAGCACAGAAGTAATTGGAGCGATCGATGGCGGTCAGGCTAAGCCCGGTGATATTGTTGAATACGCTGTTTATTACCGGAATGCTGGTGAGAACCGGATTTCTGCTGCTAAGGTGTGCGATCGACTCAACACCAACTTAGTCTATCAAGCTGATTTTGATGCTTCACATGTCGGTAGCGGTATCGTGCTCAAGCCTGGTAGCAACACAGCTCAGTATTTAACTGGAGCTGCTGGTGATGACCAAGGCGAATTTGCCACCACTCAACCAAATGACTGTAATTTGGCTGGCAGCACAATCAATATCACCTCTAATAATGTGGTGGTTGTCCAAGCTGCCAATAGCACTACTGCTATCCCTGGCCTTTCTACTGGCTACATTAAGTTCAAGGCTAAGGTACAGGAGTAGATTTATCTAGCACAAGCTACCTTGCTACGTACCAAGTAATTGCTGGCAGATACCAAGTCTTCTAAAATCACTGTAGGAGACTGTTGTTGCAAGTACTCTTGACTGCGAATGCCACAGGTAAGAGCGATCGTCTCAATTCCTAAATTCCGACCTGCCCACACATCTGCTTCAGTATCACCAATGGTGCAAGCCGTTTGCCGATCACGCACTGCCATTGGCCAATGAATAGCAGCGGCACTCTTCAAAAGCTGAGTTTTGAGTTCGATCGAGTTTACATAGGCCACATCTTCGTTGGCATGAGTGCCAAAAACACCGCTAAATAGGTGGAGCAAGTTGGCCTTAGCCAAGATTTGCTCAGCTTGTTCTTGGGCACGCAGGGTGACAAGCACTAATTCAACCCCTTCACTGCGCAGCAGGTTCAGTGCCCAGCTTGCACCGGGTTGAATAGTGTCTTGATATAACAGGTCACTATGATTGACGATGTAACTTACCTGAGCCAAAAAAGGATCGATCGCTGCTGGCGGCAAGCCAGACTTACCGGCAATTTCAATATCGGGCACCCGATTCCGCTTCATTTGCCAAAATTGCTCTTGGGACAGAGGAGTAATCGAGATCAGTGAATTATCAGTGCTGTAATATTCACAGACATTAGCTAGCGCCAATCGATAGGTACTATAGTAGCGGGCAGATACATCTACCAATGGTCCATCGAAATCGCAGAATACAGTAGCTGGTCGTTCTCTAGGCATCCTATTCATCAACTTTAATTAAACTTAATGACTTTTTAACCTTCCTTAACAATACCCATTTTTTCATAAGTTGTCACCGATGAAAACCCGCATAACACATTAGAAAAAATTATAGGATTGCTCCAGAATCGATCGAAATCTTGTCCAAAATGTCTAAACTGGTTATTACAGGCTGTTTTAGCAAAAACAGCTCGCTAAATCTGTGTGTGGATATCTTGACAGAAGGGCTAACGGTGAGGTTCCCACCTGTTTCAATGTTCATGTGGCAAATGTTCATTTAAGTAATATCAGTGGGAACAATTCTTAGGAATGCTCTATTGGCAAATAAGACTTTAATATATGGAAATCGCAATTCTGGTCGTCGCGGCTTTAGTGGTTTCAGGTGTTATTTTTGGCAACCGCTACCTACAAACAAAAAAACGGCTGCAGAAGCAGAACAAGATGGTCGATCGCACCATTGCCGCTCAGGCTGCGATAAAAGTCGCTCAACCAGTCGTGAAGCGGAGCTATCCCGTAGGGAATCGCCAAACCAGTAAAACAGTCAATAGCAAGGCGAATCCGCCAGAAATTATTCATGTGGCTCTAGAGATTCCAGCTCCCACCTGGATGAAAAGACTACCCAAAGCGATCAAGCGCGCTCTACAAGAAGAACATCGATCAACGGCCTTAATCTATGCGCTGCTGTTGGATCCACACAATATGAAAGTGAGATCGCAACAAATCGCTTACTTAAAACAAATCGAAAATTCGTTAATTAGTGATCACATCGGCGATCTATTTAACACCATTGCTGTCCGCATTGAAGATCGCTGGCGGCTGCCAATCATGGGACAAGCCTTTATGCGCCTGCATAACGCACCAGTTGCGGCGCGAGATCACTTGCTCAAATGTGCATCCAGCACTCTAGAAGCAGTGACGGCGGCTTCTTGGCAGGTGCCTTTGGCCTATCTAATTTTGGAGCATCATTTAAAATTACCTTTAGATCAAGCTACGGTGGTCGATAATGGAGCCTTGGAAGATTTTTGGTCAGAGAGTTTAATTGTGTTAGGAACCATTGCTAGAGCAGGACATCATAAACCCGAAGCGATCAAACATGCTTTTCAAGCGGGTGTCTTGAAACTCCCCCATCATAGCGGCAAAGATGCTGAGCTACCGAGAGAATGCGATTGGCAGGTGTTACAAGAATGCTTAGAGCAGTTGGGGCAGGCCAAATTAGCCGATCGCAAAACCTTAGTAGCGGCCTGTGCTGAAGTGGTAGCCACCAATAAACAGGTATCCCACATCGAAGTGGATTTGCTCAGCACGATTTCTATTGTGTTAGATTGCCCACTGCCCGCAGTACTGAATGGCACCCCTGTTAAACGAGAAAGCGAGAAAACTGAGTTAGCACTTGCACCTTAGACTGGCAATTCTGAACTATTTACGTAAGAGTAGCTAAATTTCCTTGAACTTATGTACAGCTTCAGTTTGTGACGGCACATGAGCTGCTACATATAGGTCTACGTTACGAGGCCAGAAAACAAGAGCGAGATCATTTTTTGTGGAATGTTGCTTGTGACTGTGAGCATTTGCTGTATTATTTAAACAACGCTATCACAGTATCTCGGCCTCATTTTACATTTACCAATTATGAAAAGTCTTTTTGTGCTTGTAAGTTTATCGCTATTTTCTTGGGGAGCTTTAGCAGCCCAAGCTTCGCAAATACAACAGAGACCAAAAAGTTTTGCGCAATGGTGTCAGCAGCAAAAATCCTTGCCAGCAACCACCCGAAAGACGATCGATGCCCTATTGAAAGAAGCTGGAACCAGCAGATGTCAGTTAGCTGAGGCTAAGCTGATTCGCCTAAAGCATTTGAACCTCAGCTTTGCTGAAATCAGCGATTTGCAACCATTGGCTAGCCTGAACAACCTAGCCAGCCTCAACCTCAACAGCAATCAAATTACTGACCTACAGCCACTAACCGGCTTGAGTAAGCTGGAGTCGCTATTACTCACCAAAAATCAAATTAGTAAGCTCCAGCCCTTAAGCAGTTTAAGTAAGCTCACCCGCCTTGACCTAGATAGTAATCAAGTCATAGATATTCAACCTCTGGCTGGATTGAAGAATCTGACTATTTTAGAAATGAACTTCAACCAAATCAATAATATCCAACCACTAAGCGGTTTAAACCGGTTGAATAAACTCTGGTTAGATAACAATCAAATCATCAATATTCAACCGCTTTCTAGATTAAACAAGCTAACTGAAATTGAGTTAAATGGCAATCAGATCAAAGATTTGCAGCCAATTGCTAATTTGACAAATTTAACTACTCTCTGGCTAGGATTCAACCAAATTAATGACATCCAAAAACTTGCTAATTTACGAAACCTCAACAAACTATATTTGCAAGGAAACTCCATCAAAGATTTGCAGCCTTTAGCAAATCTCCGCAAGCTCAGTGTCCTTAACTTACACCAAAACAAAATCACTGATATTCAGCCATTGGGTAGCTTGCCCTATTTAAGAATCTTCGATTTGAGTGATAACCAAGTCCAGAATTTACAGCCATTGACTAGAATGAATCAACTCAAAGAGCTTAATTTGGGCAGTAATAAAATCAATGATGCCAGCTCATTAGCTAGTTTAAGCAAGCTAACCGAGCTGTATCTGGATAACAATCAACTCAATAACGTACAGCCATTAGACAGCCTGAAATACCTAACTATTCTTGATCTCAGCAATAATCAGGTAAACAATATCCAGCCATTGGCTAGTTTGAATGGCTTGAATTATCTCAACCTCGATCGCAATCAAATTAAGGATCTTAAATCATTAGCTGGATTAAGTAGCTTAGATTATCTATACATTAATACTAATCCTATTAGCACCAAGATTTGTCCGCTGAGAACAGAATCTGTCTGTAAGTTTTAAAACAGAACATTGCTATTCTGGAATATCTTTATTTCTGCTCAAATAAAGAATTTAATTGATCGAGCATCTCCATATCTAAATACTGCTGATAACGAGTCATGATGTCTATCAAAAACCCCCGCACGTTCTCATCATCGATCGACCAGGCCACCCGCTGATTATTCAGTGCCGCCAGCAAAATTCCATTGGCCTGACCAGCGGTGAACTCGGGGTAACTGCTGAGCCGCGAAACAATTTTCTGCACATCTGCCAAAGATTGACTATTGGACAACTCCCGCACTAAAAAATCTCGATCGCGGGAATTAGCCATGCCAATATCGGGGAACTGATCCTTAAAGAAACCCGACAGCCGCCGATAGAAGCGAATCTTCGACTGTTTACGGCGCTCCCACTCATCTCGCAAAAAACCACTTAGCTCATCGTCACCCAAAGGAGAACTATAATCTTTGTCACCACTAATCAAAAATAAATCAGTCTGATCTGGCACTACAGTCAACAAGCATTCCCAATTGATTGCATCACCCAAAGAATTGTTTTTCCCCGGTGGATTGCCCACCCCCATTCGTAACCTCGCCCGATCGATAATGGCTTGATCTAGCACCACTTTGTGGCCATTCTCAAAAAAGCTGCGAATTATTTGATCAGTTTGGAGGTTTTTGGCTTTAATATTGATCGCTAACCGCGCCACCATCAGACTATGTGCCTGTTCATACTCCTTCAAAGCACTCCGTAGTCTTTCGGCTTCTTCAGGATAGTGCTCACAAATCTGGGGTAACTGAGGATTAAAGGTCTGACCATAAAAAGACTTCAGACTGCCTTCAATACGCTGTTCCCGGTTTCGATAGAACTCATCAATAATTTGGTCGGTAATCAGCAGCGTTACTTCTTTATTGATCACTCGATCGGCTAATTTTTGCAGTTCCCCCAGATCTTCTTGATTCAGAGCATAAAAAGACAACAGAATATTCGTATCGATAAAGAGCTGCATAGTACCAGATTTTTCCAGGGGAGTGCTTCTACTATAAGGAGGAATGAGCGAGTTTTTAGTTTTTGCTCAAAAACTAAAACGAGAATGCTTAAATCTATCAAGAAAGCTTGACTCCAGTCTGATCGACTGCTAACCACAAATCCTGTACCGACTTCCCTCCACACCACCAATCTCCAGCAATTTCGGCCAAAGGCACCAGCACAAACCCCCGATCGGCCATGTAAGGATGAGGCACCTGTAAATTGGGCGTATTAATATACCAACAGCCATACAGCAATAAATCCAAATCTAAAGTCCTTGCGCCCCAGTGTACCTGCCGTTCCCGGCCACTGTTATTTTCGATCGACTGCAACACCGCCAATAATTCCCAAGGAGACAGACTAGTAGCGATCGTTACCGCGCTGTTCAAATAGTCTGGCTGAGGCGGCCCAATGGGCTTGGTGTAATAGTAACCAGCCACCTGCATCAATTCGATTTGCGGATGATTAGCCAAAGATTTAATAGCTAAATCTAACAAAACCCGACTATCGCCCAAATTACTGCCTAGGCCAATAGCACAGCTAGTTACGGACATAGCGCTTGCCTGCTGATCCGACCTCTACTCTGGCAGCAAAAGGCACATACATTAAATATTCATCAAACTTCAGCGCAAACTGCCGTGCCTTGCGAGGATTTCCCTCTAGCATTTGGGTCAACTCCGCCTCGGTCAAAGAGCCATACTCGTATAGGTGTTCAAACACTGCGCGGATATTTTCATCTTCAAACTTGTCTTGCCAGGGCGTTAAATCAGAAAACAGTGGTTCTGATGCCAGCGAAGACTCCATTGCTAAATTTTCTGCTTGCAAATTAGTCTGATCTAACCGTGCTTTTTGCGATCTTAGCTCAGCCACCTCGGCCATTAACTGTTCCCGAGTTTGTTCTAAGGTGATGACAGTTGGCCGAATTGCGGCTATCTCAGATTCTTTAACTTCTCTTTGGGTGGCAAGCTCAGCCAAAGAATGTTCTAGCTGTGCTTTTTGCAGCGTCAGCTCTGCTAACTCGGTCATAAATTGATCACGAGATACTTCTAAAGTTTGCAGCAAAGGTTGAATCTCCGCGATTTCAAATTCCTGCTCAGTTCTTTGCTGAATAAGCTGAACCGTAAATTCATCAAGCTGCTCTTTTTGTGCTGTTAGCTCCGCCACCTCTGACATAAACTGTGTCCGCGACTGCTCTAACATTTGAATAATTGGCTGGATCTCAGCCACTTCGACTTCTTTAGCTATTTTTTGCTGAGCCAACTGCTTCATCGAGTCTTCCAGATCTTGCCACTCTTTATAGAGTGCATCCACCCGTTCTTGGGTCTGCTCATGTTTAATGGCTTCTTGTTGCAGCTCGCTCACCGACTGCTGCATCGCCTGTTCTTTTTCTAACAGCTCCTGTAACTGCGATTGAGATTGGCCAATAATTTGATCTCGATCGGTGCGCAGCCATTCGATCGACTCTTGCAGTTGTTCTCGCTCTTGATGCAGCTCTGTGACCTGGGTTTGCAAAATAGACTGCTGAGTAACCTGAGTTTGCAAGTGCTGCAAAGACTGCTGTAACTGCTTTTCTTGGGTTTTTAATTCTTTACATTTGGCGGTAGCTGCGGTGCGATCGGCTACCAACTCTTCGATTTTGGCGGTTAATTGCTGATGTTCTAAGCTGCGTTCGGCAATCTCGGTGGCTAAGGTAGCCAAAGATTCTTGCTGAGCCGCCAGGCGATCTTTGGTGCGGTTATTTTGTTTGAGAGTGTTAACAGCTTTGGTCGCCAACGGCTGATCGAGGCTGGCTTCCAACAGCTTTTTCTCAGCTTGCAGTGACAACAGCTCCGTTTCGACAGCGGCAGTTTCTCCAGCAATACGCTTGCGCGCCGCTTCTAGAGCCATGACCTGATTTTGATGGCTGGCAATCTCTATCTGTAAACGAGTGCGCTGATCTTCAGCGATCAGCACGTTTTCTTGAATGGCTTGCGCTCGTAAACTTAGATGATGAATTTTGGCATTTAAAGACTTACCTGACCTGTCTAAGCGATGTTTTTCGATTCGCTTAACCGCCCAAAAACTGCCCAAACTGGTCAGGGCACACGCGCCACCAATCGCCGGAGTCGCACCAGGATTGATTAGCAATCCCAAAACGCTCCCCGTACCCAGGGCGATCGCTGCATTGAGAAACCAGTAATCTTTCAACTTTTTGAACCTGCGAGTAGCTGCTCGCTGCAAAGTGACTGATTTTTAATAAAAGTTTACCATGCTAGCCGTCCCTCCCTTTGTTTAGAGTTACCACATCGGGCGCTGCAATCTGGCTAAAGACTGTTAGACTGGCGAAAAAGTGATCTTCTAAGGATGCCGTCGCCGTGACCGATCTAGAGAACCAAAATCTGCCAGAACCACCCACAGCAGACAATGCTGCCAATATTCCAGTCCCAAATCTGGAGTCGCCCGTAGAAATATCTACAAGCCCAGAATCCAATATTGACCCGATAGCTCCGCGACCTGCCACGCATGGGTCTGAGGTTGCCTCAGACCAAACATGTCCGCAGGTTGCGCCTTTGGCAATCGGGACGACTGCTCAGTCACCGACCAAAACTCTAGAAGAAAATCGCTTCGATCTAGCCCGAGCAAGTCTGCAAAATAGCCTAGAGCGCTATCAGACCAACGCACCGGTGGGTGCCCAAGCTGATATTGCCCTGTTGAATGAAACTTTAAGTAAGCTCGATCGAGGTCTATACTGCATCGCCGTGTTTGGTCTGGTAAGTCGCGGCAAATCGGCGGTGCTGAATGCCTTGATTGGAGAACAGGTTTTAGATGTTGGCCCCTTAAATGGCGTAACCAAGTTTCCTCGATCGGTGCGTTGGCAACCCAACCCCCAAATTCAAATCGACCTGATTGACACCCCCGGACTAGATGAAATTAACGGTGAGATTCGCGGGCAGATGGCGCAAGAAATTGCCAGCAAGGCTGATTTAATTTTGTTCATTATTGCCGGAGATATCACCAAGCTAGAATACCAGGCGCTCTGTGAACTGCGCACGGCGCAAAAGCCTTTGCTGTTGGTCTTTAATAAGTCAGATCTCTACCCAGAACAAGAGCGCCAGACTATCTATACCGAATTACAAAATTTGGGTAATGAACACGTAGAACCAGCCGCATCCAACGCAGCCACAGCCACTAGTGAAATGCTAAACCGCTTACTCTCAGCAGATGAAGTGGTAATGGTAGCCGCCGATCCAGCAGCTATGCAGGTGCGCACCGAGTATCCCGATGGCACCAGTAAGAGCACCTGGGAAAAACCAGCCCCTCAGGTAGAACCGCTGAAAGCAAAAATTCTGAATTTATTGGCAGCAGAAGGGCCTTCGCTGTTGGCAATCAATGCTTTGGTACAGGCGCGCTCCACCGAAAACCATTTGGCCGAAACTACTCTCAGCGCCATGGCAGCCGAGTCTCAGCAGTTGGTCTGGAAGTTTGCGCAGTACAAAGCCCTGGCGATCGCCCTCAACCCGATCGTCTTTTTTGATGTAATGGTGGGTATTTTTATTGATTTGGTAATGATCCGCTCTTTAGCCAAACTATATAATTTGCCGATTACTAGTTATCAAACCAGTAAGCCGATCGCCGGAGTATTATTTAGTGGTGCTAGTTTATTGCTGGGCGAAATCTTGACGGTATTGGTGTTTGGGATTGGTCGTAGCGATAATTTATTGGATTTTGCTAGCTTTAATTGGACAGCAGTGCCCGGTTATTTTGCTGGCGGGATCTTACAGGGGGCGATCGCTGGTTATGGTGCTTACGCCGTGGGCAAAGCAGCACAGGTATATTTGGCTAAAGGTAGTACCTGGGGGCGGTTGGGTGCCAACACGGTAATGCGAGAAATTTTGAAGAATATTGATGATGAGACGATTGTAGCTAGACTGCGGGATGAGCTGATTGTGGTGCCGGATGTTGTCTAAACTGTGATTAGGATGATTAAATGATGGACTGTGATTATTTTTTAGAAGTGGAATTTTCAATCATAGTTTATCAAATAATTCGATAAATCATAGTTTTTAATATTTAGGCTTCTTCACCCTAGTCCCCAACTTAGGCAACTCTAAAGTAAACAAACTGCCCTGTCCGACCTTACTCTGCACGTTTAAACGCCCGCGATGAAGAGTTGCGATCGACTTCACAATGGCCAGCCCTAAACCCGAACCCCCATCATGGCGCGATCGGTTATTATAGACCCGATAAAACCGATCAAAAATTCTTTTTTGTGCCTTGGGATCTATACCCACCCCGGTATCTTGCACCTGAATAATTGCCATGCGGTTGCGCTGGCGCAGAAAAACCGTCACCTGACCTTTGGCTGGCGTGTATTTAATAGCATTCACAATTAAATTTGTTACCAACCGATATAGCTGTTCACTATTTCCCCACACCCATAGCGCATGATTGACTCCCACTACCGTATTTAACTGAATATCTGCCGCGATCGCCATAGCCGCCAGCTCTTCATCTAAATCAGCCACAATATTATTTAAACAGCAGGCTTCCCACTCCTGACGAAAGCCAGTGCTTTTGCCACCATAAGCCCGCAGATCAATGCGCGACAGCAACAATAAATCGGCAACTAACTGAATCAGCCGTTGGTTTTGGCGCTGAATAATAATCAATACTTCTTGTACCTGCGGCCATTCCGCCCCTGGTTGCAGCAAAGTAGATTCCACCGTGGCCTGAGTTGCAGCCAGGGGCGTGCGCAGCTCATGGGCTGCGTCAGCGGTAAATTGTTGAATATGTTGATAAGAGCGATAAATTGGCTGCATGGCTGACCCGGCTAGCAACCAACTAGCAATTAAAATTACCACCCAGGCGATTGGCAGCCCCACCGTCAGTAGCCCCCGGACTTCTTTGAGATTATCACTCACATCTTGCAGATCTCGGCTAATTTGTAGATAGCCCCAATTACGCTGTTTGTTATCATGCAGCAACATAGATTTTTGCAAATATTTATGGCCATCAGATACTCCTACAATCAACTGCTGCTTTGCTTGCGTAATATTGAGTTTGGCTGGTAATTGGTTGCCTGTAACCGCAACTAATTTACCATCTTGATCGAACATCTGCAAATGGTATTCGTTGACTAAAATAGATTTGAGATAGCGATGAAATGGCTTTCTTTTATCTGGACATTTGTCAGATGCCATGCACAGTTGAGGCATAAAATTCAAAACATCTTTAGAAATTTCTCCTGGTTTACTGAGCTTGGTTTCAATTTCATCGTGCATTACCCCCGCAAAAGACTCTAATTCTTTAGTGGCACTAGACATCAAAATATGTTCGGTGGTGAGATACCACACTCCACCCATAATGCTTAAAATTATTGCCATAGCGGCAGCATACGAAAAAGCTAGTCTCCAACGAGTCCTACTAAACAGTCGATTTCTTTGCATAAATTAACCAACCACAAATCGATAGCCTACTCCACGCACTGTCTCGATCGAGCTTTTGCATTCAATATCGGCTAGCTTCCGTCGCAACAATCGCATCTGAGCCGCCACCACATTACTAAAACTATCAGAATCCAATGACCAAATTTGAGCACGAATCTGCTCGCTAGTTAAAATTC
>JAYSRP010000280.1:0-11437 GCA_043721015.1 Synechococcales cyanobacterium | reverse complement strand
CCGGCTCCCCTTCTCCCGCCCTGGGAGAAGGGGCTGGGGGATGAGGGTCTTTCAATGCTATTTATGGGGTCTTTGTCCCGCTTTGAATTGATACCCCATATTTTGAAGGCTAATTCACCGTTAATGCTGCGAAAAGATGCAGCCTAAACCGGCAGTGGTCGAGCAAAAACTAGCGATAGAGTCAATATCCAGCCAAAAAACAGCGCACTTCGTAATCCTAGGAGTTAGTCTTTACCAGTTATTTTTTACTAGTGAAGCTTATTCGTCATCATCATCTTTGCTGATTGCTTCCAAGTAAATATGCTTGTAGCCCAGTTTGATTTTAAATTCATCACCTTGCTTTAAGCCCATCTTTTTGGTATAAGCAGCACCAATTACGATTTGACCATTTTGGTGAACAGTTACTTCATAAGTAGCATCACGACCGCGACCATCCTTAGAAGATTCTGGTCCGACGGGTACACCTTTGGCTATGAGCACAGCATCGTAAAAGCTAGTCAAATTCACTCGAACTTGTCCACCTTTAGAGACACTGTAATATCCGCATTCCTTGGCTGTTTCCCGACGCGACAAATGTGACAATTCTTTCACCTTAGCAAGTAAGACTCTTCCGGCTAGTGCTGTAGGACTTGATTCCTTCATTTTCTTTTTACATCCTAATTTTTCAAGATCAACAGGGGATTTTCGAAAACTAAAATTGCCCTTTTTAAATATAGATCTAAATTTGGAAAAATCATAGATTTTGTCAAAAATATGATTTCACTGCAACTTTGCGAAATTTTATCGGCAAAAAAGCGGGTATTTGGTGATGTAGTCAGAAAATTTTAGGGATGATCGCCGATTAATGATATCTGGGGTGTTCAATCAAAAAAAAATTCATTAGAACCCAAGCTACAAACGAGCCATGATCTGTTCAATGCGACGATGCTCGTGCTTAACCTGTTGAACAAGTTGGGCATTATTAGGGTCAGCTTTTAAAGCTTTTTTAAGATAGATCCGGGCTTTATCTAACTGATCTCGATCGATTAGGTGCTGGCCAAAAAAGTAATAGACAATTCCTTGCCACTGTTTGACATCTTGATCAGATTCCATTCGTTGGGCTAAACCATCAACTAAGGCGATCGTTTTAACAAATTCACGATTGCGCAAAAGCTCTTGTAGTTTTTGGTAAGTCTGCCACTTCAAATCGGCATCTTGGCGAGAAAGAGTGGGGCTGGGTTTGGCTACTGGAGATTTTTCGGGGGTCTTTTTGGGGATGCGGACGGCAGATACTTGATACTCCAAGGGGCGCTCGGAGGTTTCTATTAGTAACTGATATGCCTGGTTGAGAGTGACGAATCGATCGTGCGCCTTGAGGTCTTCGGGGTTGACATCTGGGTGCATAATCCGCGCCAGCTTGCGATAAGCAGCACGAATTTCGTCCGAGGTAGCTCCGGGCTGTAGATTAAAAAGCTGATAGCATTGTTCCAAATTCATCGAAAGGCAGAGATGGATGCAGGATCAGGATGTTTATGAGCATCCGATACTACCAAGTATGCCCAATCTTGCCTCAACAAGGAAGCAAGTTCTTGAATTTTGCTAGTGAAAGGATGGGGATTTAGCTAGATGTGCAGTGGATTTTGAGGATTATCGACGAACTACCGCAGCAGCCGGTGGAATCTCGTCATCTAAATCATCAAGATCTATATCAATGTCGATGATTTTGCCGGAATCTGCTTTAGCTGGCGGATTTACTGATTCTGCTGGCCAGTTATCGTCTTCCCACACGTCAATGATTTCCTCATCTATCGGTGGACGGGTGGGCACTCGTTTACTATCACGAGAAATATCACTCCAGGTATCGTCTGCTTCTACTTCTTCGTAAGCCACCACTTCTGCCTTTAACGGCGGTGGAGCGGGTCGGCTGTCTTGCCACTTGTCGTCTTCCCAAGTAGTTTCTTCGATCGGTTCTGGCATTCTGATGGGCATTCTGGCTGGTGGCCGCTCGGCTCGCATGGGTGGCGCTACTGGCATTCCGGCAGGCAACTGGTTTTCGGGGCGGACTACGGTGGGGCGGTAGTCGGCATATTCATCTTCCCAAGGGGCTTTGCCGAGGCCGATGCGTTCTAAGAAGCCTACTGAGAGCTGGTCAAGGCGTTCTTCGGTGCCTTCGATCACGATTAGCTTGTTGGGGCCATTGGCGACTACTTCGTCGATCGATAGCTCATAGGTACTAATAATTTGATCTGGAATCAATGGCAGGCCGATCGAGGCAATAATAATTGAGGTTAAGCGGCCATCTTCACAGCTAAATCGAAAGCCTCGCACTTTGCCTAGGGCATAATTGCTTTCGGTAACGACTTCGCAGTTTACCAGACTGGTATAGGCTTCGGGGTCAATATCTTCAATTACATCATCGGTATCGACCAAAATGCTGTCGCCCAGCTTGCGAATGCTGCTTAGTAGCATGTAGCGAGCCAAGTTGCCGGGGACGGCCACAATGTTGTCGCGCAAACCTAGAGCTACTACTTCGCGGCTATCAATATCTACTAGGACTTCTTTGACTACGCCCAGAGACTTCGCAGTATCGATCGTAATAACTTGAGTATTAATTAAATCTGAGCGTTGGCGAATTAGTTCGGAAGACATTTTAGTTCGGAATACTTGGTTAGGTCAAAAGATCTGGGGATTGCAAAAGAATTCCCCGGCATCTAGACAGGAGACTTGAGATCGATACCGAGAACTTGGGTATAAGCACCCCGAGCTTGAGTGACACCAATGGTTCGATCGGCGGCTTCAATCATCGGGCGACGCAGACTCACCACAATAAATTGGGCTTGGTCGGCTTGCTTTCTAATCATTTTAGCTAATCGTTCGACATTTGCTCCATCTAGGAACATGTCTACTTCGTCAAAGGCATAAAAAGGCGAGGGGCGATAGCGTTGCAGAGCGAAGATAAAGCTGAGAGCCGTGAGAGATTTTTCGCCCCCAGACATAGAAGTCAAACGCTGGACGGGCTTGCCTTTGGGGTGAGCCACTAAGTTCAGACCACCGTTGAAAGGATCTTGGGGATCATCGAGTTGTAAAAAGCCATCCCCGTCAGAAAGTTCGGCGAAAATATTTTGGAAATTTAGGTTCACGGCATCGAAAGCTTCTTTAAAAGCTTGCAGTCTCAGGGTAGTAAAATTCTCGATCCGCAGTAGTAATTCATTGGTTTCAGCGGCCAAGGTATCTAGCTTTTGGTTGAGTTCTTCTAGGCGAGTATTGGCTTCTTCGTAGGCTTGGAGGGCTAGCATGTTGACTGGCTCCATTGCTTCCATCCGTTTCTTGATCGATTTGATTTGGTTTTGGAGCGTGAAGAGAGTTTCGAGATCGATCGGCTCCACCGCAGGCACCAACTCGGTTTCTGGGGGCAGCTCTGCCCGCTGGGTTTGAATGGCGATGCCTATATCTACTAAGGATTGGCGCTGTTGGGCTTGCTGTTCTTGGAGTTTTTGCAGTTCCCACTGGCGCTCTTGCTGGCGGGTTTGCAGTTGGCGCTGGGCTTGTTCGGCCAGGTCGCGCTTGGCTTTTTCGGCTCCCAGATGCTGTTCGAGCTGGGCTAAAGTGGCCTGGGTGCTGGTGATTTCTTGATCGATCGATCCTAAGTCTTGCTGCAACTTTTCGGTTTGGATTCTCTGTTGATTGGCGAGGGTTTGATATTCCAAATAGCGGCGCTCTAACTCGGCGATTTTTTCTCGGCCAAGGATATTTTTCTGTTCAATTTCGGTCAGTTTGCTCTGAGCAGTAGCCAGTTCTCGCTCCTTCTGTTGCAGGTCAACTTCCTGCTGACGAATGGCCGATTGAATAGTTTGCCATTCGCCATGAATGCCGCTGGCTTCTAGTTCGGCTAATTCTTGGCGCAGATCGGCCAGTTCTTGTCCTTGGTCACTGCCTTGGCTGACTGATTGTAGGGAGCTAGTGGTTTGGGTGAGTTCTTGTTGGGCGTTTTGCTGCTGACTTCGCAGATTTTCTTGCTGTTGGGTGAGCTGGGTGATTTCTTGGGTCAGCCGATCGAATTCTATTTGGTTAATGCGCTGTTGCTGGCGAATTTCAGCGAGTTGGGCGCTGGCTTGGCGTAGGTTAATGCTGTCTTTTTCGATCGATTCTCGGCCTAGCTGTAAGATGTTTTCGATCGCCTGTAAACGCTGGCGCAGGTTAGCAATTTCGGCAGATTCGCTAGACTCACCAGTACCAAATTGCAAGGTGGCTTTTTGATTGATGTTACCGCCGGTCATCGCGCCGCTAGATTCTAGTAATTCTCCGGCCAGGGTGACAATCCGCTGTTTGCCCACAAAGGCACGAGCCTGTTGCAGATCGCGGAATACCACGGTGCTGCCAAACACGTAGCTAAAAATCTTGTCGTACTTATTATCAAAGCCCACCAGGTTTACAGCGTAGTCAATAAAGCCGGGGGCACCCATCAGGCTGCTGTTTTCGGAGAGCCTTTGGGCGTTGATTTTGTTGAGAGGTAAAAAGGTGGCGCGTCCGGCCCGCTTTTGCTTGAGGATTTCGATCGCCTCGGCGGCCACTCGATCATCGGTGACTACCAAGTTACCCATGCGGCCACCGGCAGCGATCGACAAGGCCAGTTGATATTGGCCATCTGCTACCCCTAGCTGCGCAACTAAGCCATGTACTCCAGACAGCTTGGCTTCTCTAATTACCTTGGTGGCAAAAGTCCCCTGGACTTCTTGCTCCATCTGCGATTGAGCTTCGAGTTTATCGAGATGGCGCTCTTTGTCTCGCTGCTCTTGCTGGAGCCGAGACTGGGTTTCTTGTTGGGTTTGCAGGTTTTGCTCTAAGGCTTGGCAGCGACTTTCTAGTTCGGCCATTTCGGCGAGGAACCCGGTCAGTTTTTTAGCTAACTGAGGATGCTCTTCCTGCTTGGCTGCCAAGATTGGCATCAGTTCGGCCAGGGCTTGCTGTTGTTCGCCCACCCGACTGCCGAGCTGCTTCTGGCGCTCGGTCAGCTCTGCTTGGGATGTCTGCTGTTTGCCGGTAGATTCTAAGAGAGCTTCGATCTGTTTAGCTAACTGGGTTTGCTGTTGTACGGCATAGCTGGAGCTAGAGGCCAGGGAATTAGATTTTTCTTTGGTGATTTCTAATAAGTTGCGGGCGGCATCCCGGCTGTGGCTGAGGGTTTTGAGTTCCTGCTGTTGCAGTCGATCGATCTCATTACACACGGCCTGAAATTCTTTTTGCTGCTGTGCCAACTGCTCGCGGTTTTGAGTTTGGCTGGCCAGGTTGCTCTGTACAGATGCTTTTAACTCTTCTTGCTGCTGGGTCAAACGCCGCTTTTCGGCTTGATGATTGGCTAAGATGCCTTGGGTGGCCACGAGCTGTTCTTCGCCCATGGCTTTAACTTGCTGATTCAGAGCTTCTAACTCGGTCGCCCCAGCTTCTAGCTCGGTCTGCATCGCCACTAAGCTGGCCTGCATTTCGGTGGCGTGGGTCTCGCTTTTTTGAATATCGGTTTGCAGCTTAGTCTGCTGTTGTAGCAGTGACTGCCATTTAAGAATTGCTTCTTGCAGAGTAATATCTTGCAGCTCATTCCGCAGCTTTTGATATTTCTCGGCCTTCAGCCGATCTTGTGATAGCCGCTCTCTTTGAGCATTCAATTCAGTGACCACAATATGACAGCGATCGGTTTTTTCGCCCACTTCATTGAGGGTCGATTTGGTCTGGACAATCTTGCGATCGAACGCCGCCACCCCGGCCATTTCGTCAATGATTTCTCGCCGCTCCCGCGAGTTCATCGAAATAATGCTGGTGACATCCCCTTGCAGCACCACGTTGTAGCCTTCGGGGTTGATCCGCAGCACGTTCAGCTTTTCGTGGAGTTCGCCCAAGGTAGAAGGCTCACTATTTATATAGTAATTAGAAGTGTAGCCACCCTGAGCATTTACTCGCAGCCGCCGAGTCACAGACCAATCGGGCTGCTGCTCAGCACCTTCTTCAGTCAGGTCAAAGGTGACAGTGACGATCGTTTCTCTGGTGCCCTTATTGCCGTTATTGTGGTTCACCAAGTCAGGCAATCGATCGGCGCGCATTCCTTTAGAGGTAGATAACCCTAAACAAAACAGCAGCGCATCTAAAATGTTTGATTTGCCAGAGCCATTCGGCCCTGACACCACGGTAAAACCGGGCAGAATCGGCACGGCTGTGGTGCCGCCAAAAGATTTAAAGTGAGAGAGTTCGACGCGCTTGATATGCATTTTCGATCGCAGGGCAGATAATTTTCAGAGCGACGTTAATTGATTTTTCGATAGCTCGACCAGTGATTATTTACTAACCAAATTCCGCCAAATCACCCTAAAAAATGGCTCCATAGCCACTTAATAAAAATTTTTAGCGAAATGTCCGATATATCGATACTCAGCAATTGAGTGATAATCTAGCACAAGGACACTACCAGAATGCTGAAAGAGCGTGTTTTTTCAGACAAAGTTTTGTATCTTTCCCTAAAAGATTTTTGAGGATCGGCAGATATGGCTAGAATTTTTATAGCAGCCACCTATGGCGGCATCGAGATGGGTGGACAAGAACCAAACTCTGCACTCAGCGCCACCACCGAAGCCCCGGAGATGTTACTGCTGAGAGATTTGGCGGTGGCCGAGCTGCGCGGGCGCAACTTTGAAGTGATTTCGGTGCCCGATTTTGAGCGTGTCCAGCAAACCATCGACTGGATCGATCGACGCGCCCACACCAACGATGTAGCCTTAGGCATTCACGCCGATGCCTATGCTCAAGCCGGAGTTAATGGAGCTAGCGTTTTTTATATCAGCAAAAACGGCGAACGCAAAAGCCATGCCCAAATGATGCTGATGGCTTTTTGCGGCAGGCTCAACGACATGCCCAATTTGGGAGTCAAGCCCGATAGCGCCAGCGCCCTGGGCAGCCTTGCTTTCTGTCGGCGCTTAGGCATTCCCTCTTTGCTGATGGAAGTTGGTCTGCATCTGCCAACTCAAGATCGTCCGGCTCAGCAGCACTACCGCCGAGAAGTAGCTTTGGGCATCGCCGATGCTTTGGCTGCTTGGAACCGCGATATGGCTGGTGGTTCTAGTAAAGCCCCCGACTATTTGCCGATCGAACTGCAAGTAAACGGTGAACCCTATCCCGAACAGGGGATTTTGATCAACGGTAACGTCTATGTTCCTATTGACCTGGCCGATCGACTCAGCGCCAACGTGGCCGCAAACCCATTAGTGCGGAGGATCCGTTACCGGGGAGTGATTTATATCAAGTCGATCGAACTGCGCGATTTCCATATTTCAGTAACTCCCGGCCTGGGCAGAACGTTTCAGATCCGCTCTCAGCTCCCGGTCACGTTAGATGAAATGGAACGCATTGTGGGCAAGGGGCAAACCACCCCAGAGCAGCTCCAAGCTTTCCTGGCAGCCAATAATACTGATGTGCCTGCCGAACTAGCCGATCTACCCCAGTTTTACTTTGATGAATGCTCGATCGAAGGCATTAATTGGGATATGGCGTTTGTCCAGATGTGTATAGAAACCAGATTTCTACACTTCAGTGAAGCTTTACCGGCCAGTAAAAACAACTTTGCCAGCCTAGGCGGCAGCGATGCCGACTGGGCACATTTTGCCAATCCTCAGTCGGGAGTGCGCGCCCATGTGCAGCAGCTCAAAGCTTATGCCAGCACCGCAGACTTACAGCAAGCCATCACTTCTCCCCGCTTCTTTACAGTGCGGCGAGGCGTGGCTCCTACTGTGCGCCAGTTGGCCACTCGCTGGTCTACTGATGGCAGCTATGCGCCCAAGCTGTTGGCCACGATGCGCCGGATGTACGAGTTTGCCAATTTGTTCTGATTCAGTGAATGAGGGAATGACATCGATCGCCTTTTGGTGATATGATAGCAAAGCCCAATTTGCAATATATAGGGTATATACACATCAGGAGTAAGGATGACCCAAGTAGTATTAGGTGAAAACGAAGGTATCGATTCGGCATTACGCCGCTTCAAGCGCCAGGTATCGAAAGCAGGTATTTTGGCAGACGTAAAGAAAAATCGTCATTTTGAAACTCCCCAAGAAAAGCGCAAGCGCAAAGCTGTCGCTGCTCGTCGCAAGAAGCGCTTCCGTTAATTTCGATCTGAGCCTAGCTCAAACAATACCCGGCCACCTTTCGCGTAGGTAGCCGGGTATTTTGTATTATTGATTGTATTGCCGATAGTTGTAGGGTGGGCAATGCCCACCACATAGACCACAGCGAATCACCAAGATCCTAAGCCTGATCGAACTTCAAGGTCACACTGTGCTGCCAAGTCTCACCGGGCGCTAACTTGATCAAATCCTTCCCAGTATTCATCGCATTCCGCAAACCAGTCCAAGGCTCCAAACAATAAAAGTCCTTCCCAGGCACCGCCCAAAACACCACATGACCGTTGGAGTAATTCCAGCTAGTAGTCAGCTTATCGCCATTCGCCTCAGTCACACTGGCATTTGGACGACTTAGATTGCTTAGCGCCACATCAATCTCACCGCCACCAAAATCAAAGCTGCCACTAAAAGGCTGCGGCTCACCAGTTTTTTCTTGGAAGTGGGTACTCGGAATATCTACCTTTAATCCTGGCTTATCGGTAGCCGCAAAATAGGGGTGATAGCCGATCGAGAACGGCATCATGCCATTACTAGCCGTGTTCTTCACCCGCTGTAAAATTTCTAGCTGGTCGCCAGTGAAAATATATTCTAGCTCCACCAAAAACTCAAATGGATAAACTACTAAAGTATCTGCTGTGCTAGTCAAAGCCACTGTCACACTAGCCTGATCAGCAGTAGTCCTCTGGCTCACCACTTCCCAGGGCAGATCGCGGGCAAAGCCATGCTGCTTCAGTTTGTATTGCCGATCGCCAGCCGTAAAAGCGTCCTCGGGTAAGTTGCCACAGATCGGGAATAATACTGGGATCCCGCCCCGCACGCTGAGCTGAGGATCAGTAAAACGCTCTTTGTCCAAATAAAATAGCTCTTTGCCATCAACCAGCCAGCTAGTCACAATACCGCCCCGTTCAGGCACGACTTGCAACTGATGGCTGTTTTGATCATTGGTGAGAGTATAAGTAAGATATAGATCCTGAGCGGATTTGATTGTAAACATAATGGAATTTTGGGGAGTTTTGGTGAATGAAGTTTTCCGAATCTGACGCAGAGCGAGTAAAATTGAATTAGCCAGTGGATTTTCATAAGAATCTCCAAAGGTTCGATCATATATATAGTGTAGGAGCAGTCAACCATGCTACACCGCAAGATCTCGCAATTGTGTTGCAATGGTCATGAGGTATCTATTTTTCTGCGCGACCAACAGCGCTGGATCGAACGCGCGCGGATTATTGAGCTAGAAGGCGACTTAGTCACCATCAAGTACGAAAATGAAGAAGACGACGAAATAAGTTCCTGGGAAGAAATGATTCGCCTCGAAAGCATCGGTTCAATTTCGCGCAAGCTGGCCTCTGTCCGGCGCAACGGCGGCGAAATCAATGTCACTGATGAATGTCCAGAGCACGAGCAAATTCAGCAACATCTGCCCGAAGAGTAATTTTTGGGGAAGAATGATCCTTATTGGGCAACTAAATTGCCCCATTCCCGTCTGGGAACCACAGCAGCGGTCATAATCGTTGCTGTGTTAGCATGTCATAATGTTAAGATGTCTTAAGCCTTCAGTTCTTTATATCGGTGTGATATCCAGATGAACGTATTACTGCTTTATCCCCTCTTTCCTAAGAGCTTTTGGTCTTTTGAGAAGATGTTAGACCTTATCGATCGCAAGGTCATGTTGCCGCCCTTGGGCTTGGTGACTGTCGCGGCGATTTTGCCCCAAGAATGGAATTTTAAACTGGTCGATCGCAATGTGCGAGACGTGACCGAAGAAGAGTGGGATTGGGCAGATACCGTCATCATGTCGGCCATGATTGTCCAAAAAGAAGACATGCTGGCAATGATCAAAGAATCAAAGCGGCGCGGTAAGCTGGTGGGCGTGGGTGGTCCTTATCCTACTGCTCTTTCTGGTGAAGTGGCGGAAGCAGATTACTTGATTTTGGATGAAGGGGAAATGACCCTGCCAATGTTTGTAGAAGCCGTGAAAAATGGCGAAAAGTCTGGTGTTTTCCGCGCAAAGAACGGCGAACGACCAGATGTAACCACCACGCCAGTACCGCGCTTCGACCTGCTGCAACTAGATGCCTACGGAGAAATGTCGGTGCAGTTCTCGCGGGGTTGCCCTTTCCAATGTGAGTTCTGCGACATTATTGTGCTGTACGGACGCAAGCCTCGGACTAAAAATCCGGAGCAGATTTTGGCCGAGCTGCAATGTCTGTACGACTTGGGCTGGCGACGGAGTATTTTTATGGTGGATGACAACTTCATTGGCAATAAGCGCAATGTGAAGTTGTTCTTGAAACAGCTCCAGCCTTGGATGGTAGAGCATGGCTTCCCATTCTCCTTCTCGACAGAAGCTTCGGTGGATTTGGCCAACGACCAAGAAATGCTAGATATGATGGTGGCCTGTAACTTCGGGGCGGTCTTCTTAGGGATTGAAACCCCCGATGAAGAAAGCTTGGCGATGACCCAAAAGTTCCAAAACACCCGCGACTCCTTGAGTGAATCGGTAGAAAAAATTGCCAGATCTGGTATTCGGGTAATGGCTGGTTTCATTATTGGCTTCGATGGCGAAAAAGCCGGTGCTGGTCAACGGATTGTAAATTTTGTCGAAAAGACGGCAATTCCGACGGCTCTATTTAGCATGTTGCAAGCTCTGCCAGATACAGCACTCTGGCATCGGTTGATCAAAGAAAATCGATTGCGAAGTCAGGCGGTAGAAACCGCTGGCTCCCAAACTTCCTTGATGAACTACATTCCTACTCGTCCCTTGGAAGACATCGCACGAGAGTATGTGGAAGCTTTCTGGGATCTATATGAGCCTTCTAAATTTTTGGGCAGAACCTATCGTCACTTCTTGATGTTGGGCGAAGCTAACTATCCCAAGAAAGAAAACTCTACTAAGCAGAAAGTAGAATGGGTAACGATTCGCGCCCTCTTTACTATTTGCTGGCGACAGGGTCTAGTCCGCAGCACCCGCTGGCAGTTCTGGAACTGTTTGATCAGGATGGCAATCAAGAACCCTGGCGGCTTGAGCAGCTATCTTTCGACCTGCGCATTAGCCGAACACTTCATTGATTACCGAATCATTGTACGCCGCGAAATCGAAGCCCAGTTAGCTGATTTCTTGGCTCTGGAAGCTGAGGCTAAGTTAAATCCTCCAGTGGTTTTAGAGGAAGTTGTTGAACTAGTAAAAGAAGAAGCTGTAGTTTAGCTTAAACAGCAGAAGCCCCGCATCCCATCTGTACCCAGATGGATGTCGGGATGAATGCGAGCGAAATGAAGATTCCGCCTAGAGCGAAACTTTT
>JAYSRP010000279.1:0-11437 GCA_043721015.1 Synechococcales cyanobacterium | reverse complement strand
CCAAGATCCAGCGCCAGCCCATCCCCATCAATCAGCCGCACCAACTTACCCTGAGCATCGTACTCAGTGCGGGTGCCCTTCCGCCCCAAAGGATCTGTGACTGTCGTTAAATAATGAGGCTGCGGCGCATCATAAGTGAATTGAGTCTGGTTAGAAGCCCGATCGAGCACATTCACCAAATCACCACTGGCCGTATAGCCATACTTAATGACCTTCCCCGTCGGATCAACAATCTCTGCAATCCGGCCCTGAGCATCGCGCTTAAAAGTAATCGACTGCCCCGTTGAGCTAATAATTCCGGCATCGGTATAAGTTACCTTCACCCCATTCCGATCGGTCACATCCAACAAGCCCTGCTGTTGGCTATAGCGATAAACCAAGCCAGCCTTGGTAGTTAAGCGATATTCTGTCGGGTTATAAGCCAACCCAAACAAATATAGCCCCGTAGACCCATCGCCCCGAATCGTGAGCGGTGTATCATCTGTCTCTAACTTATCAAATACCCCCGGATCGGCAGTAAAGCTCGGACGAGAAATCGAGCCAAAGAAAGGCACCGGGGTAGTAGTTGGCGTAAAGGTAAATCCTACCCGCCGTCCATCGGGAGTCGTCAAAGTGACCCGGCTACCCACTGTAAAGGTCTGGTTTTCATCGCCACCCAAATTAACCCCTGTCGGCGAGGCTTCCTGAATTTGGGCATCTTGTGCCCCCAGTTTCCAGCCAAAACCAAAATCACCCGATACCTTAGCATCGAGGCTATCATAACGCCGCTGAATCTCGATCGGAATACCAGCTAAGGGAATTGTCAGATCAGTAAAGGCTAGGGTGAACCGACCAGGCTTATTTTCACCCAGCACATTCAACACAATACCCTGGGTGCTAAGATTGCCACTAAAATCTTGGGCAATTAGCCGCACAAAATAACTATCATTCCGCAGCAGCGCAGGGTCAAATTGAGCCAAAACGCTCTCTGGAATGTTGCTAGTCCCCTCTGCCAACAGCACATAATCTGGATCAGTGGCCGTAATATCGTTTAGATCCACCGCGTTAACCGGCGCATACTCTAAGCGATAAAATTCTAAATTGTCATCAGTGACACTGCCACTCAGCGCGGTGAGCTTGGTGATAATTCGCTGAGGATTTGTCGCATCCAGCTCTGTGGTATTAATTTTTGCCACCGGCGCTTGAGTATCGGCAGGGTCTACAACCCGAATTTCTAGAGATTGAGTGCCGATATTACCGGCTCGATCGGTAGCAGTCGCCAGCACTGTATATAATCCTGGTAGGTCAAATTTGGTAGTGTTGGAATTAATTTGATTGGCAAAAACCTGTCCCGGATTCAGAGCTAAGGTTGCACCGTCCAGCGTCAAACTAAGACTAGCCACACCTACATTGTCGGTGGCACGGACTTGGAAAATGGCATTCTCACCTTTCTTCACCACTGTTCCATTAGAGCCTAACTCTACTAGCGGCACTTGGATATCGTTGGTGACAGCCAGAGTATAGGCTTGGTTGGCAATGCCCCCGCGACCATCCTCAACAGCAATTGCAATGTCATAGTCACCGCTAGTAGCAAATTTTCCATCTAGGCGGCCAAAGCGATCGATTACTACTCCGGTAGGTGCTTGCAGCAAACGATAGCTCAGAGGATCACTATTGGCATCTTGAGCGCGCACATCATAGTGATACGTCAGCCCCTGAGTAATTGTTTTAATTGGATTAGATAAGATCACCGGCGGATCATTCAGGGCAACTTTGACTCGGAAAGACTGTACTGCTCTGCCACCATCTGCATCTGTGGCCACCACAGTCGTGGAGAATTCGCCGGTGATGTTCGCCACAGTTTGCCATTGAATTAAGCCAGTTTGGGGATCGATCGTCATGCCGTCTGGTTTAATCAAGAAAGCATAGGTCAGCGCCGTTCCTTCCGGATCGGTGGCATCCACATCATATTGATAGTTACCCCCTGGATTAACTCCTACTATTGGTTTAGTAGTGATTATTGGCAACTGATTGGGTAGTTTGTCGAATACCTGGACACGATAGGTTTGCAGATTGACCCCACCTTGACCATCTTCAACCAAGACTTCGACTTTTTGTTCTCCTAAGACCGTGGGTATCCATTGAATCAAGCCAGTCTGGCTATCAATAAACATTCCGGCTGGCGGATCATTGATCAAGCTGTAAGTTAACAGATCATTTTCTGGATCTTGGGCTTTGACCTGATACTGATAAGCCTGAGACACCGCCGCTATCGTAGGTGGTGTGGAAGTAACAATCGGCGGCAAATTAGCACCGCGCACTGTCACTGTAAATTTCTGGGTAGCTAAACCGCCTTGGCCATCGATCGCCTCTAAAATTACCTCTTGACTACCAATTTGATCTGCCGTAGGAGTCCAAAGCAGTTGACGGGCGATCGGGTCGATACTCATCCCTTGGGGCGCTTGGGTCAAGAACAGAGCCACTTGGTCGCCGTCGGAGTCAGCGGTGACAATATCATAGCGATATAGACGGTTTGCCGTAGCATTGACCGGAGCCGCAGAGTTGATCGCCGGATTGCGATTGATGCCGTTAGAGACTGGTTGTAAGGGGGGAATCGCCGTAATATTTGATGGCGGATTGACAGATGCGACTACAAGCTGGAAAGATTGCAGGGCTATAGCCCCTACTGGATCTGTGACTCGCAGAATTACGTCAAAAACCCCTACTTGATCGGCAGTGGGCTGCCAGACAATCAGTCCACTGGTGGGATCAATGACCATGCCCACTGGTTTCACTGGCAGATCGTAGGTCAGCCGATCGCGCTCTGGATCGGTGGCGGTGGCTTGGTAGCGCAGCAACTCACCGACTGTGGCCTTGGTGGGCGCAGCACTAGTCACAGTCGGCGGATTATTCAGCGCAACTACATCGGTTTTAATATTGCCAAAGTCGATATTTTTCACAATTTGGCCAGCGGCCAAATCAACGGTATACAGACCAGCATCAGCTACCCGGATAGCTACTCTCCAATTATCAATGCTGTGATCGATCGATTGGAAGTTGGGAATGGTATTGGAGCGGACGTAACCAAACTTAATCGGGGCACCAGTTGCCGAAAAATCGGGAAGTTGGCCAGGATGTTGACCATCGGCAGCAAAAAAGTCTGTGGCTTTAATGCTTAGGGCAGTTCTGGTTTGCCATTGTTGATTGTTTAAATTCTCGAACTGGTAGTAAAAATTATCGCCATTTTGGCGCAGATTAATTCCGCCGCCCACGATGCCACTGAAATTGTTCGTGATGTTGTCTTCGGAGTAATCTAGACTGATAATTGCTCCTCGGGTAGCTGGATCATAGGTAAAAGATTCATAAATATGGGAAACCGCGGTTGGATTGCCACCGCCCCAACTATGGTTCATAAACCGATATTGACCAGGGTTGCCATCAGTTAGTCTTTGTTGGGCGATAATACCATCGGGGGGTATGGGTAAAGTGGGGTTGGGCGCGTACTGAAAAATAGTCTGTGTCCAGTCAGCATCATTGAAAGTTCCATCAAAAATAACGGCACCAACTTTGGAGCTACTGCTGGTAGGGGAGGTTGATCGATAGCCGTTAGGCACCACTTCTCGTAGGTAGTAAGTGCCAGGGTTTAAGCCCGTAAACTGATATTGACCAGTTTCGTCTAAGTTAGCGGTTTTGGGGTCATCTGTTCCTGTAACTTGATTTGGTTCACCAGGTTCAAAAATGCCATTATTGTTCAAATCTAAATAGACCGTCACGCCAGCGAGACCCGATTCAGCTAAGTCGAACTGCTGGTTGCCATTTAAGTCGTTAAATTTTAGCCCCTGAATAATACCAAAATTAGCTAGCTCAACTGTATAAGTTTGATTCGCTACGCCACCCCGACCATCGCTAGCTTGCACCACTACATCATAGTTGCCCAGTGGTAGATTTCCCGGCTGCCAATTGATTTGGCCGGTCTGAGCGTTAATGGTCAATTGATCTGGGGCTTTGACGAGTGAGTAGGTTACTGGGTCGGCATCGGGATCGATCGCCTTGACTTGATAGCTATAGCTTTGCTGTGGCGTAGCTCGCAGATTTGGATCGCTGACAATTACTGGGGCATGATTACCGATCGCTGGCTGGGTCAAAATCTTAAAGGTTTGTTCGGCGCTGCCCCCTCGGCCATCGTCAACTTTTAGCGTGACTGCTGTTTCCCCTACCTGGCTGGCAGTTGGTTGCCAAGTAATAATTCCCGTTTGAGCATCGATCTGCATTCCCTGAGGTTTTTGGGTTAACGAAAAGGTCAACAGGTCACTATCGGGATCGATCGCTGCCACAATATAACGATATGTTGCGCTGACATTAGCATCTGTCTGTGGTAGCGAGGTAATTACCGGTGGCCGATTGGGTGGTGCCAAAATTGCCGCCAAATCGTACTGTTGTAAATCTACTCCTCCCCGTGCATCGCTGACTTGCACCAGAACTTGGTAGTTACCCACATCCGTAGGAGTCCAAGTGATTTCTCCGGTGGCCTGATCAATCTGCAATCCCTCTGGCGCAAGCTGGAGAGCATAGGTTAAATTGTCACCATTCAGATCGGTGGCTTTAGCAGCATAACGATAAGACTTCCCAAGCAGGGCTTCGGTATCGGGAGCAGAAATAAACTGTGGCGCTGTATTCAACTGCCCCAAGAACAGCAAACTATAAGTAAACTGCACTTTATTTGGATTAGAGAAGGCAATAGTCTTAGTCAGGGTGGTTTCGTCGGGCTTTAGAGTACCAGCGGCTACTAGAGAGCTGAGGTTGTAATAAGACAACCCGGCATTTGTCAGGCCATCTGCCCCAACGACAGTGACTGTAGGATCACTAATTTTATCGATCGCCACAATCAAAGGTGAATCGACCAGATAAGACCCAATATTTTTAACGGCTAAATCGCCATACAACACCTTGGTATTTTCGTTGAAGGAGGTCTGGCGGTAGTTTGCAGTTAAGCTGCCAGAAATATCTGCGAGTTGATTAAAATCGATCGCCACTGGTCGAGTTGCAGCTAAAGTTGCGAGGGTAACTGGTGATGGCGCTGGATCAGTGCCAGGAAGAATGACGATATCACTAATACGGACGGATGTTTGGCTATCTTGATCGTTATTAATTAGCCGAAAAATCGCTGTAGCCTCTCCGGGTGCCAGTCCGATTAAATTGACTGTCACTTTCTGATTAGCCACAGTAGTCCCTGCCGCCAAGGCCAATGGCTGAGCTTCGGTGAGATTAAAGAAAGCATCACGACTGGTTTGAATTGTATGCACCAAAGACTTACCCTGTGCATCTACGAGGGCAACTTCAAAGGCGTCTTTGAGCGAATTAGGATCACTAGTATCAAAATTGAGATCACTATAGGTAAAGCTCAGAATAGAGGATGAAATAGGAATTTGGAAAGTTTGGGCATAAGTTCTTTGGAAAACAGTATCTTCTTGGAGTAATATGCCAGTGCCGACTGGCGGCTCATCGACGTTGGTAATATTGACAGCAAAAACCTGGTCAAAGCTCAAACCACCTGTATCAATGGTTCTCACCCGAATACTGTAAGTTGGTTTGGTTTCAAAGTCTGGGGAACTATTAATTCGTAGCTCATTCCCTATGATGCTAAAAGATACATTATCGCTATCCCCTGTGCCCGCCACCAAACTATATCTTTGGGTGTCTCCAGCGTCAGGATCTTGGGTACTGAATGTGCCGATCGAGGAATTGACTGGACTATTTTCAGCGATTATATTCTGGCTTAGAGCCAAAGCAGTCGGTGGCTGATTAGTTACCTGCACGATTGGGATCCCTAACTCAAAGCGAAATACCAAATCATTAAAGTCTCTATCGCCTCCCCCCACCAAATCTTCCCAGCCCCATTCTTGGCTGGTTCTTTGATGTAAATGGCTCAAGCCATCTGGATTCGCCGCATTATAGGAGAAGAAAGCCACTGGGTTGTTACCGGCAACATTCGCCGGATTAGCTCCTAAGAAGTTAGCGGTGCTGTCGTTAGAGATTAAATACCACCCCACATATTGACTAGCTGGCAAATTATACTGCTGACTACCCCACACCTGATCTCTGGCGAAGACCACTTGAGAACGGCCAGAAGATAATGCCGCTTGGGCATAGCCAGCATCTCCCGGTAAAAGATTACCAATCCGCCCCTGGGCATCATCGGCCAAATAATAGCCCATCTCATTGCGGTAACTGGCATCTTGACTAACCCAGTCCACTTTGACCGGTGCTTGCTGTCCCTGATTTCCGGGAATTAAAATCCCCGGTTGGCTAACATTGAAAACCACATCATTAAAGTCTCGATCGCCTCCCCCCGTAATATCTTCCCAGCGCAGTCGCCAATTTCCCTTGCCCAAATCCTCGCTGTTTACATGGTCAAAACCATCTGGATTGGTGCCGTTGATAGAAAAGAAGGCTACGGGCTGGTTGCCGATTTGATTATTAGAGTTGCTGTTCAGCCAAGCATCGGTGCTGCTATTTTGGATCAGATAAAAGGCCAAATATGCCCCGCCTGGAAAACTCAAATCGCGCCAGTTTCCGGCTCTATTTCCTGTCGCAAAAAGCACTTGTCGGGTGGAGCTACTGAGCGCAGTTTGGGCATAGTTAGGATCGCTAGGATTTATGCCATTGACTCGACCCTGAGCATCGACGACAAAAACTCCTATTTCGTCATTGAAAGCAGCATCCCGCTCTGTCCACTGAAAAGTCAGTCTGACTGATTGGCTACTGTCGCCGGGAACCAATAACACATCTCCCAATTGGCTGGCCAGTTGAATTTCTGGTTTACCAGCTAGCGAAGCTTGTTCGAGTTCAATCTGTTGACCTGCGATCCAACGAGTAGCGTGGTCATCTTCTTGTTTTAGGACAGCGAGCTGTTGGGGGCTGAGTGGTTGATTTTGAACTAAGTGAGCAAAGATTTCTCCTTCATCGCCTGGTGAATCTTGGGTATTTAAGCGCCCGTCAAAGTAATGTCCTAGTTCTTCTAAAAAAACGGCGTTCAAGCTAGTCGGATTCTGATCAAAAAGTTCTTGGCCAAGGTAAATGGTGTTGGCCTGTTGGCTGTAAGCACCTCTGGCTTGGAGTTGATTTTGAGAGAGAATTGTGAGATGAGGAGCTGATTGGCCAGCTAGCCAATCTTGAATGAGTGATCCAGCCTTACTACCATTTTCTCCAAAGGCAGTTTGTAAACTGAAAAGAGCATCTGGGTGAGTCAAAAAGTCTGCCAATATTTTACCGGTTTGGCTTTGAAGAACTGCGATGCCAGTGCCGATCAAATTATCTAGTAGAGGGGTTGTTTTTGTATTAGTCGTTGAGGAGTAAAGAGAAGTTATTAATGTCTCTGGGATGGATGACTGATTATTTGCCTCCATCAAGTTAGTATTTAAATTCAGGTTATATAGTTTGGGCAAACCAAGCTGAGGTAATGCCAAATGTGATGGGAAGTTAGCTATTTTATTACCATCCAAAACAGTCTCTAAGGTAGAGTTAAAGTATTGGGCATGGATGAGACTATTCGACTCTTGTTCCATAACTACGCCGACAGAAGATCAGCTTTGTAAGGTGCTGAGAAACAAGTATTAAATAATGCCTGAAAGCTCCATTGTTATACCCAGGTCTAGGTATAAATAAAAGCAATTGATGATTTTGTTTGAGACTTATTCCTTTGATTAAAATCTAGTATAAATACTGCTATCATTCAAGCATAGTACACAAAAGTACATCATTAGCTACCGCTTTTGAGCAGTTGAGTAGTATGGGTGATTACTCAAAAATCTGCTAACTGGTAAATCCATTTTTGATCGATAAGTGTACATATATCAAAGAGCAAACTTTTTTGCCTCTCCATCAATTAATCTAGAGACTTGTTGGGGCGGCTCATTCTTGATCCAGATAGGTCTTGCCTCAGCTCATTATGGTTTCACTTGTTTGCCCCATGTCGATTGACTCATCGCAGCGCAGCACCCGTGCTACTTCTTCACCAAACCCATCGGAATGGAGCGGTCAGCCAGATTTTGCAGTGGTACAGGCCTTGCAAGCTGGCGACGACAGAGCTTTGGGTGAAATTCATGAGCGCTATGGGTTGATGGTCTACCGACTGGCTCTGAAAATATTAGGGAATTCTAATGATGCGGAAGATCTCACTCAGGAAGTGTTTGTTACATTCTGGCAGGGAGCCAACAAGTACGAACCACAACGGGGAGCACTTTCCACCTTTTTGTCAGTAGTGACTCGATCGCGGGCGCTAAACAAACTTCGCCAAAACAAGTCTCGGCAAAATTTGGTGGAACAATATGGTCAAAACGTTCCTCATTCAGTCCCAGCTACTGGATTAGATACGGCTCATCTAGAGCATTTGGCCGATCGAATGGGGGCTGCCTTAGCTCAAATTCCTGCCGAACAGCGGCAAACGATCGAACTGGCTTACTACGGTGGCCTCAGTCAATCGACCATTGCCAACCAGCTTGATATTCCCTTGGGCACAGTAAAAACTCGCTCTCGCCAAGGGCTGCTTAAGTTAAAGACGCTACTTCAAGACCTCCTGTAACTACCATGAACTCTTCTATCTCTTCTGTCGAATGGTCTGAAATCTTAGCCGGATACGTTTTGGGTGATCTCACGACGGCAGAAATTACTGCTGTGGAAGCATATTTGGCCAGTTCGACAGCAGCGCAGCAGGAGCTGCAAAAATTACGGGCTGCTTTGTCTTTGGTCACAGAGACAGCTCCTTTGATGGCCATGTCAGCAGCAGCGGCCCCGGCGACTCCGGCAGAAATAGCCAGTTTAAATCGCTTGCGAGCCAGGATTGTATCTCCTGTCGCCCAGCCAGTGGCGCGGGTTAGCAAAAAGCGAATTCTACCCTGGTTGGGTTGGGGATTAGGTGCAGTTTCGACAATGTTAGCGGCTGCCTTCGGCTGGCAAAATTATCAGCTCGATCAACAGTTAGCAGTGACACGTCAAGAAATGCAGCAGTCTGGAAAACAGTTGAACGAGCAGCTCACGGTTGCTCAGCAAGAAATTCAGAATCAGCAGGTGCTGTTAAGACAGTCTGGCAATAAGTTACTGGCGATCGATGGGATAGATGCTGGCGGTAAGTCTACTGGTAGCTTGGTCATGTCGCCCGCGATGAATACGGCGGTGTTGGTGCTGCAAAAGGTGCCTGCTTTACCTGCGGGCAAAGTATACCGGATGTGGGCAGTAATGGGAGACGAAGAAATGGCCTGTGCCGACTTTGTGCCAGATAAATCTGGTCAGGTGTTTCAAAAAATCTCAGTGAAAGAATGGGAGTCGGCCAAAACAGTGGTGGTGACGATCGAGTCGGCCAAAGAGTCGCCGATTCCAGAAGGAGATGCGGTGATGATGGGGGGCGAAAAAATAGATTTGTAAAATCTTCCACTTTTGACAAAAACAAGCTATAATCAGAATTCTGTGTTTGGGGGTGTGGCGGAATGGTAGACGCGACAGACTTAAAATCTGTTGGTTGTAACGGCTGTGCGGGTTCGAGTCCCGCCACCCCCATATCATGACTAATAACTATCTATTTTCTTTTGGGCGCTATCAGCGTCCTTTTTTGTATCCGTTGCAGACTGCTCATGGTCAGTGGTCGGTGCGAGAGGGATTAATTATTCAATTGATTGATCAAGCCAGGAGCAAATATTGGGGCGAAATTGCGCCGATTCCTTGGTTTGGATCAGAGAGTTTGGCCGAGGCGATCGAGTTTTGTACCTCTCTGGGCGACTCTGTATCTTGGCCTGTGGAAATTCCTGATCAGTTGCCAGCCACCCAGTTTGCTTTTAGCGCGGCGATTCCCTATGGCTATGAGCCGTTGGAACCGGTGATGGAAGATGTTGCTTGGAGTGTGTTATTGCCAGCGGGTGAGAGGGTTCTAAAAGCTTGGCAGCGACCGTGGGCATTGGGGCATCGCACCTTTAAATGGAAGATTGGGGTCGCGGAGGTCGCGGAGGAATTAGTTATGTTCGATCGATTGCGGGCTGCTTTACCAACAGATGCCAAGCTAAGACTAGATGCTAATGCTGGCTTGAGTTACGACGATGCCTGCACTTGGTTGTCATCGTTGCCGGTGAATGCTATTGAGTTTTTGGAGCAGCCAGTAGCGAGTCTAGCCGAGATGCTGCGGTTGGCTGAGCGCTTCGAGATGCCGCTGGCAGTAGATGAGCTAGCCAGTAATTTGGGGCGCTTGCGAGACTGTTATGACCAGGGCTGGCGGGGAATTTATGTGATCAAGCCCTGCATTGCTGGGTCGCTGGGAGACTTGACTGATTTTATTCAAGAGCATCAGCTTGATGTGGTGGTGTCTTCGAGTTTAGAGAGTTCGATCGGGCAGCAAGTAACTTTGCGCTGGGCAACAGATCAAATGTTAATGGACAGAGCGGCTGGCATGGCTACGGGTAATTGGTTTGCTTAACATATCACAATCAAAATTCAGCGGACTTTCCCTATCTCGCTATACTAAACTTTGACTCTGCAATTTCTTTTTTGCCCATGCTAGCCACTGACCTTCTGCAACCCGAAAATCTTGATAAAATCTTGGCTGACCTGCCGATCGAGGCCGATTGGGTTGGTCTACGCTGGGTAAAAGCGATCGATCGTACCCGCTCCGCGCGAGACGGTGTCCCTCAAACCAATGGTAACTCCATCAACTCTGGAGTGATGGTAGAAGTAATTGTTAATGGCCAGATTGGTTATGGTGCTACTAACCTATTGACTCCAGCCGGAATTGCGGCAGCGGCTCAGGCAGCTCATCAACAGGCCAGCGCGACCGGTAAATATCATTTGTACCCTTGGTCGATCGAGCAGCGACCTAAAACTATTGGTAATTATAAATCGGCTCAGGCTAGTTCCTTGGATAGTTTGTCAGTGGCAGCGATCGACCAATTGCTCATCAAAATCTGTCGAGATCTGAAGGTTAGCGATCAAATAGTCCAGACCAGAGCAATGGTGAGCACCAAAGAAATCGAAACATTTTATGTGAGCAGCAACGGCAGCAATATTTATCAGCAGGTGCAGTTACTGGTGAGTGACTATGGGGCAACGGCTCAGGCCGGAAATGTCACCCAAACTCGCAGCAATGGGGGCATGAGCAGTCACTGCTATCAGGGGGGCTGGGATTATTTTGATAACCCCAGCTTGTGGGCGCGGGTGCAGCAAATTGGTGGTCAGGCCGTGGAGCTGCTAACGGCCAAGGAGTGTCCAAACACCACTACAACTTTAGTGTTAGATCCCGATCAAATGCTGTTGCAAATTCACGAAAGCATTGGTCATCCCTTAGAAATTGATCGGATTTTGGGTGATGAGCGTAACTATGCTGGGGGTAGTTTTATCAAGCCCAGTGATTTTGGTAACTTGACTTACGGTTCACCATTAATGAATGTAACTTTTGACCCCACCGTAAGCGATGAATTTG
>JAYSRP010000278.1:0-2488 GCA_043721015.1 Synechococcales cyanobacterium | reverse complement strand
CCAGTTTCTCACGAGCTTCTACCTATTTCTCCTCTTTGGCTCTAGCTCTGCCTTTCAACTACTTGTGTCCGGCAGTCAGGTCAGATGGGAATAGAGTTACAAGCTTCCTTGCAGCCTCATCTAGCCATTCTAGAACAACTAAGCCAAACTTACTCTCCTGTTAAAAGTCAAGCGGCTTTAGAGCGCTGGAAACGACAGATACCATGCTTATCAGGTGGACTTCATGCCTGGTGGGTTTGGGTTCTTCAAGCCCTTGGCAGCCAAACCCAAGACCCAGAAATTCACAACTGGGTACTAAATTGTCTACTACCTTGGGTATACTGGCATCAACAAACCCAAAAGACTCGTCAACCACAGCTCAAACAAAACTATGAGCAGGCGACAAAATCAGCACACGAGCGATTTCTAGCTGATGAATGTACTAACAACTTAACTAGTTCTGAGCAGCAGCAGTGGATAGATTGGGCTATTTGGATGTGTGCTAAATTCCAAAGAACATCCTCTGCTGTTGAAGGGCGCGATGGCTATTTATCTGGTCTTCATCACTCTGGTCGGGGCTTCACAGAGCAGACGTTAAAAGTGTTAACGATCATTCACAACTTTGATATCAAACGTGATGATGGCACTACTGCTGCTCAGAGATTATTTGAACAACCATTCCCAGATTTATTTGAGTGGGTTGTTCCACGCATGGGAGAATTACCTAGACCAAGAAGAACTTTTAAAACCCCAAAGTCTAAAAAGCTCACTCCATCAAGTGTCCCGCCTTAAGTTGCTACCCATTCATACGTATCAAATTTCACCGTTAAGTATTTGGAATGCTCGTGCCGCTGGGATGTCGATTGCTGAAATGATTGAAGTTTTGCAAGAACACAGCAAATATCCGATGCCCGAGACCATTAGTCAAGAAATTGAAAACTTGGGAAATCGCTATGGTTTAACCACGATCGAGCGGGGCAATGATGAGATATTGTTGCTAACTATGGCTGATTTGCCCTTAGATGAGTTACTTAGCCGCGATCGAGAAGTGCAAAAGTTTTTGGCCGATCGGCAGAGTGGGGTGGTGTTTACTGTCGATGCAGCCAATCGCGGAGTATTAAAGCAGGCTTTGTTGGCGGCGGGCTATCCGGCAGAAGATTTGGCGGACTATGTAGATGGCGATCAATTAGAAGTGGCTTTGCGATCAGTAAGTCAAGCGGGACAGCCGTTTGGTCTGCGGCATTATCAAACAGCCGCAGTCAGTGCTTTTTATCAGGCCGGGATGACCAGGGGCGGCAGCGGCACTATTGTGTTGCCCTGCGGAGCCGGGAAAACCATGGTGGGGCTAGCGGCAATCGCCGCGATTCAAGAAAACACCTTAATTTTAACTAGTAGCTTAACTTCGGTGCGCCAATGGCAACGCGAAATACTCGATAAAACTACCTTGTCCGCAGAATTGATCGCTGAATATAGTGGTGAAAGCAAAGCGACGGCACCAATTACTTTGGCTACTTACCAAATTTTGAGCTATCGTGCCCACAAAACTGGCGATTTCCCCCATTTTAAGTTGTTCGATGCCCGAGCTTGGGGCTTAATTATTTATGATGAGGTGCATTTATTGCCTGCTCCGATTTTTAGAATTACTGCTCAACTCCAAGCCCGTCGCCGCTTGGGGCTGACGGCGACTCTGATTAGAGAAGATGGCAAAGAAGGCGACGTGTTTGCCCTAATTAGTCCCAAACGCTACGATGTGCCTTGGCAAGAATTGGAAGTGGAGGGGTTTATTGCCCCGGCAGAATGCACCGAAATTCGGGTACCTCAATCTACCGATTACCAGATGCAGTATGCTTTAGCAGCGCGTCGCCAGCAGTTTAGAATCGCTGCCGAAAATCCGGGTAAATATGCGGTGGTGCTATCACTATTAAAAAAAGAAGCAGGGCACCGCATTTTAATTATTGGGGAATATTTAGATCAATTAAAACATTTGGCCGAAATTACTGGTCTGCCGATGGTCACAGGAAAAACCCCGCAGTCAGAGCGCGATCGACTTTACAGTGGTTTTCGAGATGGCTCTATTTCGGTGTTGGTGTTGTCGCGGGTGGGTAACTTTGCTTTAGATTTGCCAGATGCCGATGTGCTAATTCAGGTGTCGGGGAAGTATGGTTCACGGCAAGAGGAAGCGCAGCGATTGGGGCGGGTGTTGCGACCCAAGTCTGATGGTCGATCGGCGCAGTTTTATACTTTGGTGTCGTTACGCACCTGTGAGGAAGATTTTGCTCGACATCGGCAGTTGTTTTTGTCAGAGCAGGGCTATCGTTACCGCATTGAATCGATCGCCGGAGGCGCAAGCGACTGGTTATGAGCCATGCCGTAAGTCCTACGGACGACCTGGCGGTACGCGTAGCGTTGCCTATAGAACCCATTTGGGATCTATACTTGGGGTAGAATATAGTAAAAATGCCATATTCAAGCAGCTTGACTGACCAGGAATGGGAGATTATCAAGGTAC
>JAYSRP010000277.1:0-11515 GCA_043721015.1 Synechococcales cyanobacterium | reverse complement strand
TTACATGGCCACTATTTTCTATATTCTCTTCGATACTTTTCTGTAATCTCCATATTTTCTCTTCAGGTCTCCAGTAAGCAAGTGGTGATACGATTATTTTTCGAAGGTGGTGATCATCAAAAGAAAGTACGATTAAGTCCTTCATTATTTCACTGCTTGCTTTTTTCGCATTCAGCAGCAAACTTATCTCTTTTCCTTTTTCAGTCTCATTAAACTGAGTATAGATAAAGTTGTCTACTACGACACTTCTATTAATGTTCATTGCTTTTTCCAAAGTAGTAGCTGTTATATAATTAGACTCAACAGCTACCGATTCTTGAAAAGTGAAAGTAATAATAGCAATAAGTACAGCAAGAACAAAAGATGGCGTTAATATTTTTTCAATACTTACTCCAAAGCTTAACATTGCCAGTATTTCGCTTGATTTTGAAAGCTTTTTATAAGCAAGAATATTTGACATAAATAAAGCATATGGCGTAGTCATCAAAAGAAATTTAGGGGCAGCAAAAAAATGAATATATGCTGACGTGGTGAATGATATTTTCTTGGCAGCTATAAACTTCATCTGCTCAAAACTAATACCAATTAGCTCACTAAAAACCAAGCATAAAATAATAAAAAAGAGTGAAGATGATATTAGTTTGATTGTTATATATCTATATAAAATGCCTCTTTTCATGGTAGTTAGATGGTGAGTATCCCTCGGGCAGCCATATCAATTTTCATTTTTTCGTACTTTCAAGGTAATCATAAAGGACATCGCTTTTCATTTTTTGGTAGTATTCTCACAGGAAAAGTAGAGTCAATCATACATGACATAGTATGGTTGAATCACAAGCAACCATTGGGTTTCACTGAAATAGAGGTTATTGCGTTATTGCATGCCCCATCTGTTTATGATGGGGCATGCAATAACGCAATACTAGTTTGCTTTTACATTCAGCAAATGAGAAAAAGAACGGAAGAATTACTGTACACTTGCAGCTCTATTTCCACAACGAGTCCCATCGGCAGCTATATCATTTGGATTTTGGCAATTACCAGTTCGACTAGATGCACCACCACTACAGGATACTGAAAAAAAGGCTAATCCCATTATTAGACTTGAGAAAATAATGGAGCGATACTTGTGAGTGAAGAGAAAAGACATAAAATTCACTATTTATTTCCTAAGGTATTTACTACCTTTTTAAAACTACTAGGGAATTGTAACAGTACTTGACTATTAAAGTCAACAAAATCACTGAATTTGAAGGCCAAAATACATACAACTATAAACGTAAACATCATAGTGGAACAGTCAAAACCTATATTTTCAAGAAGAAGCATTCAAGCCTCAAGATAGGTTCGTGATTCTAGAAACCGTGGTGATTTGTCTTGGGGCAACACTTCGTGGACGGCAACTGTGACAATCGGTACTACTTAGCGGATATGGTACGTGATTTGGTAATCGTTGAAAAATAGCCTGATCGAACTGAACAAATTCCAATAGCTCATCTGGAAGCCTCTTGATAGATTAATCGCAGTCTATAATTAGATGATAGAGTATTTGGCAGGAAAATAGACCATGGCACTGACAGAACTAC
This sequence comes from Synechococcales cyanobacterium, assembly GCA_043721015.1. Taxonomy (GTDB): domain Bacteria; phylum Cyanobacteriota; class Cyanobacteriia; order Cyanobacteriales; family Chamaesiphonaceae; genus JAAFHZ01. The sequence continues at coordinate 9,929 of JAYSRP010000277.1, read as the reverse complement.
AAACCAACTTATTATCTTTAACTCCTGGGGAAAAAGCTCAGGCGATCGATCTTCTAAACAACAGCCTGACTCAAAATTGGCGAGGAATCACAAAAAAAGCCGATGTATGTGGTGGCAGCGATTGTATCACTGGCACCAGAATCCCCATTTGGGTATTGGCAAACGCTCGTAACTTAAAAATTTCCGAATCCATGTTGCTAGACGATTATCCCACCCTGACGGCTACCGACTTGGCAAATGCTTGGGTATATGCCGAAGTTTATAGAGAAGAAATTGCTGCTGAAATCAGAGAAAACGAGGAAGATTGATTAAGTGGCTAAATTCTATGGAAATTAGAGTGAGCAAGCCCGGATGATCCATAGATTACGGTTTCACCATAAATATCAAGATAGAGGCGGATTAATAGCGCTCCCCAAAAATCATAAAGTCTGTAAGATATAATAGGAGCAAATTAGTTAATCTAGAGCAGTCGCAGTTTATTCAAGGTCAACTAGCCACTGAATAGCAGTCCAAATGAGGTCACACAATGACAGTTCGACAACGCCGTTACAGCAAAGAAGAATTCGCCCGTCGGGGTGACGAGATTTATGAATCTCAAATACGCTCTCAAGTCGAAACAAACAACAATGGCAAAATTGTGGCGATCGACATCGAAACCGGCAACTTTGAACTAGCCGAAGACACGATGACCGCTACCCAAAAACTTTTAGATCGTTGTCCAGATTCCCAAACCTGGGTAGTAAGAATTGGCCATCAAGCTGTACATCGATTTGGCTCCCGTAGCCTCAAAGAAATTCTATGATGCAAGGAGTTGTAAATGCTAGCTTTGAGGCCATAATCACAGTAGTAGCAGGCAAGGACAAAAACCTCAAATCAACCAAAGCTGTTATTGATACTGGGTTTTCGGGATTCTTGAGCTTGCCAATCGCCATAATTATAGAACTTGACTTGTCATGGAAATACTCTGATTGGGCAACATTGGGTGATGGCAATAAAGCATTCTTCGATATCTATGAAGCCCAGATCATTTGGGATGGACAACGTAAAGATATTGAGATTAACGCATCCGAAACAGTTCCACTCATTGGCATGAGTTTACTGCGCGGGTACAGGCTACAAATAGATACCACTGAAGGTGGTCTGGTTATGATTTCAGAACTTTGACAATTTTCAATTTATTGGTGGGCTTAACATAACATGCACTCCAAAACATTACCATGAGCCAGAAAAGTAGAGAAGCCCTAGAAAAATGGTTGACCAAGTTTCCGTTGGCAGTGCAGCAAGAGTTTATGGCACAGTCGATCGAGCTAGCCACCGCCGCCGGTAATGCCCAAGAAGTTCCGGTAGGCGCGATCGTCGTAGATGGTCAGGGAAAGATCATTGGGCGCGGTGAAAATCGGCGAGAGCGGGATGCTGACCCCACGGCTCACGCTGAAATTATTGCCTTGCGGCAGGCGGGGCAACATTTAAGTAACTGGCATTTGAACGACTGCACCTTATATGTAACTTTAGAACCTTGCCCGATGTGTGCCGGAGCGATCGTGGCTGCTCGGTTAGGCTTACTGGTTTATGGCGCTGATGATGCTAAGACTGGAGCGGTGCGGACAGTTTTGAATATCCCAGATGGTAAAGCCAGCAATCATTTTTTGTCCGTGGTAGCTGGAGTGGAGGCCGATCGATGTCAACAGCAGCTTAAAGATTGGTTTGCTCAACGCCGGAAGACCCAGACCCAGAAGACTTCGGGGCGCGATAAATCGTCAACAGAATCACCGAACTAATGATTAACAACGGAGTTAGCCAATCGCCCCACTGCACATATAAAGTCTGGTTGCGGCGGCGATAAATTTGGTGACTGTGGGTCGCAAACTCGTTGAGCTTGGATTTCCATAGAGTATGCCCGTGAGGATCAACAATTGCCGAGTACCCCGTATTAGTAGCACGTACTGCCCAACGACTGGTTTCGATCGATCTCATTACATCTAAAGCATGATGCTGAGCTGGCATACTAGCAGCATAGTGAGCATTATTAGATGCAGTGATCATAAACTCACCTTGCTGAGCTTGTTGACGAAAATGGTTGCCAAAGGCTGAGTCATAGCAAATACCAACCGCAGCGCGTAATCCAGGAAAAGCGAAGAATTTTTGATTTTCAGCACCTTTTAACAGAGTGGCATCTAAAGGAGATAAGCGTTTGACCCATTGACCAATGATTTCTTTGAAGGGGACATATTCGCCTAGTGGCACTAGCTTGTATTTGTCATATTGGCTAATGAAGTTGCCAGTTTTGTCGATCGAATGAATGCTGTTGGTATAGTCAGTCCCCGCTTCGCCAAAGGCTCCCAGCCAAATTGGGATGCCTTTATCTAAGACGGCCTGATACAGAGAGCTTTTTCTGATTTCATTGGGCATATAGGGCAGCGCGCCTTCTGGGGTCAAGATAGCATCTACATTTTCAGTGGCTAGCTGAAGATATCCGGTGGTATAGCCTTCGATCGCTTTTTGTTTGCCATTGGCATAGAGTTTAATTTCGTTGGGAATATTGCCTTGGATGATGCCAACTTTTAGGGCATCGGCAGGCTGGGCATCTAGTGGGGCTTGAGAGAGCATGTAGCCGCCTAAGTGGCCAGTGAAAAAGAGGGTAACGGCGGCGATCGCTAGAGTTCTTTGATTGATTTTGAGTGCAAAAGAATGGGGGGATCGAGGGGAACCCTCATCCCCCAACCCCTTCTCCCAGGGCGGGAGAAGGGGAGCCGGAGCATAAAGCGAAGTCTCTTGCCCCCTCTCCCGCCTTGGGAGAGGGCTGGGGTGAGGGTCTTTCAATGCTATCTGTGAAGTCTTTGTTCCAATTTGAGTTTTTAAATGGCTAGCGATTATCCCTTCAGCGATTAACCCATTGACTGCCAACAGTATGGCAGTGACGGTCATGCCGCCGCTGAGTTGTCCTAGGTGCAAAATCGGCAGATTGTTAGGTGTTTGGGTGAGAGCCAGGGTTGACCACCAGAGATCGGTTTGACTCCATAAATATTCTAGGCTGCACCAAATTGCGGTGCCGACTACGACTCTGACTAAGGCTGGGGGATTGAAGCGTTGACAGATCCAGCCGAAAATTGCGCCCCATAAGATTACGACGGTGGCTCCCCAGAGGGCAAAGAAAAGGATGGCGACGGTAGCGATCGAGAAGCTAGTTAGCCAGGGCACACCCATCCAAGCCATAGGATGAATGCCGGTGATCCAAAATAGTGCGACTCCGTGATAGCCCATGCCCCATAGTAAACTTGGCCAAATTGACCGACGATCCCTGACCACCATCATCCACAAGGGCACCAGGGCAATCCAGGCTAAATACCAGGCTCCGATCGGCTCTACTGCTAACCCGGCTAATAAGCCGCTACCGGCGGCGATCAAGAGTTGTAACAAGCGTGGATTTAAAGCTGAGATCTTCACGGGCATAGCGTCAACAAGTTCAAGAGATACAATTATAGACCGTTGCCGAATTTGTCCTCTTCATCCCCATAGCGAATCATGAGTAAAGTTGCTTATTTTGAGTGTCCGACTGGTATTGCTGGTGATATGTGTTTGGCGGCGTTGATTGACGCTGGGGTGCCGGTAGATTATTTGCTCGATAAACTGCAACTGTTAGGAATTTCTGGTGAATATCGCTTCACCACTAGCATTGTTAAACATCACGGCCAAGCAGCGACTCACGTAGAGGTGGAGCTACTGGCAGAGCAGCACAATCATGGGCATCAACATGATCACAGACACCAGCACGATCATTCAGAACATGGAGATCATGACCATTCACATGATCACAAGCATCAGCACGATCATTCAGAACATGAAAGTCATGATCGTCAACATGATTTGGTAGCGATCGATAAAGAGCAGCATTATCACAGCCCCCAGCGGAATTTGCCGGTGATTAGTGAGTTGATCGATCGAGCAAACCTTCCCCCTCGCGTTGCTCAATGGAGCAAAGAAGTCTTTCGTCAGCTAGCGATCGCTGAGGGTCTTGTTCATGGGATCGCCCCAGAACTTGTGCATTTCCATGAAGTCGGAGCCGTCGATGCCATTGTCGATATTGTGGGCACCTGTCTGGGCTTAGATTATTTAGGCATCGAAGAGATTTATTGTTCAGCCCTACCTACCGGTGGCGGCACGGTCAAAGCAGCCCATGGTGTAATGCCTGTACCAGTACCCGCCGTTTTACAGCTCTGGCAAGCTCGATCGGTTCCGGTCTATAACAATGGGATCGATCTGGAATTAGTCACGCCCACCGGAGCCGCTTTAGTCGTCGCTTTAGCCAAACAATTTGGAGAAGCCCCCGCCATGCAGCTTCAGAAAATCGGTCTAGGAGCGGGCACCAAGCACATGATTCTGCCAAACATCTTACGTTTATGGATTGGGGAAACTGCTGACAACCAAGATTTAGAAGAAATCTGGGTGTTAGAAACCCAAATTGATGATGTAAATCCCCAGGTGATTGGTTACTTATTCGATCAACTTTTGAATGCTGGAGCGGTAGATGTCTTTACGCAACCAGTAGGCATGAAAAAGTCTCGACCCGGAATTTTAATGACTGCCATCTGTCATTTAGCGCAAATCACCATTTGCGAAACAATTCTTTTTAAAGAAACTACTACCTTGGGTATTCGTCGATCGAAGCAACAGCGCAGCGTGCTGCCCCGTAGCATTCAAACAGTCGAAACTGAATATGGCAAGGTGCGAGTGAAAGTGGCTACCAGCAATCTCCCTGGCAATCATGAAATCTGGAATACTCAACCAGAATTTGCCGACTGTGCCCAGCTTGCTCAACAGCATCAGGTGCCTTGGCAGCGCGTCTACGATGCCGCCAAAACCGCTGTAAATCAAGCACAATCAATATAATTACTGGAAAAATCGTAAATAGCTGGGCAAAAGAAAACTTAACGGCTAAACTATATTGGTTGGCGCAGGTACTGAATTTAAACATTCCCCTAACCCGGCTGGAAGTAGGTTAACTGCTTTAAAAACTAACCTTTTATGGTTAATAAACTAACGCCAAAAACCCTCTGACAAAAAAATTCTAGACCATCATCTTAACGAGCCTGACAACACACCACTCACAAACACCAAAATTTGGATCAGTCCGCGCTAAGACCGGACATTTCAGTGATGTAAGCAGTTGTCATAGCTCGGAAAAGTAAATAAATAGCTTACTGTCGATTGTTATTATTGCTAATCGTCGGTAGCTTTGGGTCTTTTGGGCTGAACACAGGTCTTTTGGCCTGATTTTGAGTCGCAACTACAGCATTTTATTCACTACTCTCATTGATTTTTAAGGAGCGCGAGAACGCATGACTCAGGCTAACGATGTATTTGCTACCTTAATTGAGCCAGATGTTGATCTGGAATCCTTAACCGACGACGGGGATTCCGATGACGCGGTTGATGCGGGGGCAGAAGAAGAAGAGGAAAAGCCTGGGAAGGGCAAAGCCGCCACTCGCCGCCGTGCTCAAACGAAGAAAAAACAGTACACCGAAGACTCTATCCGGCTGTATTTACAGGAAATCGGGCGAATTCGATTGCTACGAGCTGATGAAGAAATTGAGCTAGCGCGGAAAATTGCTGACTTACTAGAGCTAGAGCGCATCCGTGAAAAGCTATTGACCGAGCTAGAGCGCGAACCCCAACAAAAAGAATGGGCAAGCGCGGTAGAAATGGAGCCAATCCAGTTCCGCAGCCGTCTGTATCAAGGTCGCCGAGCCAAAGATAAAATGGTGCAGTCCAACCTGCGCTTGGTCGTATCGATCGCCAAGAAGTATATGAATCGTGGCTTATCGTTCCAAGATTTGATCCAAGAAGGCAGCTTGGGCTTGATTCGCGCCGCCGAAAAGTTTGACCACGAGAAAGGCTATAAGTTCTCGACCTATGCTACCTGGTGGATTCGTCAGGCCATTACCCGAGCGATCGCCGATCAGTCGCGCACTATTCGCCTCCCAGTCCATTTGTATGAAACAATCTCACGGATTAAGAAAACGACTAAGCTGCTGTCACAGAAGATGGGTCGCAAGCCCACCGAAGAAGAAATTGCCACCAAAATGGAAATGACGATCGAGAAGCTGCGGTTTATTGCTAAGTCTGCGCAGTTGCCAATTTCGTTGGAAACGCCGATCGGCAAAGAAGAAGATTCGCGGTTAGGTGACTTTATTGAAGCCGACGGCGAAATGCCCGAAGATCAGGTTTCTAAAAACCTGTTAAGAGAAGACCTAGAGAGCGTTTTGGATACTCTCAGCCCCCGCGAAAGAGATGTGTTGCGTCTGCGCTATGGCTTAGATGATGGCCGCATGAAGACTCTGGAAGAAATTGGCCAGATCTTTAACGTGACTCGGGAACGAATCCGTCAAATAGAAGCTAAGGCTCTACGTAAACTACGTCATCCTAACCGCAATAGTATTCTGAAAGAATATATTCGCTAACAAATTGCCCAGGCTGAATTCAGTCTGGGCTGTTGATTTTATTGAGATTAAAAGCTATGACTCCTAGTCTTATTGCATTATTTGCACCCGCAAAAACTCGATCAGCCACCTGGGATGACTATCTCACTCATTTGGCTAACCCGGAGGATTGTCGGGTGTTTTTTAATAATGGTTTTTTATGGGTTGAAATGGGTAACGAAGGTATTAACCATGCTAGATTTTGTGATTTGATTACCTTCATTTTTGGTGTCTGGTTTATGGAGCGACCCGATATCGAATTTGATGCTTTAAGTGGTTGTGTGCTAGCTTCGGTGGGTAAACAAGGCGCTGCTCCAGACAGCCATATTGGTATAGTTAGTGAAGAAGAGGGCATTAATATTATGAAAGCCGTGAGAGCAAGGTCTGCTAAAATTCTTGTTGATTTAAAGGACTACTCTTTAGGAGAAAATGAGAAATTCTAAGCGAGAAATATTCGACCTGAGTCAATACGGTTCGCTTAAGCTATCAGAAAGTCTGCGAAATGGGTTGGGTGAGCGGAGTCGAACCCCAACCCTATGAATTCAATGATCTTCAATGGTGTCCCATTCGACTCCGCTCAGGGAACACCCTTTATTGATTTCCTTAGTTTTCGTTGTGTTCTTAAGCGAACCGTGTTGCGACCTGAGTAGACTTAAATTACTCAGATAAAACCTCGCAAATCATGTTAATCGCTAGCTAAATGAAGTTGAACGATACCTTTAAGTAATTTCAGAATAGTTTCTGCTTCTAGTTTTTCTACATATTCACGGGAGTATTCGGTTTTTAATATGGGTCGATCGGCTGCCATGTCGGAAACTTCTGCCCGCACAAATTTCCAAGTATCGCCGATCGTATAGCAGCCAAAAATTTCTTGGCAATCATTGCCGTTAAGTTCCCAGTTTAAATGAGCCGCCGCTAAAAGTTGACCGTAGAGCTGATACACCGGATTTTGAGCATCAATGCCCTTTTTGGCTTCCACTACCACCAAATACGGCGCTTCAATGCGGCCAATTACACTTTTGCCCAAAACACCATCGGCCACCTCATCTAGTTCAAAAGACTTGTATTTTGCTTTGAGCAACACTTCGGCCCATATTTCAATATTCCCCTGCTCGGCTAAACTCAACAGTGGAAAAATCGCCTTCCCCCAAACCGTTGCTTCATTCATTAGCGTAGTGTCACGATTTAGAAGATAGTCGCTGACCTCGGTAGCTCTTTGCAGTTCATGATCGGTCAAAGAGACATTGCTGACTTGGTTCCAGCCATAGTTGCCAATAGTTCCTTCCTGAAGGCTGACGCAAGATTGTATGTCGGCCAGGGAGATGGTGGAAAATGTCAGCTTGGGCATAGGGAGTAACCTGCGATATCCTTCATATTACCGTGCAATCTAACCCCAGACTTTTATGAATTCTGAATATGACCCCAGTGGTGTGGGCTGTGCCAATGGCAACTTGTTTGGCCTGCCCCACAGCTATGAAACCGCCAAACTAATTGTGATTGCCGTGCCCTGGGAAGTCACCGTCTCTTACGGAGCAGGGACAGCCAACGCCCCCCAGCGGATTTTAGCGGCTTCGCCCCAGTTAGATCTGTTTGACTTCGATCATCCGACTGGCTGGCAGCAGGGGATTTTTATGGAACCAATTTCTGCTGAGATTTTGGCTAAAAATCAGCATTATCGAGGGCAGGCGGCTTTGGTGATCGATCGACTAGAGCAAGGCAAATCTCTAGAGCCAGACTTAACAGCAGTCTTGGCTGGGGTGGATAGGGCTGGAGAAGAAGTAAATCAATGGTTGTTCGATCGCTGTCAGCAGGCCATGAATCAAGGCAAACGAGTCGCAGTAATAGGTGGCGATCACAGTTCACCCTTGGGATACTTTCGGGCTTTAGCCACCCATTATCCCAACTTTGGCATTTTGCACATCGATGCCCATGCTGATTTACGAGATGCCTACGAGGGCTTCACCTATTCTCATGCTTCGATTATGTTCAACGCCCTCCAGATCCCTCAAATTACCAAGCTGGTGCAGGTGGGGCTAAGGGATATTTGCCAAGATGAGGTGGATTTAATCAATGGTTCTGCCGATCGAGTAGTGGCCTATTACGATACGAAGGTGCAGCAGCGGCTCTACGGTGGCCAAAATTGGTTAGAAATTTGCCGTGAGATTGTGGCGCATTTGCCTCCACAGGTACATATCAGCTTTGATGTAGATGGCCTGGATCCTAAGCTTTGCCCTCATACCGGTACACCGGTGCCGGGAGGACTAGAGTTGGAGCAGGTTTACTGCTTGTTTAGAGAAGTGGTTAAGAGCGGCAGACAAATTATTGGCTTTGACTTAGCCGAAGTCGGCGATGCTGATTGGGATGGCAACGTGGGGGCACGGATCGTCTACAAGTTAGCAAATTTGTTAGATTTGTCTCAAAAAGTTTGATCAGTAGGTAAACTGCAAGTGGTTCTTTAATTAATCTGGTTCTCTCGATCTTATCAACTCATCGAATTTATAATTTTCAATCTAAATTTCTATCAAATATGGGCACTAAAAAACTGGATCTGTACTTGCTAAATATTCGAACATCATTGAAACTTGATGAGTTTTTATTTGTGTTCTGCATGTGGCTGCTAAGTCGTTTAATTATTATGATTGGAATGCAGTTGATTGCACCGGCAGTACATTTCAAACCAATTAGTTTCGATCTCCCCGGCGACACGCTGCAAGTTAAAGACTTCACTCCTCAGCTCGGCTGGGAACTTTTTACACATTGGGATGGAGAGCATTATCGAAACATAGTAACCAAAGGATATAATTATACTTCCGATCTTTTTTATGGTGGCTATAAATACAGTGATAATAGGCAATACAACATTGCTTTTTTCCCTTTATACCCGCTGATCGTGAAATCACTGATGTTGATTGGCGTGCCCTTCGATATTGCCGGAACACTGATCAGCAATATCTGCTTCCTAGGTGCTCTATTAATTTTTCACCCATGGATTAATAGAGTGTATGGTCGTTCTATTGCTCAATGGACAACAGCAGTAATGGCCTGGTTTCCACTATCTTTATTTTGTAGCATTACTTATACTGAATCATGCTTTTTACTGCTGACTATTGCTACCTTAATTTGCTTTGAAAAACGTCAATATGTGGGAGCTTCATTACTAGGGATGTTAGCAACATCAACACGTCCGCCTGGAGTGGTTCTAATTCCAGCTTTACTACTGTTCTCGTGGGTTGAACGTCGCCCTTTAATTGCTTATTTAAGTGCAATTATGATGGCCGGTGGATTAATCATATTCAGTATCTTTTGTTGGTATAAATTCGATCAGCCTTTTGCTTTTGTCTTTGCTCAAGCGGGCTGGCAACAGCCCAGTTGGTTTGATATATTAAAAGATATTGTTAATCTTGTATTAGAACTCAAATTACCAACTTATTTGCATGTTGCGATAATTATCAT
>JAYSRP010000276.1:0-4997 GCA_043721015.1 Synechococcales cyanobacterium | reverse complement strand
ACTGTCGGCAGCCATGCACTGTCATTGAGATGAAAACGGTGGCCACTGAGCTGAAAAATATGGCGGGCAGGGCTTTCATCGAACCACAAAATCCCCTTGGCTCGAAAAACAGTATCGGGCAGTTGATGATCTAGAAACTGCTGAAATTTTTTGAGAGAAAAAGGTCGATCGCTTTTGAATGAAATCGATACAAACCCATCGGCATTTAAGTGGCTTGTTGCAGCATCTTTTTCTGGTGCAGCTAAAGCTTGGATGGCAGAACCTAGTTGGGCAAAGCTGACATCTAGAATTAAGGGCAGAGGAACTATGCCAAACTGCGATCGCAAAATCTTGGCGTGGTCTTTAATCGAATGAATATATGACTCTAAGCCATCTAAATCACTCTCTGAAACTAGATCGGTCTTATTGAGCAGCACAATATCGCTGTAAAGTAGCTGGCTTTTGGCGGCTTCGCTATGATACTGCTCAGGTGTAAACGTCTCGGCATCAACCATAGTAAGAATTGCATCTAACCGGGTCACGTCTCGCAAGTCCGTACCCAGAAATTGCAGCACGATCGGCAGCGGGTCGGCTACTCCAGTGGTTTCAATTACTAAGTAATCAATGCTATCGCTTTTGCCTGGTCGGTGCTGCTGAAGTATTTTATAAACAGCCTCTGTCAGATTATTGTCGATCGTACAGCAGATACAGCCGTTAGTCAGCTCAATCATATCTTCGGCGACAGTAACCAAAAGCTGGCTGTCGATATTAATATCACCAAACTCATTGACTAAAACAGCAATTTTGAGACCGTGATTATTGCTCAAAATATGGTTGAGCAGAGTGGTTTTGCCACTGCCCAAAAATCCGGTAATAATCGTAACGGGCAGCCCCTGGCTGGGAATATCTAGCGTATCGGGGTTTTGCAACGTGGCGCTGATCATGTTAACTCTTCTGCTTAAATAAAATTTGGGAGGGGTGGAATTCTGGCTAATTTACAGACAAATATAGTGTGCTTGGTCATGAAGTTACCTAAATTTGTTGTTTGCTAGTAATTGCCTGCTGCATTCTCTCCTGAAGCGCCGCAATAGTTAAAGAGCCATGATCTCCTGATTTCCGGGTACGAATGCTCAGAGTATTGCTGGCCATCTCCCGCTCACCAATTACTGCAACTATCGGAATTTTGGCTAGCTCGGCATTGCGAATTTGCTTACCCAAGCGCTCTCTGCTTTGATCAATCTCAACTCGATAGCCCAACTGCTTCAGCTCTGCGGCAACTAGCGCTGCATGATCGTTGCAATCATTGGCTACCGGCAGTAGCCGCACCTGCACAGGAGCCAACCACAGGGGAAAATCTCCGGCATAGTTTTCGATCAAAATCCCAAAGAATCTTTCTAGTGAACCAAAAATAGCTCGATGAATCATAATAGGACGCTGACGAGTATCATTGGCTGCGGCGTACTTTAGATCAAAGCGCTCGGGTAAATTGAAATCTACTTGAATTGTGGAGCATTGCCACTGCCGATCGATCGCGTCCCGAATTTTAATATCAATTTTGGGGCCATAAAATGCGCCCCCGCCCTGATCAACCGTATAGCTCCAGCCCTTAGCATCTAATGCCCCAATTAATGCGCTAGTAGCTAACTCCCAAATAGCGTCATCACCGACCGATTTATCAGGACGAGTGGAGAGATACACCTCATACTGGGCAAAGCCAAAATCTGATAAAACTTGCTCGGTCAGGTTTAGCACGCTCAAAATCTCGGCAGTAACTTGATCTGGCAGACAAAAGATGTGGGCATCGTCTTGAGTGAAGCCGCGTACTCGCATTAGCCCATGTAACGCCCCCGATCGCTCGTAGCGGTATACGGTGCCCAGTTCGGCTAGGCGAATTGGTAACTCTCGATAGGAATGTAGCTGGTTTTTGTAAGCCAGCACATGAAAAGGGCAGTTCATTGGCTTAATTTGATACTGCTGAGATTCAATCTCCATTTGATCAAACATGCTTTCTCGGTAGAAGTCAAAGTGGCCAGAAGTCTTCCAGAGATCAAGATTAGCAATATGGGGAGTGTAGAGCATTTCATAGCCATTATCTAGATGCGCCTTTCGCCAGTAGTCTTCAATTATCAGCCTGATCCTGGCTCCTTTAGGGTGCCAAAAAACAAGTCCGCCGCCAGCATCATACTGAATGCTAAAAAGGTCTAAATCTTGGCCTATTTTGCGATGATCGCGGCGTTTGGCTTCTTCTTTTTGAGTTAAATAAGCCTGTAACTGATCTGCCGTTTCCCAGGCCGTGCCATAGATGCGCTGTAGCTGAGGCTTGGTTTCGTCGCCGCGCCAGTAGGCTCCGGCCACGCTTTCTAGAGCAAAAGCATCCGCAATAATTCCTCCTGTATAGTCTAAATGTGGTCCTGCGCACAAATCCCACCAGTAGTTAGGATTTTTAGATTTTATGGGGTCAAGAACATGGTCGATGTCGGGGTCATTGATGCGACCAATAAAGTAACGAGTAATTGTTTCATCGATCGCAATGCCGTCTAGAATCTCTAGCTTATATGGTTCGTTATCTAGCTCAATTTCTGCCCGAATTTGCTGTCGATCGACCACTTCTCTCACAATCGGCAAATTGGCATTAATAATCCGGCGCATTCTTTTTTCAATCTTAGCCAAGTCAGCAGGGGAAAAGGGCTGCTCTCGGTCAAAGTCATAGTAGAAACCGGTTTCTGTCCAAGGTCCGATCGCTACCTTTGTTTCAGGAAAAATCGCCTGCACCGCCATGGCCAAAACATGAGCGCAGGTATGGCGAATCCGCAGCAGCGGCTGGGAATCACTAAGAGACACACCCTGCTCTATCGCTAACTGCTGAGTGGAGATATTCATAATACTTTCCTGTTACCAAAGCCTTTACCAAATCCATAAGATACCTGCTTAAACTGCACCTGGCCAGAATTGGGAGAATAGAGAGTGTAGCTGGCGAGATTTGGCGCTAGGCCAACATTTCCCACCCCTACTACAAACTTGTTACTGGTTTCTGCCGTTGTCGCCGGAGTAATACCATCGAGCGTCATTACAATAGAAGTGCTAGAGCCATCGGCAATTTGATAATTAAATTGCAGCCCTGACCGCCCACAAAATAAATAGTTAGCATCGAGCCGCCCCAGTCGATCGCACATGATCAGCGGCGAAGTATCCGGGCGCAAATCATCGGCAACGCTGACACTGCTGCCGTGAGTAAGCAAACAATCTAACTCCATAAACCCAAACTCCAGCGATCGAATCCAGGTAACAGTCTCCCGCGAAACCGAATCCCACAGGGTTTTGATTATCTCGGCACCGTGTTTTTCAATGAGGTCTGTCGGGTCTAAGGTCTGACCATAAGCGTGCAAAATCAAGCACTGTTCTTCCCACCAGCCCGTACAAATTTGCGGTGTGGGTTCGCCGCGCTGGGGATTTTGCAGCCGCTGCACTAAGGCTTCGCTGGTAGCATTTGGCCCAACTAAATCACCCAAAATATATAGCTCATCAACTCTGTGCCGCTGCACGTCGTGGAGTACGGCTTCATAGGCGGCTAGATTGCCTACAATTCCACTTAAAATTGCCCACTGCATAGTTATCGCTCACAAACATGGCTAGGGTCATCGGCACGTTCTGCAAACTCCAAGCCCTGAGCTAGTCGCCAAGCAAAAATCGGCGGTAAGCCTTTTTCAATAATGTCGGCGCAGGTTTTTTGGTAGTCGTATTCTACCTCCCGAATCGTTACAGCCTGATCATCGGTATCGTAAATTACGTAAGTAGCATTAGGTCGCCCATGGCGCGGCTCACCCACCGAGCCAGCATTAATAATGCGCCTTACTGATGGGGTGAACTGATAATGGGTATTTTCTTGACCATGCTGCTCTACTTTTACCAGCATTTGATTTTGGTCTAAAGTCCGCACGTAGGGCACATGGGTATGGCCACAGAATAATACATCAGAGCCAGTAGACAGCACTCGCTCCAGAGCCGTAAAAGCGTTTACGTCAGGCAGCAGATATTCGTGCTGGCCGTTGGGGCTGCCATGGACAAAACTCATATTTTTCTCTTTAATCACCAAAGGCAACTGCGCCAAATATTCACGGGTTTCGGGGTGAATTTGATGATCTGTCCAAGCGTGAGCGGCTTTACCTCGACTCTCGGCTAACAGTGAAGGATAACTACAGTCACAGGCGTTTAAGCCCTCTACGATATCTTCATCCCAGCAGCCTTGGCAGGTAGGGATATCTAGAGACCGAATCATTTCTACTACGGCGTTTGGGTGAGGGCCATAGCCCACTAAGTCTCCGAGACAAAATATTTGCTCGGCTTGGTGATCATCAATATCTGACAATACGGCGTTAAGGGCTTCGTAGTTGCCATGAATACAAGACATAACAGCAATTTTCATAGGGCTGGCTCCAGCATATTTTCTTTAGTTTTGGCCTGATAATAGGCGATCGCTTCTTCGCTCAAACAGCACTCGCCCAGGGTATCGCCGATCGACTGCCGATCGAGGTTTACCCCAATTACTTCTACACCACTAAACCGACGAGGGCGACCATCTCACCAGGCAGGTAGCGCGAGTTCTTGATAGTAATTTTGATGTCCCTCAACAAAATCAAAGTAAAAAGAGCGACCGTCAGCGACATCAAAAATCCCTTTGGCTCTTTGCACCAAGCCATAAGCGCCTTTGGTCAACTCGTCCCAAAAAAGATCGAGGCTGGCCGGATCAATTACTTGGCTGGTAAGAGGCGATCTCCATAAGTCTTTGGGTTCAACCGCTGAGACAGTCTGACCAACCTCTACTCGATCGGCCCACTCATGCCACTCGGTATCCAAATGCGCGGTCTCAGGAGTGACAATCGCTACTTTTTGCACATTTAGACCAGAGAGCAACTGTTTAGCGGTATCCAAGCTGAGATGAAACCCCAACTCAATGTAAACTTCAGCGTTTGGATACTGAAATTGCTCTAGCTGCTCATCAGCAAGAATTTGCAAATGAG
>JAYSRP010000275.1:0-5007 GCA_043721015.1 Synechococcales cyanobacterium | reverse complement strand
GATGGGCTGCTGAAGGTGTTGGATAATTTGGGGGATTTCTAATATTTGCTGGAGCTGGAGCCAGTCTAGGGTGGCGAAGGCCGGTGCTAGGTCTGGGTCGCTGGTTTTCTTTTGGCTGCTGTCTGGGGTGGCGGCGACGGTGTTAATTTTGTCCCATTGGGTAATCCAGGTTTGTAGTGCGGTGAGGTTGTCGCTACAAAATACTCGAGGCTGGTCGTCGCCCGGTTGCAAGATGAAGGTGCTGAGGGCGCTGGGGCTGAGGTGCCAGTAAACTATGGCGCTATGGGGGGTCAGCAGGGTTTGGATGGCAGAGAAGCTGGGGCTAACGATGGTTTCTTGCAGGGCGCTAAGCAGGCTTTCGAGGCAGAGGTTTTTACAGAGTTCGGCGGCTTCTAGTGCCAGGATTGGCTGCTGGTTTTGCAGTAAGATATCGACTTCTAACTGGCGGAAGCTGTTGAATTTGGCTAGGAGTTTACGTCTTTGTGGTGGAGCTTGGTTGTTTAGGAGCTGTTTTAATAGTTCTCGCCCTTGCTCTCGATAGCTATTGGCTGTTTCTGGCTCTCGGAGAGCAGAATAGACTTGCATAAAGTCTTGGATTAGTTCTAGGTATAGTTCTGGAAATTGAGGCAGGGTGGTTTCGGCTGCTTGAAAAGCGGTGAGGGCTTGGCGATAATAAACGCGAGAATCGAGACGGAATTTGTCGAAATTGTTTTGGCCTTTGCGATAGTGTAATTGGCCGAGTCCAAGATGTAGATCGCCCCAGCCTTCGGGATGAGTAGTGGGCTGTAAGTGGCTTAAGCCCTGTTGGTAGTTTTCGATCGCCTCTTCATATCTGCCTAAATCATCCAGAGAAATTCCCCGGTTAGACCAAGCTTCATGTAAATCAGGCTTGAAGGAAATAGCTTGGTCATATGATTCGATCGCCTCTTCATATCTCCCTAAATCATCCAGAGAACTTCCCCGGTTAGACCAAGCTTCATATTTATCAGGCTTGAAGGAAATAGCCCGGTCATATGATTCGATCGCCTTTTCATATCTCCCTAAATTCTTCAGAGAAATTCCCCGGTTATACCAAGTTTCATGAAAATCAGGCTTAAAGGAAATAGCCCGGTCATATGATTTGATCGCCTCTTCATATCTCCCTTCTACATACAAACTATTCCCCTTCTTAAACCACACCTCAGCATCGTCACTATTAAACTCCGTACCAACATCCCCCACCACTACACCACTTCCCAAAATCTCCTCCACCACCAACCCCAAATCCCCTTTCCCCAAACCCCGCAAAACCCCCAACCGCCCCCGCCAACCATCATCCGCCGCCCAACCCCGCAACCAAACCGCCAACTCCTGCTCCTGCACCCCCCGCTGAATCGACCAAGCCATCAAAGTCGCAGAACTCCGATCGACCACCAACCGATCTAACAGCTCTTCCAGCAACAACAAATACTCCTGATCACTCCGCGCCACCCGCACAGCCACCACCGGCTCTCTCCGCCCACCCCAAAACCGCCGCACCTTAGCAATTAACCGCTGCAACCACCGCCACATAGATCCACCCCAGAACCATAGATATCTCCAATTCTAACCAAAAATCCACCAACCATTAACGACTCCTTTGGTAGATCTTGAATAATCCATGAGCCTAAGCAGCCACAACCTCAACACGAACCTTCATGCCAGCACGAATCAACATCGTAATCAGTAGCTCTACTTGGAACCGATCAATGTCCCCTTCCATCAAGCCTTCAACGCAATCGATCGTCGTTTTCAGCTTCAACGCCGCTTCTTCTAAACTCCACTGATTCGATCGAATCAGCTTCCGTAAACTAATCATTAAATCCGATCGAACCTGTAAGTTTTCTGATTCCTCAGCCGAGAAACCCAAATCTTCAAAGATATTTTGATTAGCTTGAGTCATTCTGCATCATCCTGTCGTTGTTGAATCATTTGTTTATATCGCTGTTGTCCAAGCTCAATATCGCTACGAGAGGTTTTCTGAGTCTTCTTTTGAAACACATGAAGAACATATACAGCTTCCTCAAATCTAGCGACATAGAAAATACGGTAAGCATCATCAGTCCGAATTCGGATTTCTTCTACCCCTTTACCGATAATAGACATTGGCTTAAAATCTGATGCAAAGTCACCTTGTTGAATTGATCTTAACTCAAACCCAGCCTTCCGACGGGCATCATCAGGAAAATCTATCAAATCTTCCTTCGTCGAACCAATCCATTCGATCGGTTTATCAGTCATAGTCGAGAGTTGCTTTCGGTAAAAACATTGGTGCTGATCATTTCTAGACAAGTAGTAAAGAATTTAGGTAAGTGAAAATCCGATCGAGTTCACTAATGCTTTCTAGCTCCTCTTGCTCGATTACGGTCAGTGTCTCCACCTGATTTTTCTCCAGCAACCCCTCCAACTTATCTTGCAAATCATCAGTAAACTTACAATAGCCGCAAATCATCGACTCTTTCGACCCTGATTCCCGTTTCCAAAAGAGATTGAGTACTAATCACTACCTGCATAACAGAAGATCCTAATTTTAGATTTCCTTAATTTTCAGCCTAGTCCATTTTACTTGCAAAAAGCTCTTTTCATCCAACAAAATCGCAAGATCTAAAGGTAATCAAGCAAGTTTGAGGAAAATGGTAAAATGAACGCAGTCAATCGCAGTACTTTAGCTTAGGCAATATTTATGACCACGCTCGATCGGGCATTAGAAACAGTTATGCAACTTTCCTTAGATCAGCAAGAACTATTAATTGAGATCTTGCGCCAGCGGCATATCGAAGCCAGTCGAAATGAAATTGCCAAAGATGCCCAAGAATTGATCGCTGCTTTCAAAGCAGGCAACTTAAAACCCCAGTCTGCTGAGGCTGTCATTGCCGAACTTCGCCACTCTCTCCACAATGATTTAGACGAATGAGAGAGCTAGTTCTGACCCCTAAATTCCAAAGAGCATTTCGGAAGCTTGTGAAGCGAAACCCCTTCATTAGAAATAGTAACTATTGGCGCATCGCTCTAACATGGGCGACGGCTGCGCTTGCAACTTTGGCGATCGGGATTTTTTGGACTTGGTGCAGCTTAGCTCAGCCCGCTACCCAGAAATCAGCAGTCCCAAGTTCAGCCATTGCCGCCGCGCAGCATCAACTGATCGCAACCAATACCAGCGACAACTATCGTACCAATGGCGAATGGAGCGGCAGGCTGATTTTGCCTACTCCAGAGCAGATTTCCCAATCTAATCTGGCCGACTGGGTATGGCTGGAAGTTCAACATGCCCCCAATAAATATCAGCAGCTCATCGGTCAGACCATCCCTCTGACTTGGAAACCGAAATCTACTATTGCTGACGATATCCGCCAAGTGACGATCGATGTTAACTTTACTCCCGAGGCATTAGCTAGTCAGCAAAACGGCATTATCCATCCCCAGCGGCTGAATGGCCGATCGCGGGTCGGCAGTCTGCAATCTTTAGCTGGTGCTAGGGATAGCGATGATATATCGGTGAAGTTAGCAGGAGTAACGATCGGCAAAGAGAATAGGGTGCTGATCGATCAGGAGCCAACCCAAATTACTGGCAATTTGCGGGGACTGGTGAAAATATTAGGAGTTGATCACACTATCTCAGCCGATCTGCCAACTGCCTGCCCTGGAAATAAGCCCTGTACGAGTGAATATTTTTTGGCTCGGCACTACAATCCGCAAGCTCAACAGTTTGATGGAGAAATTGACACTATTCGGATTCCTCAGGCACCAGCGCGTTCTTTTGGTCTATTTCCTAGTGCAATTAAGGATTTAGCAAAATCACCGGCTGGTAGTCAGGGCTGGTACATTTATGGTGATTTCCCTGCCAAGTCTCCGTTTTTCACGGTGGAATCTATTCAGCCTCGCTCACTATTGTCGATAGCTTCAGAACGAGAAATTACTAATACCGATGACCGGTTAGACTACTTCGATCGGCAACACTGGCAAAATACTCCTCAGCGTCAAGGACAACTAGAACGAGTCGGCTTTGCTCCCCGCCAAGCTCCTAAGTTGGGAGATAAGGCGCTCGTGATCCATTCTTTTGGCGGTATTGGGGGCAAAACTGCCGATATCAATAGAGGTTGGCAAACCGTTACGGGTCACTTTGCCTATGGTTTGGCGACTGTGGTACAGGATGATTTTACGTGGGAATTACAGTGGGACATTAACTACAACCAGGTCTATGCTCATAACCCTGATGGAATTGTAGCGGGCAAACAAGACTGGGCGACCTATATGGGTAATTTGCAGCGAGGCTGGCTGGGGACTCGCCCCGTATCTGATTTGTTGATTACCTACCCGCCGGTAACTGAGGACTATAATTTTGGGGGAATCAAGATTTCGCCGTTGGCTGAGCTACAGCAGCAGCTACATTTATTTGCTGCTCGTTATCGTACCGGCGATGGCACTGGTATTGCGATCGTGAATCCGGGTAGTTCTTGTGTGCAGGATGCCAATCAGGCTCTATATATCACTATTCAACGCTTGACCGATCGAATTCGTTCTCAACCCCAGATCCAAACCTGGCTGGCAGCGCATCCCCAGGATCCGCAAACTCAGCGGTTTCAGAAGCTCCAAGCCCTATCGGCAGAGCTACAGCAGAACCTGACTCCGCTGGGGATTGTGCGATCGGATTGGCAGCAAAATGCCGCTAAATTAGTCGGGATCAATCAAAATCCATCTTTTCAGACTGGCAATCCTTTAATTGGTTTGATGAGTTGGCAGACGATGCTGCCGCGTGGTGCCCAAGATGGCATGGGGAAAATGTTTAGCCGCTTGGGTGCGGGGATGTGGTTTCTGAATACCTATCAAGTAGGCGGCGTGAACCCAGATATTGTGCCGATCGCCCCCACCATTTTATTTGGACAAGCCGAAATTCTCTCCAAAATAGTGCTGAGATGTTGGTCTGGAATAACAATTTTTCCGAAGATTATGGGCTGGCTATCTAGCCTAGGGCTACTGTTAGCCTATGGG
>JAYSRP010000274.1:0-11552 GCA_043721015.1 Synechococcales cyanobacterium | reverse complement strand
ATCGCTACCAGAGCGGTTTTTTTCTTTTTGGCAACCTGGGTAACTCGGCCAACAATTTGCCAGCCATCAGGTTCTTTGGTACTGACTTCAGCAATGATCTGTAAACGAGTTACTTCTCCAGTAGAGGCGGTTTGGGGCAATACTTGCCATTGGCTAACAGGCGACTCTTTGGCAATGTTTCCTGCTCGGATGCAAGAGCCATCTGGTAAATGCAGTTGAAATTTTTGCTCAGGGTCGCGGGTAATGCTTCCAGTGACAATGCCTAGACAATGATGATCTACATTGGGATAATCTATACTGGTAGGCATTATTTTTTCTTGGTTAGATGTTGATGGATTTGGAATTCTAGCCGAACTTGCTCTTGGCTTGCAAGTATATATCAACGTTGATTTCGCTTGCACCCATTTCTTCGGCGAGTTTTTCGATTTTTTTACGGGCGGCAGGGCGAACGAAAAAGGGAATTTCTTTCAGTTTGGCTTCGGCTTCAGCAGTCCAGTTCATGATGCTCCAGTAAGTTATATTGCTATTTTTAAGGGATGTTCATCTTAGCAAAAAATCACAGTCGTTACTAAAAATCTTGCACGCTATCAAGATCATTTCTTTTGATGACTTCAAGTTCTCCACATTGTGATTAGATTATTGACCAGATCCTTGAGCTGCCTTGCAGGTTCAACAAGATTGGGGGTTTGATAGCCGTGGAGAATGTGGTTACAGACTGATTGAATTGCTATGGCTTGATCAAAATGTTCCATAGAAAGTTCACCCTGGGAGTACAAGTGATTAATTAATGAATTAGTAGGGAGATGTTCGATCGGAATCACCATATTTTTTGCTTGTTGACGCATTGCGGCTTCTAGAACTCCCCACAAGAGAAAAAAAGCTATTTCTACTTCTCCAGCTACTATACAATCTTGCCCCCGTTCTTGACGTTGCTGCATTTGCTCCCAAGTTAGTAATTCATCATTGCCTTTGACTTCTTCCGAAGAAATATCTTCTCCGGTTACTAGCAAAAATCGCCAACCATGGTGCTGTGCAACTACTCCAGCAATTGTTTGGTATTGTCCAATTGGTGTTTGAGTAATAGTTTTTTTTACTTCAATGATATAATTTTCCTCAGAAGATTTTTTAGCGATAATATCTGGAAGATAGTTCCCTAAGTCAAACGGAATTACTGATTTAGTAGGTTCGACAATAACTTCAAAACCCTGTAGTCTATATTTTTCTGCAACTCTCTTTTCTAAGCTATGTTCAGTTACTTGAGTGTTAAAAGTCATAAGTAGCCCTCCAATGATTTTGATTCAGATACCTTAACATATACACATTCTACGCCCTGTTTAATACCTTGAACAAGAGGACTTGGAAAGATTGTAAAGTCAAAAATCTCAAATAGTGAGCGACGATGTGATGATACATCAGTGATTAACGAATCATCTTCATAAACAAGACCAATAAGAGCATCTTGGATTGGCTTAATGATGTTGTCGGTATCAACAGGATCACTGTTGTAAAGATATACTAATGTTAGTTGGATATCTTTGTCCGCAAAAATTTTACCTGTCCAAGTTTTCTTGGCCTCGTTACGGACATACTGCTTCCATGCCTGCAAGTTCGCAGTTTTCCTGGTTTGTAAAGATACCGGACGTTTAGGAATAACAAAGTCGAAATACATGATTGCAAAATTATAAGTGATATTGACGGTAGACTTCAGCGGCGGCACGGAATACGATCGAATGTCGATCGACCAAGCTCCTCAAATCTGCCGCATAGCCACCGCCGATCGTATACACCACCGGATAACCGCCTTTGGCGCAGGTACTCAGCACCTGCATATCTCGACAGAACAGACCTCGATCGGTCAAGGCCAACTTACCCAATAAATCACCGCTATGAGGATCGACCCCGGCATCGTAGACCACTAGGTCTGGCTGAAAATCTTTGAGCAGATCAGGCAGATATCGATCGAGAGTTTGCAAATATTCTCCATCCTCCATCCCTTCAGCTAAGGGCACATCCAAATCACTCTGCTGCTTAGTTCCGGGAAAATTCACCCCACAGTGCATCGAAAACGTGAACACGTTGGGTTCTTCTTGAAAAATTACTGCCGTGCCATCTCCTTGATGAACATCTAAATCTACAATCAGCACCCGCTGCACCAAACCCTGAGACAGCAACACTTTAGTTGCGGTGGCCAGATCATTGAAAATACAAAACCCCGAACCGTAGCTGGGGAAAGCATGATGAGTGCCACCAGCCGAATTACCGGCCATGCCATATTCCAGCGCCAATCTGGCCGCTAAAATTGTGCCACCCAACGCAATCTCTGTTCGATGCACCAGCTCTTTGCTCCAGGGCAAACCAATCCGCCGCATCGCCTTGGGATCGATCGAGCCATCCCGGTAAGACTGCACATATTCTGGGGTATGCACTAGCTCAATCCAAACCGGGGGTGGCACCACTGGCTGATAAACCCGCTTAGCACTCACCACCCCATCGGCCAACAACAAATCGTGCAGCATCCCAAACTTGGCCATCGGAAATCTGTGCCCCATCGGTAAAGGCGTAACGTAGTCGGGGTGATAGACCAGCGGTGGAGACATACAAAAAAGCTTATACTGACTCAAGGAATTATTTATTTACAAATTTACCGATGCTCCGACGAATTGCCAAACTTTTAATCATCCTGGCGATCGCCCTTCAGATCACCATCTCTCCTGCTGCTGCCGCCAGCTTGAAAGGCCACATTGATACTCTTGATGGCTACAAGTTTTTGTATCCTAACGGTTGGGTAGAAGTGCCAATTAAAAGCGCTGCTGACACCATTTATCATGACCTGATCGAGCCAACTGAAAGCGTCAGTGTGGTGATTAGCCAAGTTCCTGGTAACAAGAAATTAGTAGACTTGGGCACCCCGAGTGAAGTTGGCCAAAAGCTAGGTAGCACGGCGATCGCCCCAGCAGGTTCTGGTCGTCAAGCCGAGTTGACCAACGCTGAATCTGCCGAGGTGCAGGGCAAGACCTACTATTATTTAGAATACTTAGTTAAAAATGGCGATCAGCAGCGCTACAACCTAGCCAGCGTGGTAGTCAGTCGCGGTAAGTTATTTACCTGTAATGCTTCCACCACCTCCAGAAGATGGTCACGGATGAAAAGTACTTTAGAAGAAATGATTCATTCCTTCAATGTCGCCTAACCTTCCCCCTTTAGTATTGGCCTCTGCCTCGGCTGCTCGTCGGCGGATTTTGAAATCTGTCGGCATCGAGCCGATTATCGAAATTAGTGACTTTGATGAAGATAGTATTCAAATCTCAGATCCACAAAAGCTGGTAGAAGCACTAGCTTTAGCCAAAGCCAGCACCGTAGCCGATCAATTGCGCTATGATCACTGCATCGTATTGGGCTGTGATTCGATCTTGTGGTTTGATGGCCAAATTCAGGGCAAGCCACCCAATGCTCACACCGCGATCGAGCGTTGGCAAAAGATGCGCGGATCGAGTGGTGAAATTTATACTGGTCATGCTACGATCGATCTCCAAAAGCAGCAAACTATTGTGCGCTGTGGTATTACGAAAGTCTATTTTGCTCAAGTGACCGATCGGCAGATTGCTGCTTATGTGTCTACTGGGGAGCCGCTGAAATGTGCTGGGGCTTTTGCCTTGGAAGGTGTTGGTGGCATGTTTATCGAAAAAATCGAGGGCTGCCACACTAATGTTATCGGACTGAGTTTGCCATTAGTTCGATCGATGTTCGCAGAACTTGGCTATGAAGTTATCTAACGTAGACAGCGGCTGCTGTTCACTCCTATGAATTTAAATCAAGAATTTCACGAGCACTTGCAAGCAGGTCGATTAACCGAGGCGATCTCTTTAGTTGTGGGTCAGTTAGTAGAACTAAAAATTACGACCAAAGCCAATTCTGGTCGCCTACATACCACGGTAGATTTATTGAATGGTCAAATTACCAATACGGTAGACCCGGCTTTTTTCAGTGATAAGTCTTCCCAGAAGCTATTAGAATTCCACACCAACCAAATTACTGCAACTGCTCAGGTAGTGCGTGAGCAGCTACGCAGTTTACAAGACTTGTTACAGGCTCTGACTCCACCAGCAGCCGCTAGAGAAAACATCAAACTAATTGCGATAACTCCTGGTGAAAGCGATCCTGCGCTGAGTTTGGCTAAGCAAGCTATTGAACCAGTCAACTTCTTAGCTGCTGTTGCGCCCGCAATTATCAGCGTTCAAACCAGTGAGACCCTACCAGTTGCTTTGACTGAGGCCGTCTCAGTAATTAAGACCCCATCCATAGCCGAGAAATCCGCCGAGATATTAGCCCCCGAGCAACCCATATCTCAACCGGAACCACCAGTTGCTAAAGCTCCCGAAAATCCCCCCATATCCCAACCCGAAACACCGGCTCCCGATCTTTTACCGCTATCTCAGCCAGAACCATTGCTGACAGAAATACTCGAACGTCCATCGATAGTCCACCCAGAAACACAGGTGGCCAAAATTGTTGAACATCCAACGATGTCCCAACCACCGGTCACTAAAGCTACTGAGTATTTCCAGACATGCGAGCCAGCGGAGGATTCTGACATCACTGCTGATGACTTAGAGCCATTATCTACCAAAACAGCAGAAACCCCAGTAGGCGTTAGCGAAGCGTCTCGGTACGAGAATCGATCGGAACGAGTCAAACTACCCGAAACTTTGCCTACTGCCAAACCAGCATCGCGGGCAGGCATCGCTAGTGGTTTAGCGGCGGCCTTGGCTCAAACCAGTGCCCTCGATCCGTCGGAAGCTGCGGCTATTCCTAATAAATTTGACCAGGCTCTGCGATCGGCTGGAGTGCGATCGACTCCCGAAGAAGCTTTTCATCCTTTTGCTACCAATAAACCAGTAGCTGAGCCAATTATTACCCAGCCAACTGAGCAACCTACCGAATTAATCCCTCGACGGGAACTAATCGATTTACTGCGGGAATCGGAAGATGACTGGGATGAATGGTTGTTGGAAGAAGACAACATTTTGTCTGAACTGTCTGACGTGACCAAAGATAAAGTGCCATATTTAGAGTCTCATTGGTTATCAGCGGCTACTAGTGGCTCGGTATTGGCTAATTCTTCCCCATCTGATTGGGAAGAATTCATGCCAGAATATCCAGAAGTTAGCACTGTAGCCAGTAAAAATCAGGCTAATGTAGAACGCTTCCGCCAAAATTTAGTCAATGATCCGCAGCTAATGAGTGAACTCTTAGCCGAACTGGATGATCTTGAAGAGATGGAGCAAGGTAAGCCTAGGCTTTAGCAATAATCTGCTCAATTAAATCGGCGGTGGTGCCAGAGTTGTCTAGCACCACATCAGCTAGACGGGCTTTAGCTGCCAGGGGCATTTGACTTTTGATCCTGGCCTGAGCTTGCTCTAGGGTGAGCTGATTACGGTTTTGCAGCCGATCGAGCTGTTGTTGAGGGCTACAAGTTACCACCCACACTTCGCTGACCATTTTTTGGAGGCTGGCTTCAAATAGCAAAGGAATTACTGCTACTGCGGTATTTTTGATCTCAGCTAGATCCTGGGCAAAACACTGCCGCACATAGGGATGAACGATCAATTCTAGCCACTGCCGTTCGTTGGCATAGGTGAAAATAATCTCCCCCAACTTGGCGCGATTCAAAGTCTGGTCTGCTAACAAAACTTCCGAACCGTAGCGATCGACAATGGCTGCTAAGCCAGCAGTTCCCGGCAGCACCGCTGCTCGGGCATAAATATCTGCATCAAAAACCGGCCAGTGGTACTGCTGAGCCAAATAATCTGACACCGTGCTTTTACCAGTAGCAATACCCCCAGTGAGTCCAATTACTCGTGCCAACTAGGTTGCCACCTCAGACACTTCAATTACGCGGCCTGTGTAGTCCTTTACCAAAAAGTTCAAAGGCTTTTCGCCGCGAATTTTGTGCTGCACGCCCCGGCTTTGGATCCGCATTAAGATCATTTCTAAGCATTCTCGGTCAAAGCACACGTGCCGATCGCGTTCTCGATCGCCCACACTGGCACCGGTAATGACATGTAGCTGAGTATTTTTCTTGAGCTGATACCACAAACCATCTGAAGGTCGATTGCCGCGCACCGCCGCTCTACCAACTGGTGCCGCCAGGTAAATGGGGTCAATACCCGCCGCCCCAATGGTCTGCTCATAGTCGTAATAGTAGTGCAATGGCACATCGGCTACTGACATATTGAGTACCCCTTCGTACAAATCTCGGGCAGACTGTAAATCGGAGACCATTAAGGTATGGACTTTGGGGGCACTGGTCAAAAACATCCACATGGCCACTGCGTAAGCGGCCAGCAGCATGACCATGATGCCTTGGGTAGAAAGCAGGCTATCGAGCGGCATAGATTTCGGAGTGAAGGTCTAGGTATCACCCAGTATATATCGCTTTATCAGAGACTGGCAAAGAGTAATCTGCCTCAAGTTTTAGCTAACTTGCTGGGCAATGTACTTATTCATGATCGAAAAAATCTTTTGCTGGCTCAGAGGCTTGCTTACGTAGTCTACCGAATTGCTGCGGAGCCGATCGAGCAGGCTGTCACTTTTGCTTAATACGATGATTGGTGTGGTTTTAAATTTGCTAGTACGACGTAGTCGATCGCAAAAATCCTGGGTATTAAAACCAACTACAGAGCCATCTAGCAAAATTAAATCGGGAGTGCATTTCAAAAAGGCAATTAGCGCTTCAGTAGATTCTTGTAATTTTAAGTATTCATGGCCAGCTTTTTCCATCACGTTGCGGATCGCTGAAGATTCTGAAGAATTTTGAGTGAGGTGGGCAATCAGTTTTTTGTTGAACAAAACAGAGGTGGTAGAGCCATCGATAAATAGGTCTGTGATACCAACTTCTTTAATGTCAGTACTGAGACTTTTTTCCATTATTTCAATATCAGTAGTGCGACGCAGCGACACGACATTCTTTTTACACAGTCCCAACAGAGACTTGGTTAAAATTTTGACATCTTCATCTATTTTTACGGCAATATCTCGCAGTGTCCGATCTTCTTCTAATAGTAAAATAATTTTTTGATAGGTTCTAACTGGTACTACTTCTTGTAATAAATCTAGATCTTCAATTTTGGGAGACAGGTGAGGTGAATATTTGATCAGTCCACTAGACTGCCAAGATTTAAACTGTGCTACGGCAGTTTCTACAATGGTTTCTGGCTTCATCAAAATAACTGGGACATTCGATTCTTGCAACAAATCACTTTCCATCATATAAGAAAGCTGTGGTTTGTTGGCAAGATGAACAATGGTTTCATAATGCAGAATATCGAAGATAACTTCGATTAAACTACCCATCAAAATACCTTCGGCTTGATCTCGATCGAGATAGCGGTTGGCCAATAAGTCGCCGATCGCACAGAAGCTTAAATTATTAATGCTGAGCGAATTGAGCACGTTGTGTTCAATTTGCTCGGGCAAATCAATGCGCTGCTCTGAGAACTGCCGACGCAAACGGCGCAGAGGGTGAACACCAGCGTTGTCACCGATTAACCTGCCTCGGTAGAAGTAGATATTCCAACAATGTCCTTCTAATGTATCAACGCTATCACCGTTGAGGTTGATTGCACAAAGCTTGCCGGTGAAGCGTTTGTCGCGGCAAAATTTAAGCTGGTCTAGAATTCCTGATGGCATGGTAGTTGCGTGTGTAATCTGAAGGACTATGGCACTAGCCTGAATCTAACACTATGCAAATTTACCTTGAATCCGGGAAAACACGGATCTTTGTGAGCCAGATCGCAACTGACTCAGTAGATTTAATTGGCGCAGATTTAGTTTGCATCCTCGTTTTCATAGAACAAAGCTTGCTCATCACCTTCATCGATCGGCCAGTCTTCGTTTTCGCCACCGATAATAAGTCGATCTAGCTCTAAGTATTCTTTGCAGAGGGTCTGGAGCGAGTTAATCAAAATGTCTAAGGCGATCGCGTCACTAGTTCCTAAGTCGAACCAGCAGCGACCCCAAGTGCCTAAGTACTCTACATCGCTCATATTGTGCATGAGTGCCACCATGCTATTTTGAGAGTTATCGTAATCCAGGTAACTCAGGTCTAGCCCAGTTTCTTGTACCTGCATGTTTTCGGCGTTGAAGGCTCCCAGTTTACCCAAGAAAAACCAAGAAGAAAAAAGCTCGCCGATTAAATCCATTTCTTTGCTAGATGGTACTGTCTTGAATTCCATCCAAAACCAAACATTAAACGGATTGAATTCCCGAAAAGTAACTTCCATAAAAAAACGATTTCCCAAATTGCTTTCTTATTGTAGGTTAGCTGATGGCAATTTGGCATAGCAGCAGCCAAATCAAGAGCCAAGCTAAGCGGGCTAAAGAGATGGGCAACAAAAAAGGCGGGGTAAACCCCGCCTCACAGTTCGATGAGTTTCTAACCCAACAACGCCTTAGCTTTAGCTAATACGTTATCAATAGTAAAGCCAAATTTTTCTAAGCAAACACCGCCAGGAGCCGAAGCACCAAAGGTATCAATCCCAATTACATCACCTTCGGTGCCCACAAAGCGGTGCCAACCCATAGTAGAGCCAGCTTCTACCGAAAGACGCTTGGTAACAGCCTTAGGTAAAATCGATTCTTTGTAAGCAGCATCCTGCTCATCAAATAGCTCCCAACAAGGCATCGAAACTACCCGCACTTTCTTGCCAGCAGTGCGTAACTGTTCCGCTGCTTTAATACAAAGATCTACTTCCGAACCAGTGCCAATCAAAATCAGCTCGGGAGTACCTTCACTATCGGAAGCCACATAGGCACCCTTAGCCACGATATCAGCCGAAGATTTTTCTAAGTTCACCAGAGCCTGACGAGAGAGTGCCAAAAGCGTGGGGCGCTTGCGGTTAGACATGGCTACTTTGTAAGCACCAGAGGTTTCGTTGCCATCGGCAGGGCGGATTACCAACAAGTTAGGAATCACCCGCATCGAAGCAACGGTTTCAACGGGCTGGTGAGTAGGGCCGTCTTCACCCAAGCCGATCGAGTCGTGGGTCATCACATAAATCACTCCAGCTTCGGATAAAGCCGAGAGCCGAATAGCACCGCGCATGTAGTCGGCAAATACCAAGAAGGTGGCACAGTAAGGAATCAAGCCAGAGTTGTGCAGCAAGATACCGTTACAAATTGCCCCCATGGCGTGCTCCCGCACTCCAAAGTGAATATTGCGATCGGCGTAAGCACCTTTTTTGAAGTCGCCGCTGCACTTTAGTTCGGTCAGGTTGGAGTGGGTCAAGTCGGCGGAACCACCGATTAACTGCGGCACGACGGGAGCTAAGGCATTCAAACATTTTTCGGAATGCTGACGGCTGGCCAAACCTTTATCGGCAACCGTGTAGCTAGGCAAGCTATCCGCCCAGCCAGTCGGTAATTCACCGCTCAAGTAAGACTTAAATTCTTGGCCTTCTGTCGGATACTTGGCGACATAGTCGGCCAAAACTTTATTCCAAGCAGCTTCATCGGCAGCACCACGTTCTACGGCGCTCATGTTGCCATAGACATCAGCAGGAATTTCAAAGGGAGCATGTGTCCAGCCCAGGTTTTCGCGGGTTAGCTTAATTTCGGCCTCACCCAAAGCTGCACCGTGAATGCCAGCAGAGTTAGATTTATTCGGAGAGCCGTAACCAATAATGGTGGTGACTTTGATCATAGTGGGCTTGTCAGTAACAGCCTTAGCCTGTTCGATCGCCTTAGCAATACCAGCTAGATCTTGGTTGCCATCGGGCACATGCAATACATGCCAGCCATAAGCTTCGTAGCGCTTGCTGACATCTTCGGTAAAGGCTACTTCGGTGCTGCCATCGATCGAAATATGGTTGTCATCATATAAGACAATCAGTTTGCCCAAGCCCAAGTGACCAGCCAAAGAGCAAGCTTCGCCCGAAATCCCTTCCATGTTGCAGCCATCACCCATAATTACATAGGTGTAATGGTCTACCAGCTTGGCATCTGGCTTGTTATATTTAGCGGCTAAGTGCGTTTCGGCAATAGCTAAACCCACACCGTTACAAATACCCTGACCCAATGGGCCGGTGGTAACTTCGACCCCAGCAGTCACAAAGTTTTCGGGGTGGCCAGGAGTCTTGGACTCCCACTGGCGGAAATTTTTGATGTCGTCGATGGTGACGCTATCGAAGCCGGTCAAATGTAACAAAGCGTAGTGCAACATGCAGCCATGACCAGCCGACAGCACAAACCGATCGCGGTTAAACCACTGAGGGTTCTTGGGGTTGAAGTGCATTTGCTGCCAAGTGACATAGGCCATGGGT
Source organism: Synechococcales cyanobacterium (assembly GCA_043721015.1). Lineage (GTDB taxonomy): Bacteria > Cyanobacteriota > Cyanobacteriia > Cyanobacteriales > Chamaesiphonaceae > JAAFHZ01. The sequence continues at coordinate 1,233 of JAYSRP010000274.1, read as the reverse complement.
GCAGCGCCCATCGGCAAACCGGGGTGTCCGGACTTGGCTTTCTCGACTGCATCGATCGCCAGAAAACGGATGGCGTTAATTGAAAGTTGTTCTACAGACTGGGCGGTGACAGGCATGACTTTATATAGGGGGTGTATATTCTGCGATGGGCGGCATGGCTAGACTGTTGAAGAACAAGACTTCCACCAATTTTCCCACCATCATCCCACTAGGTGGAATGTTGAGCAAGGATGTCGGGCAATTGTAACAAAATAAGAATGGCTCTCTGTAACGGATTTTGATGTTTTGTAAAGAAGATTTGAGTATTTACTTGACTTTTTGTAAAGTTTCCGTTACATTAATATACATCAGCCAAATAAATAAATCCCCAACATAACCATGAAATCCAGAACTTTTACTGACAGCGACGGAAGAGAAAATGTTTTTGCTTTAGAGCCTAAGATGTACACCACTGAAGGCCCTCAAGCCGGTTGGACTGTTTACGCCGAAAAGATGAATGGTCGTTTGGCAATGATTGGTTTTATTTCATTGTTGGCAATGGAAGTTATTAGCGGCCACGGTATTGTTGGATTCATCACTAGCCTGTAGGCTCATGATCTGAGATATCTATCTCTAAAAATATTTAAAAAACCCTGACTCTAGCGCTCTCAAAGTCAGGGTTTTTGCTATGCAAATATTTAATTTAAGGTGAAATCGAACAAAAGCTAATCTATATCGATTCCTAATTCTCGTAACTTGGTGGCTAAAAACTCTGATCGTTGTTGTTCTCGATCGGCTATTGCTTCAGCTCTCAAAATTCGTTCCTGTCTAGAAGGAATCCATCTCTATGCACAGCAGCTCTTTTTTCCAGTCTCGCCCGCCGCTGAGCCAGCAAATCCTGATCGACAAGCGCGATCGCCTCATCTAACATCAATATCGCTAGTTCAAACTGACGATTAGTTTCCTGCATATTTTTCACCGATTTAGCCCTGATTTCGGCATTTGGTATTTCTAGCTTAGTATTCATAAACTACTCCAGTTGAGCTTAATTTCTCTGAGATTGGCATTGCTAGCGGCTAAACCAGCCTCGGCTGAATCGATCGACCCATACAGTTAAGCATATACAGTACTTTTGAATTATATCAATCGATGGATGTGAACTACCCAGCGCTCACCTTACGGTAGAGCGTGGGCTTCTCCCTTCAACGACCACAGCCTCTTCAGTAGTAGATTTGAGTCCATACTGCTTTGGTC
>JAYSRP010000273.1:0-11555 GCA_043721015.1 Synechococcales cyanobacterium | reverse complement strand
AATGCTTCATGTTTGGAAGCCAAGCTGGTAAGGTTATTTACGGACTGGATACCGTGATTCACTTACAACGAATCGCACTCAGTTTTGAATTGGCGGATTATTCACCAAACAAGCCCAGAAGGTTATTGCTGTATGAGTAACGATTTGACTCTATCGATCAATCCTCTATTTCAGGAAGTCCGACAGCTCATTGATGCCGCCAAACATCGTGCAGCTATTGCTGTTAATGCTGAAATCACCTTACTTTATTGGCAAGTTGGCAACCGCATTCAAACCAAAGTTCTTCAAGATCGACGTGCCGAATACGGAAAGCAGATAATTAACCTCCTCTCCCAACAATTAACTGAAGCCTATGGTCAAGGCTGGAGTGCAAGACAACTAAGGCATTGCCTCCAATTTGTAGAGATTTTTCCAGAGCTGGAAATTGTGAACACACTGTGTTCCAAATTGAGTTGGTCACATCTACGGCTTTTTACCCGCATGAATGACCAACTGAAACGTGAATTCTATATCGAAATTGCCCAACTCGAACGCTGGAGTGTTCGCCAGCTCCAAGAACGAATCGACTCCATGCTTTACGAGCGCACTGCCCTATCCCAAAAACCCGAAGAAGCCATTCGCCATGATCTAGAACAACTTCGCCAAGACCAACAAGTATCCCCAGACTTGCTCCTCAAAGACCCGTACATCTTAGATTTTTTGGATTTACACGATCGATACCTCGAAAAAGACTTAGAAGATGCCATCCTGCGAGACATCGAGAAATTTTTGCTGGAAATGGGAGCAGGCTTCACCTTCGTTGCCCGCCAAAAACGCCTGCAAATTGACGACGACGACTTTTACATCGACTTGCTCTTCTACAACCGCAAACTCAAGCGACTGGTGGCGATCGATCTCAAAATCGGCAACTTCCGCCATGAATACAAAAGTCAAATGGAACTCTACCTGCGCTGGCTAGCCAAGTATGAACAAGAAACTGGCGAACAGCCACCCCTCGGCATCATTCTCTGCGCCGGTAAAAAGCAAGAACAGATCGAACTTCTAGAACTCGACAAAAGTGGCATTCATGTCGCCGAATACCTCACCGTATTACCGTCCAAAGAGTTGCTACAGGCTAAACTGCAAGAATCGATCGCTTCTGCCCGCCGCCGATTACCAGTCTTGCCAGAACCAGATGAGCTATAGTAAATTAAATAACACCTAGTTATTAGGTGTTGTTCACAGCTTTATTTTATACCTAGAAAAGTTTTCAGAGCATTCTTATATTTGTTCTTTAATCGCTTAGAAGCTAATCCACCCTGTTGAATCTGTTGCAGAATATCCTCAGAACAAGACCCCTTGGGAATAGGGCTACCAGCAGTAGTTAGACCTTTTAGCTTCTCAATACTAATTTCACGAGCAAACTGATAAGCTATCACCGATTCATGACCAATAAAGCTAGGAACATCTTCGCCCGGTAGAAGAATGCAAGAAGTGTCAGAATTTGGCCTACGGCTAGTGACATTTACAAACAGATAATCGGTTTCGGTGGTTTGTGCAATAGCAATATAAAGATGTTCACTATTTGGTGGCGTATCCAGCAGAAATGCATCGCCCAAGTTAATGGTGATGCTGCTAGCCATTTAAGACCTCATCCAGATAAGCTTCACGAATAGTTGCCTGACCAATCTCGTTGATTTCTTCTGTACTTTTACCTACGTATTTGAGTACATCCTCTACCAAAATTGGAATGGCTGAACCATGAGGATTTTTCCATTCTGGCAAATTGTGAGTCCACTCAGCTACCGAAAAAGGATTAAGGTGGCCAAAGGCTTTGTAAACCACCTGAATAATTTCTTCTTCTTCTTCGCAAAGCTCTTCATTGCCAGGATCTTGGAGTAAATGAACCTGATGATAATAGCGAGGAGAAATGAATTGAGACCAAAGATTAGATGCATTATCCACATCTATAGGCTCGCCTTTGATGAGATCATAAACGCCACTAAGAACAGGGCCATATTTCATTGACACGTAATGGTCGCCAGTAATCGGTTGTTCCATTTGCTGCAAGGCCATACGATCAGAAATGTACAGCATTTTCAGCAAGCCTAAATACTTGATAGGCTTACTATGAAGCTTGAGGATTACGGCTGCGGCTTCAACAGCTTTTTTGGGGTGAAATTGAAATTGAATTGGCATGAGCATTCCAGAAGGGTGCTTCAAACTAGTACACTTAACCAATTATACCCTTTCAGGGTTGATTAATTATCAGCCTTTGAACAAAGCCTTTCAAGTTGAACCGAATGAACGAAGCTGAAACCCGCACAGAAATTATTGATCCCGCCCTCAGAGCCGCAGGCTAGAGAATCATTGAAGGAAGTCATCACCCTCGATCGGCTCGTTGTAAACAAAAACGTTCCAAATCAGCAAGATATATCGATCACTGCCCTCAAATCATCGGTTCCAAAGAATTCTCCCACCCGTCAAACGGTAGGATTTTTTTGGCTTAAAATTGGCATAACGCTAAGACCCGAAGGAAACCATGTCCTATCCTTTTCCGGGAATGAATCCCTATTTAGAACAGCCCGCCTTTTTGTCATCGGTTCACAGTCGCTTGATTGTGGCGTTGGCAGATGCCGTGGCACCGCAAATCTTGCCTCATTACTATATAAAAGTCGAAACCAGAACCTACTCCGAAGACACCGAACTCTTGATCGGCATTCCCGATGCCGTGGTTCTTACCAAAGCAGCGACATCATCCATTCCACCAACTCAGTCCTTGTCCGCTAGTGCTGCTGCTTTACAAAACCTCCCCCAATCCGTCCAGATCCCGATTAGCTCTGAAATTAAAGAAAGATACCTAGAAGTCCGTGACACTGCCACCAACTCAGTGATCACAGTGATCGAGTTACTTTCCCCAGTAAATAAGCGATCGGGCAAAGGTCAAGCAACCTACGAAGACAAACGCCAAAAAATCTTAGCCAGCACAGCTCATCTGGTAGAGATTGACCTACTAAGAGCATTTGACTCCATGCCTCTGCGGCAAAACAATATCCCCTGGGACTATCGGATCCTGATCAACCGCAGTGAACAGCGACCCCAATCCGATCTCTACGGTTTCAATTTGCCAGAACCAATTCTTTGCTTTCCTTTGCCCCTCAAAAATCTTGAAGAATCAACCGAAGTCAATCTCCAAAAAATCCTAGAAGCTCTGTACGATCGAGCAGGCTATGAGTATCGCATCGACTATCAACAACCTGTTCCGCCCCCAGCACTCAGCCCAGCCAACCAAGCTTGGATGGCTCAGCTTTCACAGCAGCTCTAAAAATATTCGTACTTGCGTACCATTATTAGATATCATAAATGCTGACTGAAAATTACAGGAACTTCGCAACCATGACCAAGTATGTGATGTGGGGCAGCTACTGCCCAGACGTACTCGAAAAACGCGCTCCCCACCGCCAAGCCCATTTGGATGGCCTCCAAAAACAAAAACAAGATGGCATCTTAGTAACGATCGGGCCAACCCAAGACCTCACCAAAGTCTTCGCCATCTACGAGGCTCCCAGCATCGAAGCCGTCAAAGCCTTAGTAGAAAACGATCCCTACTGGCAACAGCAGATCTGGACAGAGTACGAAGTGAAGGAATGGATTCAAGCCATTTGAACGATCTTCTAGAGATTTTTGTGAAGATCCCAAAGAAATTGATCGAATTCTAAAAAACCCTGCTAAGATAATACCCATGTACTTAGCAAGCCGCAGCGAATCAGTTTTTCTACCGACAGCAAAGCTGTTCATAACAGCTCTTGCCTGCGGCCCGACATACAGCATTTGTTTCAGATTAAACTTCCGATATCGAGGAATCCATGGCAACCACGACTAACACCGACCGCGATAAAGCACTGAACCTAGTTTTAAGTCAAATCGAAAAATCTTTCGGCAAAGGCGCGATCGTGCGGCTCGGCGACTCGGCTCATATGAAGATCGAAACTATTTCTAGCGGTGCTCTCACTTTAGATATCGCCCTCGGCGGCGGCTTACCCCGAGGCCGGATCATCGAAATCTATGGCCCAGAAAGCTCTGGTAAAACCACATTGGCATTACACGCGATCGCCGAGATTCAAAAGGCCGGTGGAGTCGCCGCTTTCGTAGATGCCGAACACGCCTTGGATCCCAGCTACTCGGCGGTCTTGGGTGTAGACATCGACAACTTGCTAGTTTCTCAGCCCGACTCTGGGGAAGTAGCCCTCGAAATCGTCGATCAGCTCGTGCGCTCCTCGGCAGTAGATATCGTCGTAATTGACTCCGTAGCAGCCTTAGTGCCACGGGCAGAAATTGACGGCGATATGGGCGATTCGCACATGGGCTTGCAGGCGCGCTTAATGAGCCAAGCCATGCGAAAGATTACCGGTAATATTGCCAAATCTGGATGCACCGTAATCTTTTTGAACCAGCTTCGTCAAAAAATTGGGGTAACTTATGGCAGCCCTGAAACTACTACTGGTGGTACAGCGCTGAAATTCTATGCGTCAGTGCGTTTAGATATTCGTCGCATCCAAACCCTCAAAAGAGCCAATGAAGGCGAATATGGGATCCGCGCTAAGGTCAAAGTCGCCAAAAACAAAGTGGCACCTCCTTTTCGCATTGCCGAATTCGACATTATTTTTGGCAAAGGCATCTCTACTACTGGCTGTATTGTAGATCTTGCCGAAGAAATGAGCATCATCAACCGCCGGGGAGCCTGGTATAGTTTCAACGGTGACAACATTGGCCAAGGCCGCGACAACACCATTAAGTATGTAGAAGATAAGCCAGAGTTTGCCGCCGAGTTACAGAAAATGGTCTGGGCGAAGCTAAACGACGGAGCAGCAGTTTCTGCTAACTCCCTCAAAGCTGCTGAAATAGAGGCCGGTGATGAGGAAGCAGACGACGAAGAGCCAGAAGTATAACTCCTAAGGCTTCTCTAGCCGACAGCTAGACTGCTGTAAATCAAACACCCCTTGGTTAAAACAGCCCGGTAATCGATCGAGCAACTGCCCATAGTTAAAACTAACTGTGGGCTTTGGCTTATCGTCTTTCGTAATCTCGCAGGGGTTATCGAGAGTACAAAGCGGCGATCGCCGACCACCACTGCCACCCCCTGTATTCACAATCCCCACCACCTTATTCCCGGCTGCTGCAATCATCGGCGAACCAGACATGCCACCAAGCAAACTACAACGGTGGCGCAAAGCCTGCTTCCAATCATAGCCGCCTTCTTTGACCCGCACCATCGCCCCCATGCTACAACTCACCCGATGCAGATACTGGTAATTGAAGGCAATTGCTTCAGCAGGAACACCCACCACATCTATTTTGGTGCCAACCCCAGCAGGTTTATCAGCTAGTTGTAAGGGGTTTACGCCGCTAGCAATCAAGTCTTTCTGAGAAATAGTCAGTTCTAACAGCGCCACATCATTGTTTTTCATGGTGGCATACAGCACTTTTCTGACCGTATAGGTTCTACGCCCCCCGACATTGGCAAAATAGCCCGGAGTAAAAGTCAAAATAGCTGGCGATCGACCATAGCTGCGCAGGGTGCGGTCTACCACAATTTCGGTGGGGGATAATAAATTCTCTAGCAGATCAATACAGTGCCCATTCGTCAACACATAGGCTGGAGCGGCATCACTAGGTTTTGGTTGAATAAAAAAACCGGTGCAACTGGAAAAATCTCGAATTCTGATCAGACCAACGCCATTATAAGTACGACTATTTTGGCTATTTAACAACTGCCAATTTACCTGACTGTGATCTAAATTCACTTCCGAAAGCTGCTTACCTTGGCGATCGAACACGGCTGCTATGGCTGGTGAAACTATTTGGGTACAAAGACTTAAAAGCGATAGGCTGGTGCCGAGAAGTAACTTAAACAAATTTCGATCGCTTTCCTATTGTATTGATTGATACCAAAAAATTCTATTCTGCACCCCAGATACATTGTAACATTGGACAATTCAGATACCAAGTGCATCAACTTTTTAGAATTTCTTTCGGCAATGGCGGCGATAAGGTCGTTTAGTAGTCGATCACCAGATCAAACCCCGCTCGATCGAACAATTCTGTGAAAATATGCTGGAGTTCCACGATCGGCTCGGCAATGTGACCATCTAAAGGCAAGGGAAAAGAAGGCAGCGGTTCTGTTAGATCAAAGGAATAGAGATCAGCTTGGGGTCTTCGATCACCGGAGGTGCAAGCGGAGTTATCGCCTCTTGCCACCAATACATAGTACTGGCTAGCAGCTAGCTCTAACCCCAGGGAAAAATGTTCTCCTTTTCGCAACAGGTTCATCTCCACAAAATGAGTGGTACTGCTCAGCACCTGCTGCCGTTTACGCTCGTAGGCAATCCGGCCTTCTCCTGGCCGCTGGGTAAAGCTAATGTGGCCACTGCTGATTCGGGAAAAGATTGACGAGTTACGGTAACATCGGGGATGCCCAGGAGTTTTCGGTCATCAATGCTGCTTAGGTATACACGCTGTTCGATCACTACTCGGTAACGAGGCCGCAGTTGCGGGGACAAATTATCAGCGATCGCCACCATCAGCCGATTGTGGAATTCTGACCAGAATGCAGGAGATTCTAGGTAGGGATTCATGCCAGGAAATGGAGAAGCCATGGTATTTACTGAGCAACTAACTCCATTTTAGTTAAAAAGGAATGGTTTAACATTGGTAATCATCCGTTTCAACTCATTTCTGTTGTGTTTCAGAAGATCATGGCTCCATAACTTATCTGTCTTATCAGAGCAATCAGTTGCTAGAGCTTCCCCAATTTTTTCAAAGCTTTTTTTAATGTCACTCTTGAGCCTCTCTGGTTCAGAGAAAACACCTAGCACAAATACTCTATCCTTTAAATCAGAGGGGATTTTTGTTTCTACATAAGCTAATCGATCTTCTTGCTCATCAAAATCAATCAATAACACGATCATCCTATCTGGAAAAGACCGCATTTTTGATGCATGGTCATCTACAAATTTATTCAATACTGCCATCCATCCACCAGCAAATGGCAGAATCTGAATCAAACGTTCATTGAGGTCGGGATTTAGCAAGAAGCCATTTGCTATCTCTGAATTAGCATTATCTTCAGGCAATATAAGGATGTGTCGTCGGTAGTTGTTAACACTCATAGTGCTATATCACCAGTCATTAAACCATCAATTAAATTACCTTCGATGGAAATGTCATTAAGTACTCTAATTAAAGTTGGTTCTAAATGGCTTTTTCTGTCTAAGAAAAAAGTATTTTCACTGGAAAATCTGTGAATTGTTTCCTCATTATGTGAAGTTACTAGAATCTGACCATGGTCTTTAAATGCCCGTCTTAAGGACATAACAAAATGACCTACTTCTGATAGAGAAAGATAATTATCTGGCTCATCCCAAAAACAAAAAAGTGGTCCATAGTATTTATTTGCAGCCAAAACTACAGCACAAACAAAAAAACATTTTTCACCATCAGATAAGTCTTTAAAATCAACACTTAAATTCCTACTGTTTTTCTCAAACCTAACAACCATGCTTTTGAAATCTTTGCCAATTAGTTCATTCTGAATATCACTAATATCAGGCATCACTGCTTGAAGATATTTGTCAATTTCTCTGTATGCGGCGGGATAACGACTGAGCAATCCAGAAAACCACTCTCCAAAATTTGAACCATCTTGTTTCGGCTCCAACGTTTCACCATTAGATTCACCATTCATTAAGCTAGGGATTGGAGCCAATATGACCATGTGTGCAAGCCAAGTCCTAAAAATACGTAGTGGATCAGTTTCTGATTGTTCCTGAATCACAGAAAGAGCAATGAGATGCCAATCGACAGAAAACTGAGCTTCACGGTTTCGGGAAGCAAGAGTGACTTGAGATTCTTTTCTGGAGTAAATTGGTTCTCCTGCGACCAACAGGTTTTCTTCAAATACTCGCAGTTCTCTAAAACCTTCTGGTAATTCCAGTGCCAGAACATACTTATATAGCTTCCCTTCTAACAGTACTTCTATTTCAAAACGGATTGGGACATTAGACCTTCCAGGCGAAAAATCTTTGGGTTGAATTAGTTGCCCAACTCGATTAATACCGCGACCAATGTTCTGGAGTATTTCCAATACACTGGAAATTGTTGATTTGCCAACACCATTTCTGCCAATTAGAAGTGTCGATGACATTTCCTTGAGGGAAAGCTCAAAGTTCTCTAGGCATTTGAAGTTATTAACGTAGAGCCGTTGAAGCATGACAGATCCGAGTTCTAAAGTTCTTTAAGCAGTTCACTTAACCAATGTACACTATCCACAAATCCTAGGCTAATTCACACATCTGAATACTGGAGAAGACCTATTTACGTAGGCAAATTCAGTATTTTAACAATTGATCGCCCAGGGCACAATCAATGAGATCAACCTCCCCAGATCCAACAAGATGGTGTAGACTCGATTTGCCTACAAAGACCTAGATCATGAGTGATAGCACCAAACAACGTAAAGCCGACCATATTCGGATCTGTTTAGAAGAAGACGTACAGTTCCGTGCCAGCAGTGGCTTAGAAAAATATCGCTTTACCCATCGCTGCCTCCCCGAAATCGACTATGCCGACTTAGATATCAAAACAACATTCCTGGGGAAATCTTTAGGCGCACCGCTCCTGATATCTTCCATGACCGGTGGCACCGCCCAAGCTCAACAAATTAACCAGCGCTTAGCCAGCGTCGCCCAAGCCTACGGCTTAGCAATGGGAGTTGGTTCGCAGCGAGTAGCGATCGAACAAGCCCACACCGCCCCTACTTTTCAGGTGCGATCGATCGCCCCTGACATTCTCCTATTCGCCAACCTGGGCGCAGTCCAACTCAACTACGGCTACGGAGTAGAGCCGTGCCAAAGAGCCGTAGATTTACTCCAAGCCGATGCCCTGATCTTGCACATCAATCCTTTGCAAGAATGTATTCAACCCCAAGGGGACTTGAATTTCAGCGGCCTGTTGGCCAAAATCGCGGTGGTTTGTGAAAAGCTGACCGTGCCAGTCATCGCCAAAGAAGTCGGCAACGGCATCTCCGCAGCGATGGCCAAACAATTGATTAACGCGGGGGTACAGGCGATCGATGTAGCCGGAGCAGGCGGCACCTCTTGGTCTTTAGTAGAAAGTCAGCGCGCCCCCAATGATTTACTCAAACAGCTCGGTCAAACTTTCGGGGACTGGGGCATTCCTACCGCCGAATGCTTAGTGGATATTCATCACACCTATCCCCAGATGCCTCTAATTGCCTCTGGAGGTCTGAGGAATGGTTTGGATATAGCGAAGTCGATCGGCCTTGGTGCCAGCCTAGCAGGCATGGCTCTGCCCTTCTTACAGGCAGCAGATATTTCAGAAGAAGCAGTGATCGATCGAGTAGATTTATTGATTGCCGAACTCAAAACCGCCATGTTTTGCACCGGCAGCCGCCAACTCTCTGACCTGCGCCAAATGGGGATACTGGTCAAATCCACCGCCTAATTTCCAAACCAACCAAAAGGAATGGGTACAATGGAACAAAGCATCCATCACACACCCTCAACTTCTATGCGCTCTTTTCTGAAACAGACTTTAGCCAGTGCCCTTGGTAGCGTTTTAGGTTTAACCATTTTTTCTGGGATATCACTGCTAACTGTTTTGCTCATTGTGGGTGGAATCATTGCTTCGCTAGATGACAAGGGAGTACCTACGGTTAGAGAGAAAACTGTGTTGGTATTAGATTTAGGTGCAGGTATTACCGACTTCAATCCAGGTTCTACTGTAGAACAAACCTTAACTGGCCGTGCCAAGAAAGACCTGACCGTACATCAAGTAACCACCGCCATTCAAGCCGCCACCAAAGACAAAAACATTGTGGCTATTTACTTGGATGGCAGTCGCGCTAAAGCCAAGGGTGGCAGCGGTTTGGCCAGTCTGCGAGAAGTCCGTTTAGCTCTCAATACTTTTCGCCAGAGCGGCAAACAAATTTATGCTTACGATGCCGATCTCAGCCGCCGTGATTACTACCTGGCCTCAGTTGCCAATACGATCGTTTTGAACCCACTAGGAACCGTAGATTTGAACGGCTTCCAAACCGAGAACATGTTCTATAAGGGCGCGTTTGAAAAATATGGCGTTGGCGCAGAAGTAATTCGGGTCGGTAAATACAAATCGGCCTACGAATCTTTTTCGCTCAAAGGCTTTAGCCCCGAATCGCGCAAAGAAAACCAAGAATTGTTAAACGCTTTGTGGGGTGACTTTAAAGAGACGATCGGCAGCAACCGTAAAATACCAGCCAGCGAAATCCAAACAATCGCCGACACGCAAGGTAACTTGTCAGCGCAAGATGCTCTGAGCAAAAAGCTAATCGACAAAATCATGTATCCCGATCAGGTCAAGCAAGAACTCATAAAGCTGGGCACTGCTGAAAAAGAAGGTGATTTTCGCAAAATTAGCATGAGTGACTATAGCGAAGTTGCCGAAGATAAAACCAAAAATTCTGATAAAAAGATTGCCATTCTCTATGCCCAAGGCAACATCGTAGATGGCACCAGCGAACCCGGCCAAATTGGCGGCGATACTTTTTCTGATACTATTGCTAGCCTGCGCCGCGACAAAAATATCAAAGCAGTAGTCTTACGGGTCAACAGTCCCGGCGGCAGTGCGACGGCCTCTGACCACATGCAGCGAGAACTAAAATTGTTAAGTAAGGAAAAACCCTTAGTCGTATCGATGGGTAACGTAGCGGCCTCTGGTGGTTACTATATTTCTACCAACGCCAGCCGCATTTTTGCCCAGCCCAATACTATCACTGGTTCGATCGGGGTAATTGGTCTGCAACTCAATTTCCAAAAGCTCGCCAGCAATCAAGGATTAACTTGGGATGTAGTAAAAACATCAAAGTTCTCAGATAGCTCCACAGTTTCTCGCCCCAAAACTAAAGAAGAACTAGCGATCGCCCAAAAATTTGTCAATCAAATCTATGACGAATTCCTCGATCGAGTAGCCGAAGGCCGCAAAATTCCTAAAGACAAAGTTAACGAAATTGCTCAAGGACGAGTCTGGTCGGGTGCTGAAGCCCAAAAGATTGGATTGGTAGATGAGTTAGGGGGCTTGCAGGAATCGATCGCCTACGCCGCTAAACAAGCTAAGTTAGGCGATGACTGGGAACTAGACGAGTATCCTGATACCGAAGATTTCCAAACTCGACTATTGAAACGGTTCAGTGGCGAAGAAGCAACGATGCTCAAACAGCACAGCAGCCCCACCGAAAGCGTCCTAACCAATGAGTTCAAAAAATTCCAGTCATCTCTCACCGATCTGCAAAGCCTAAATGACCCACGCGGAGTTTATGCCCGCATGACATTTGACCTCAAACTAGATTAGGGGTATAGTACATACATTCAGATCATAGGAGCTAAGCAAGATGTCCACCGAACTACAACAAGTCCTCTCCTCTGGACAGTGCGAAGTTCTTTGTAGAAAAAAAAGAACATTCCTACCCCTAAAGGCATGGAATGTACGAAAATGGCTGAAATACAAAAACAATCAGCCTG
>JAYSRP010000272.1:0-5018 GCA_043721015.1 Synechococcales cyanobacterium | reverse complement strand
GGAATACTGCTTCAAAATAGATGGCTTTGTGCCTCAAGATAACCAATATGATATGGGAATCAGAACACTGGAAGTCGTTGATGCCAGCCGCAATGAGGAATCACGGGACGCTGTAATTGGGCTGGACACTCGGTGGAATCTACTGTATGTGGTTCATATTGAGCGTGAAGAGAATGTCATTCGGATTATTTCAGCACGAAAAGCAACTAGTCAGGAGAAATTACAGTATGAAGATTGAAACACTAAAGCAGAGATTAGATCGAAATCGTCCTATGACTAGCGTGACGATTCGTATGCCCGAAGATGTTGTAGAAGATCTGAAAAAAGTTGCTCCACTATTGGGCTTTTCGGGTTATCAGCCATTAATTCGGGCTTATATTGGTCAATGTTTGCGCGTCGATTTAGAACGGTTTGAGAGCGAGACGGTGACAGCGTTGGTCGCAAGTTTGAAGCGTCGAGGTGTCAGTGATGCAGTGATTGAAGAAGCATTAAGTGAAGTCGTCCATGCTGAGTCCCATTAGTTTATGTCTCCCTCTCTGCCATTAATCCTAGCAAACAGCTTTGAATATGGCTGGCAAGGAGTGAATTTAATCCTAGAGCGCGAGGTGCAGGGAGAGATTCCAGGTGCCGAAATGGATTTCCACCAGAAATTCCATTTCATTACGATCGCTCTTGAGCCGGTACGAGCCAGTTATAAAAACTTGGATGGGTGGCAACATATCAACTATGAGCCAGGGGATGTGGTGATTTTGCCCCAGGCTGAACTATTTCCCCAAGTAGTGATCGATCGAGATGTTCCTTTAATCGAGTTATTTCTCAATCCCCAACAAATGATGTTGTTGGCTCCTAGCAAAGAATTAGGGACAACGTTGCAAGTAAGAGACCCGTTGATCGAGCAGATGGGTCGAGCACTATATCGAGAGCTACAAAGCAGTGGTGCAGAGGGTTCCCTCTACGCCGAATCAATGTCGATTGCTCTTTCTGCCCACTTGTTGCAGAATTATAGTGCCGCGCGATTAGCACCAATAAGTGGTTTGCTATCAGCCAGAGATACCCAAATGGTGAAAGACTACATTGAGGCTAACTTGGATGCAGCACTGACGATCGCTGAATTAAGCGAGGTGGTGAATCTTAGCACTCATCATTTTTCGGAGTTGTTTCGCAAAACGATCGGGTTAACACCACACCAATATGTGCTCAAAATACGAATTGAACGGGCAATGATGCTATTGCAAAGTACCCAGCATCCCATTGTGACTATCGCCCAGCAAGTGGGCTTCCAGACTCAGAGCCATTTCACGCGGATTTTTCGGCAACATACCCAGGTGACACCTAAGCAATATCGCGATCAGTTTTAAAGATCCCCATTTTAGGACAAGATTCACCAAAATCGGCAAGACATGAATCCTCATCAATAACTAAAGTGGGATCAAATATTTTGGTGAGAGGTATTGAGTATGAAGGGATGGAAGATCGTGATCTCTATGGCAGTCTTTTTGGGATTGGCCTTTGCGATCGCTTGGGGTGGTTTCGGTATTACTGATGCCTCCACGTTATTTTTGGTGAAGTTGACGGCCAGAACTTCTTGTCTGGCATTTCTATTGGCATTTATCGCCTCACCGCTACGACGGTTGTGGCAGTCACCATTATCGCTATGGTTATTGCAGAATCGCCGATTCTTAGGGCTAACGATGGCAGTATCCCATACTTATCATGCGGTCTCTTTTATAACGTTGGATGTTTATGTGCGTGGTCTTGCCCAGCCAGATGCTTCGCCCTTTTCCACGGTTGCTTATGTGTTGTTGTTCGCCATGACTTTAACTTCGTTTCCGTTGACTAGTAAGGCAATTGGCTCACGGGCTTGGCGCACTCTTCATACTGCGGGCATGTATTATTCTTGGGTGATCTTTGCTGCTGGTTTTGTGCTGGGACTAGAAAAGGTATGGGGAAACTTTATCGGTATGATCATTTATATATTTATGCTGGGTTTGATGGCAATGGCTCTGCTCGCCCGTTGGTTGGGCAGACGGAAATCACGAGTACAGGCAACGACAAATTAATGTCGCTCCCGATCGGCTGTAAACAGTGATAAATTAGCTCTGGGACAGTCAAAATCGCTGACTAAGGTATCTCCAGACAGCAGATCTCCAGTATTTTTATTGTACAGAGCTAAACTGCCTGGAGTATGGCCTGGGGCAGCAACAACTCTCCACTCTGTCCCAAAGATTTTTTGCCCAGCGGATAGGGATTGAACTCCCAGAAATGACGGCTTTCCAAAGAATAGCTGTTCAGCCATAAGCAAAAGATTTCCTGCGGTGCCACCATATCCAGAATGTGGTGCATCCCCCATCATAATTGGGATTTATGTAGATAGGGCGTACACTGGAACTCCACGTTTTTGTAAAGCCATGGCGGTACCCACATGGTCGATATGAAAATGAGTGACGATTACGCCTGCTAGCTGCTCTGGTGCAATCCCCAATTTTCGCAAGGATTTCACCAACCACCGAAACATTCCAGGAGCGGCGCTATCCACTAAAACTGGTTCTTGGGGTGTTGATATTAAGTAAACATTAATTTGATTGAACCATGTGATTCGTCTTAAGTTTTGGGTCATCTATAAAGATTGGAAACTAAGGAACTGGCCTGGGTCGAAGTCATAAACATAACGCGATCGACCGCATTTAGCAATTTTTACAATACTATTCCAAACGAATGAATGGTGTGTCAATGTGAAGATGCTTACCATCCCTAAAACAATCGGGAGCCAAGTTGACGGCGATCTAGTTTCTGGTGGCTCAGATTTAACAGAGCTAAAACCTAACTTGACAGAAGCATAGAGCAAGACCACCCCCACAATTGGCTTATAGATCTGAGTGGGGATTGAGGTCATGCCACCGAGAAAAGCACAGGGGATGGAACCGATAGCTTCGCTGCGCCATAGGCGATCGCCAATCGCCAAAATAATGATCGATCAAAAGAACCAGCCTGATAAAATTTAATGGTGGTAATAACAGCACCACCCCAGTATCAAGGTGCAGATCACTACCAAGATTTTTGACATTTTGCCTGATGTAATAGCTGAAGGGGTAAATTGACGTTTCATCAACACGGAGCTGTAGTAGAGATAGCTCTAGATTAGCCGATAATTATCAAGATGGATGTAAAGCGGGTTTAACCCTAACTAGCAGTGCAGTAGCAATGAGGGAGCAGCCTGACGAAAAGCCAAACGCGGCGGTAGCTCCAGCATTTTCATAGAGCCAGCCAAAAATGATCGAAGCCGGTAAGAGCATAATTCCGCTGGCTAGGTTGAACCAACCATAGGCAGTGCCTACTAAATTTGCTGGTGCAAGGTCAGCGACTAGGGCTTTTTCGACTCCTTCGGTGGCTGCCAGAAATAAACCGTAGAAGGCAAACAGGCCAAAAAGGATGGTGGCGTTGCCGGGGTGCAGGAATCCCAGTGATAAGTAGAACACTCCATAGGCTAGCCAACCAGCAGAGATCGATCGGATACGGCCAAACTTGTCAGATAAAGCGGCCAGTGGCGTAGAAAATAACATGGCGATCGCAGAAATTACTGCCCAAGCCAAGGGCACCTGAGATTCAGGTAATCCTAGCTCTTTTGCTCGGAGTAGCAAAAACATATTGGAAGAGTTCCCTAAGCTAAACACCACTACAGCCAGCAAATATCGTTTGAAATTTATTGATAATTGTGAAAAATTCCAGCTAAAGTTGTTGCGCTTGACAATATCTAGAACACCTTTTGGTTCTCGGATAAGTAGAGACATTCCGATACAGAGAATTGCAGGAACGATCGAAATCAGAAATAAATCTCGAATTTTAAAACCAGATCCTAACAGCACTGCCGCTAAAATCGGCCCCAATACTGCGCCAGCATTATCCATTGCGCGGTGTAAGCCAAAGGCTAGCCCCCGATTTTCGGGAGGGACGCTAGCTGCTAATAGGGCATCGCGGGGCGAGCTGCGTAAGCCTTTGCCTACTCGATCGAGCATCCGAATTCCCAACACACCTGGCCAGCTATTGGCGATCGCTAACAATGGCCGACTGAAACCCGCTAAAGCATAGCCCCAAATAATCCAAGGTTGGGCGCGGTTGGTGCGATCGACCCAAATCCCGGAGACCAATTTCAGCATACTACTGGTGACTTCGGCCATGCCCTCAATGATTCCTAAAGCTTTGGGGCCAGCCATTAAGACGGAAGACAAGTATAAGGGAATCAGCGGATACAACATATCGCTGGCGGTGTCGTTAAGCAGACTAATGACACCAATCAGCCAAACATTTGGTGGTAGTCGGCGGAGAGCTGTGAGCAAAGTTAGACCTCGATCAGTAATATCTTAGTTATTTTTTGATTGTATTTGGTGATTGAAAGCATCTAAAGCTTCTTCTAAATGGTAAAAGAAATTATGATCTCCAATTAAACCTGATAGTCCATCCTGATCGAACTGTAACTTCACCTGTGGCGGCAAACCTGAGAGCACCAAAGTTACACCCTGAGCAGATAGTTCTTGAATGACATCTCGCAAAGTCTGAGAGGCCGAGTAATCAATTCCAGTAATTGCTCTGGCTTCTAAAATGAACCACTTTATCGGCGATTCAGCACTTTTTACCAGATTTTGTACCTCTTCAGAAAAGAAAGTGGTGTTAGCGTAAAATAAATCTCGGCTGAATCGGTAAATAATCAGACCAGGAGCTGATATTGCCCCTAAACGAACCGGAATTGGTTGCCAGATTCTGTTTACATCAGGAATGATGATAGCGGAGTGCGGGTGGTAGCTATGACGAACATGTAAGAGCAGCGACAAAATAATTGCCAAGATAATACCTTCTTTAACCCCAACAAAAACCACGGTAGCCGCAGTAACAACCGCCAAATAAAACTCTTCACGATGGTTTTTGAAGATTGCCTGCATCCCTTTGATATCAATCAGCCTCAGACCGATCGAGAAAACAATGGCAGCTAAAACGGTATTAGGAAGGTAACTGATGGGTTGGGT